>QCSF01000039.1 GCA_003209195.1 Pelagibacteraceae bacterium AG-470-E16 | reverse complement strand
AGACTCTCCATCGATTAAACGATTTCCATCGACAAAAAGTTTACCACAATTTACTTTATTAACTATCTTTGCCTTGCCAGGAAAAATTTTAATAACGTCACCATTTTCTATTAGCATAGGTTGGTTTATCTTTTTTTCTTTAGCAAAATTATTGTGCTCTTTTAAATGACGATGTTCACCATGCACAGGAATGGATATTTCAGGTCTAATCCAATCATACATTTCATTCATTTCTTCTCTACCAGGATGTCCAGAAACATGAATAAAAGCATTTTCCTCCGAAATAACATTTATTCCTCTCCTCACTAATATGTTATGCATTGAATAAAGTTTCTTTTCGTTTCCTGGTATTATACGAGATGAAAATATTACAGTATCATCATGTACAATTTCAACATCAGGATGTTCTTGATTACAAATTCTATTCATAGCTCCCCGTGGCTCACCTTGACTGCCTGTACATAAATAAACAATTTTATTTTTTGGTATTTTCTTTGATTCTCGAGGTTCAATCGGAGGTTTTAAATTAGAAAAATAACCACAAGATTTGGCAGTATTGAAAATTCTGTGCATTGAACGACCAACTAAACTTACTTGACGACCTACTTCCTCGGCACATTGAAAAACTGTGTGCATCCTTGCTGCATTAGATGCAAAAGTAGTAACTAAAATTCTATTTTTTTGTTTTTTAAAAATACGAAGCATATTTTCTTTAACATCCTTTTCAGAACCTGACCTTCCAGCTGTAAAAATGTTAGTAGAATCACAAATCATTGCAAGTATTCCCTTGTCTCCAATTTGTTTTAATTTTTTTTCATTAATATTATCGCCTATCATTGGGTTAAGATCACATTTCCAGTCCCCAGTATGAAAGATCCTTTTGTCATCATATTCAAATAATAATGCATTTGGTTCTAAAATTGAGTGCGTTAAAGAAACAAGATTTATTTTTAAAAAGTTTAAATCAATCTCTCCATTTAAAGGTATGATTTTTAAATAATCATCTATTTTAATTCTTTTTTCTTTAAATTTTTCTCTTATTAAAGCTGCGGTAAATGGTGTTGCGTAAATGTAAGTTTTCAAATTTGGCCATACATATGTTAAAGCACCTATGTGGTCCTCATGACCATGTGTAATTACTATCCCGGAACATTTATCTTTATTTTGATAAACAAAGTCTGGGTCTGGTATAATTACGTCTACACCTGGAACACTTTCTTCAGCAAAGGTAATTCCACAATCGACTATGATCCATCTATAATTATTAATTGCCCCAAAACCATAAAGATTCATATTTGCTCCTATTTCACCTGAACCTCCTAATGGACAAAAAAGGATTTCATTATTTTTTTTCACTAAAAACCTTTTTATTTTTTTTAACGGATAAAGCAAGACCGTAAAGGGTGATATCTTTATTAATAATACATTTATGATCTATTTTATTTTTAAAAATTTTCGAATAACCTCCAGTTAAAATAATCAAATATTTTTTTTTTGTTTCTTTCAAAATCTTATCTATAATTCCGTTTATCAAACAACTATATCCAATAAATAATCCAGAATTAATTGCAGATTGTGTATCTTTTCCAATTACTTTTTTTTGTATACTAAGTTTAACTAGGGGTAATTTTGCTGTAAATCTATTTAATGTTTGAAGTGATAATTTTACTCCTGGTGCTATAATACCACCTTGATAAATATTATTTTTATCTGCTATATCAAAAGTTGTCGCTGTACCAAAATCAATAATTATGCAGTTTTCTTTATAATAATTTAAGCTTCCGAAAGCATTTACAATTCTATCTGATCCAACTTGTTTTTTATTTTTTACGTTTATTTTTATAAACTTATTTATTTTTTTGTCTTTATATTCATAAACCTTAATCTTTTCTTTTGATAAGTTTTTTTTAAAAGAATTATAAACTTTTGGTACCACAGATGAAGCTAAAACGTATTTAATTTTTCTTATTTTTACATATTTCACAATTTTAAAGAGAGTTTTTTTATTATAAGT
>QCSF01000038.1 GCA_003209195.1 Pelagibacteraceae bacterium AG-470-E16 | reverse complement strand
TTTTTGTATAAACCTGGAGCTATAAATTTCCAAATTTGAATTAAAATTAATGGACAAGAAAAAAAAAAAGCTGAAAAAAATGCTAGCTTTATATAAGTTAAAAAGGTCTCATGTAATGCCGTAAAAATTAACCTTCTATCATTTCCATCATCTTTTACTGCCTCAGCGTATGGATCTACTAAGAAATTGTAAATATCTTCAGAAAAATAGTAACAAACAACAAATGTAATAATTAAAAAAATAATTGAATTTACTAACCTGCTTCTTAATTCTATTAGATGCTCACTAACAGTCGATTTTTTCTCAGGCATTTATGATTTTTTATTTTTTTTGTCTTTTTTAATTTCTGACTCTAGTTCTATTGAATTTTCGATGTCATCTTGAATGTTTGATACATAGGATTTAATCTTTTTTACTGAGGATCCAATTTTTTTTAGTACAACAGGAATATCCTTTGGTCCAATTATAAGTATTGCCAAAATCACAATCACAATTAGCTCAGACCATCCTATCTGAGGCATTTAATTAACTTTCAGATTTATTGTTATCGTTTTCAGATATTGGCTTAGTTTCGGTACTCTCCTCTGATATGCCTTTTTTAAAACTCTTTATACCTTTAGCGACATCACCCATAAGAGACGAGATTTTACCTCTGCCAAAAAGAAGGACTACTAGAGCTACAACTACTGCTATTTGCCAAAAACTTGGTGCCATATGCTAAATATAGTTAAATTGAATATAAATTCAAGTTAATTATTTTATACTTTCATCATCGAGGCTTTTACTAATCGTATCGTCATTATTTGAATAAATCTTGTCTTTATTGTCTATAGAATCTTTTTCAATAAATTTTGTAGTTCCAAATATTGAGCTATCAACTCTGTTATCAATTAATCCAGCAGCTAATAGTTCTTCTGCATTAGGTAAATCCTCTAAACTGTTAATATTAAAATGATTTAAAAATTTATCTGTAGTTACGTACATTAATGGTTTTCCAGGCACATCTTTTCTACCTTTTGGTCTTACCCAACCTAGCTCAAACAATATTTCTAATGTTCCTGTGCTGAAAGAAACACCTCTAATCTCTTCAATTTCGGATCTTGTTACAGGCTGATGATAAGCAATAATTGCCAGTGTTTCTATTGCCGCTTTTGAGAGTTTTTTTTGGACTATAATTTCTTTTTTTAATTTATCTGATAAATTTTGAGACGTTCTAAAAGACCACTTCTCTGCTAAATTTACTAAATTCACTCCACGATCTGAATAATCTTTTTGTATATCATAAAGAATCTTAAGAACGTCAGTACCTGATTTTACTTTTGATTTTATTGTATTTATATCAAGCGGTTCTAATGCTGAAAATAAAATAGCCTCAATTAAATTTTTTTCACTTTTTTTCATTTTTTAAATTTTATAAAAATTTTATCAAATAACTTCTCTTGTTTAATTAATAAACTACCCTCTTTTGCTAATTCTAAACCTGCAACAAATGAGCCTGCATAACCAGTTTTCCTTAACTTTTTTTTTATCTTAAAATTATTTGGAATTGCAACAGATAAATCACACCAATCATTTAATTTAGAAAACATAGAAGTAATTTTTTTAATTGCCTCATCCATAGTATAAATTTTTAATTTTGTAATATTTATGGATGAAAAATTTATTCTTCTTTTAAAATTAGCATACGATTTAATCAATTCATATAAAGATGCCGAATATTTAGGTGTATTTTTGGGTTTAATACCCTCTTTAATACCTCTATAAAAAATATCGATACCTATTTGTTTTTTTGACATTAACTGATCAGATAATAATCTTATCATCTCTAATTTTCTTAACTGCAATTTTAACTTTTCTGCCATTTGTGTTGCAGAAAAATCCTCATTATCATCATCTGGCAGTAATAATCTAGATTTCAGGTATGCTAGCCAAGAAGCCATGACTAAAAAGTCTGCAGCAATCTCTAAATTTTTTTTTATTTTTTCTACAAAAAAAATATATTGGTCCGCTAATTGAACAATTGATATTTTCATCAAATC
>QCSF01000037.1 GCA_003209195.1 Pelagibacteraceae bacterium AG-470-E16 | reverse complement strand
AATATATTTATGGAATGTCATACGAAGAGTGGAAATCAAAATATCAAAAATGACAATTAAATTATCTGAAATAATTTTATTTTTTATTTTAGTAACTTTAATTGCATATTACTTTATACCTTGGGAAAAATTTACAAAAGCACCTTTTAATAAGCTTCTAAACTTTTGGATACAAAGTGTTATGTTTGCTATTATTTTAGTTGGGGCTTCATTCTATATTATAAATAAAATTTTTTGATTTAATGATGATTATATTATGATCAATTTTGCTGATCTTAATTACTTAGATGTAAAAAAAAAATTTTCAAAAATATTTATTGATCTTGATAGAAAAAAATTATCAATGCGAACTAACCAAATATGGAAGTTTTATTATCAAAAAGGTTATTTTAAACCTTCATTATTTTCTAATTTACCAAGTGAAATAATTAAAGCGATAGAAAATAAGATTAATTTCACAAGACTAAAAATTAAAAAAAAGCAGTTATCCAAAGATGGGACTATCAAATGGTTGCTAGAACTAAAGGATAAAAATTTAGTAGAAACTGTTTATATTCCATCAGAGAGTCATGGAACACTTTGTATTTCTTCACAAGTTGGCTGTACATTAAATTGTAAGTTTTGTCATACGGGGACACAACCTTTAGTAAAAAATTTGTCATCTAATGAAATTATAAATCAAATAATGGTTGCAAAAGATGAACTTAATGAATGGTTTGAACAAAAGAAAATAAATAATATAGTATATATGGGTATGGGTGAACCATTATATAATTTTGAGAATGTAAAAAAATCAGTTCAAATTTTAAAAGATACAAATGGTCTTAACTTTTCAAATAAAAGAATCACTATTTCAACATCTGGAATATCTCCAAATATTAAAAAAGCTGCTAATGAAATTGGTACTTATCTCGCATTATCTTTGCATGCACCAAATAATAATATTAGAAATTCTCTAATGCCTATCAATAAAAAATTTAATATTAAAAATATAATCGAAGATTGTAATCATTACACAAAAGAAAATAAAAATAAAATATTTATAGAATATGTACTGTTAAAAAACATTAATGACAGCGCTAAATGTGCTAAACAGTTATCAAATATAATGTCAAAATTTCCTTGTAAATTAAATTTAATTCAATTTAATCCTTGGCCAGGTGTAAAATATACGCCTTCAACATACGAACAAACTTTGAAATTTATCGAAATAGTTCAAAAAAACGGCCATATAGTTACGTTGAGAAAATCAAGAGGTGATGATATTTTGGGAGCCTGCGGGCAATTAAAGACTGCAAGCGAAAGAGCAAAAAGATTTAGCAGTTTTTTAAAGAATTAGACAAATTAATTATTAACTTTAAATATAAATCTTCATTATTTTTTAAATCAGCTCCAAGAGGATCGAATACGCCTGTTTTAATATTGGTGTCCTTTGCAATTGCTTTTATTATTTTAGGATTAAATTGTGGCTCTGAAAAAATACATTTTGCTTTTTCTTTTTTTATTAGATTTCTAATATTCTTCAATTGTTCTGCGCCTGGTAAAATGTCAGTATTAACTGTTAATGCTCCTAGAGTTTTGAGTCCAAAACGATTTTCAAAATACTGATAAGCGTCATGAAATACAATGTACTTTGCACTTTTATTAATCTTAAAATTTATATCCATAACGAGTTTATCAATTTTAATATGTGCATTTCTTAAATTTGCCTTGTATTTTGATGCATTTTTTTTGTCTAACAAGATTAGCTCTTTAGTCATTTCTTTAAGAATAATTTTTGCATTCATTGGGTCCAACCATATATGAGGGTCAAATTCACCATGCGCATGTCCATGATCGTCATGTTTCTTATGTCCATGATCGTCATGTTTCTTATGTCCATGATCGTCATGTTTCTTATGTCCATGATCGTCATGACTTACCTCAAAAATATTTTTCTCTCTAAATTTTAATTTTTTTATCTGACTAATTTGCATCAGCTCAATTACTTTTGCCTTTTTTGATAGTGAACTTAAAGATTTTTCTAAAAAAGTCTCAATATCTTCTCCAATCCAAAAAACGATATCGGCTGTTTGTAAAATTTTTGCATGTGACGGC
>QCSF01000036.1 GCA_003209195.1 Pelagibacteraceae bacterium AG-470-E16 | reverse complement strand
CTTAAAAGCTTGGAGTGCTTCCATGTTTGGAAATTGCATTACCGCATGTAGTTTTGATGGATTATCCTTTTCTGTGCCTGCAAAAATAAACTTTATTCCATGTTCTTTTAATTTTTCGTCCTGAGCATAAACCATCTTTTTCCAGTTTTTAAATCCTTTACTGATTGTAATTTCAGTTTTGACTAATATTCCCATATTTACCTCCTTATTTGTATTTTAAAAATATTTTCATGATCTACTAATCTAGCATAATCCTTACTGATTTATGTAGAAATTTTCCTCGAAATTTTAGATTCTAAACTATCACGTATGGTGTATAATAAAAATAATGGTACAAAGTTCAGAGTATCAGTATCAGGCAACTTAACGCCCATGTTTGAAGTGAATATAAAAGATAAACTAATAAATTTAAAAAATATATTAATTGATCCAAAAGATAGATTATTAAAAATTTATTGCACACTATTAATTTTAATATTTCTTTTTCCTCCAGTAACTTGGAGCGGTCGTAATCGAGGTTGGGAGTTCATTTTCACCATGTTCGAGACTTATGATATCAATTTCCCTTTGATGTTAATTGAAATTCTTATTGTCACACTAATTTTCGGAGCAATTTATTATACTAAAAATAAAAAAAATTAGAGTATTAGATTTAAATTCCTGATACGTGGTATTAAAAACGTAGTTAGAATAACACTTCACACAAATAGGGCCTGAATTATAGTTACCCTTACTAAATTCAATAGTAATAATGCGTACAATATTCCTAAATTCGTGTTATTATTTAAATTGAGATCCTTAATGCCACATGTTAATTTAAAAAATCTTAAAATGAGCTAAGAAGAACAAAAAAACAATATCAATCTATCTTTGAGCCAAAGGACTTTTAACATTATAGAAATAATATTTTAGAATTTTTTAAAAACATTCCATATAAAGTTAAATTTAATATCATCAAAAAAGTAGATAAAGAATTACTCAGTAGTATTAATCTCAAGTCAGGTACCAAACAAGTATATACATTAGATTATTGGCATAAATTTTCATCAAGAAAAAAGGATCTTACACGATATGATGAAATGATACTTATACTCAGATTTGTTAAATGTTGTCTTGCCTTAGATGTTTTTAAAAAAGAAGAGGCTAAGAAAAGGTTTAAAAGCAAATTTAAAATTATCGAGATCTAACATTAATTATCTTAAAATAATTATTAAAACAATTTCCATAATAATATGATTAATATAACCACAACTACTAATGGCAAAAATTTCTTAATATACACCTCTTTGATTTTATCTAAATTTTTTGCCATTACTTAAGTTCTTATTTCATCTTTATTAGTCAAAAATTCTGATACGTAATACAATTAAAAACATAACTAGAATAACATTTTACACAATTAGAGCTAGTATTTAAATGGCCTTTTCCAAATTCTATAGTGATTTGTTTCTCAATTGTCTTTGTTTAAACACAGATAATACAACGGTTTGAAACAGGTTCTTTCATGTAATCTAAATAATTTGAAATTATTTTTCGTAAACCTATTTTTGCATAATTAAAACTTTTTATACTTAATTTAAAAAAAAATTTGATAAAATTTTTTTGCTGTTATTTAAAAAATCGAATAATAGTATAATATCGAATATATTCTTTGATCTGTGGTTTACGGTAAATGGCAATAGAACGCACCCTAAAAAGATCAAAAGTCGCAGTGATTAAATTATAAAAAGATTTAATTTAGAATGATAAATGAAAGGAAAATAATGAAAAAAATTGTTATTACACTTACTTTAATTCTGTTTACAACTTCTGCTTTTGCTGGTTCGTGTCCAATGATGGCAGGCAAAATTAAATCTAAAATTGAACAAGCTCAAAAACTTCATGATGCTGGTGTTAAAGCACATTCAGATGGAAATCATGGTAAATCTGAAGAATTATTAAATAAGGCACTTAAACTTTTTAAAAGTTAAATTATATAGAGGTCTGGGGCACCTGGCAACAAAACGCCCCTTCTTATTTATATAAAATAAACCCCGCAGATTTGGAAATCTTTAATAAAAAAAATAATTTTAATAATCAAATTTTATTATACAAATAATTATTTATTATATAGATATTCTAAAAAATGAAAAATTCATTGAAGCATTATAAACCTGTAAACTTGAGTGATAAAACTGCGTTATTTTTTACTAAATTTTTAAGATTAATAGCTGATACTTTTTTTAAAAAAAGATATGGACATAGAGCGGTAGTGTTAGAAACAGTCGCTGCAGTGCCGGG
>QCSF01000035.1 GCA_003209195.1 Pelagibacteraceae bacterium AG-470-E16 | reverse complement strand
TAATTTTTGAAATTATTTGCATTCCAACTGGTAACTTATTTTGATCAAAGCCTATATTCATCGAAGCTGCGGGTTGCCCTGTTAAATTAAAAGGATAAGTATAATATACCCAAGAAACAATATTTCTGTCAGGAAATTCATCAGGAACACCTTGTCCTGCTTTAAAAGCGGTACATGGTAAAGTTGGGGTTATGAGTAAATCGTATTTTTCAAAGAGCAGTCTAATTTTTTCACGAAGCGCATATCTATTAAATACTGAGTCATAATAACTTTCCATTTTTTGACTGATTGCAATTTTTAAAACTTCTAAAATTGGTGGATCTATAAGATCTGGTTTACTATCTATAACAGCTCTTAATTTTGTACCTACACCAGCATAAAATTCCGCATTCCACAAATGTACAGGATCATTCTCCATTATTTTTTCATTAATCTCAACTTCATGTCCTAATTTTTCTGTATCCTGAACCGCTTTGTTAAAAATGCTCAAAACTTCTTGATTTGGTTTGGCATAACCAAGAGTAGAACTTGCTAAAACTTTTAATTTCGTATTTTCTGTTGTAGCACCAACGTAATTAGGAATATTTTGAGATACCGAGAATGGGTCTTTTCTGTCGTGACCTGAAATTATTTTTAAAACTATCGCTCCATCTGTTACATCTCTACATAATGGTCCAACGTGAGCTAATGTCGGTGTCGCTGATACTGGATAAACTGGAACCCTTCCAAACTGTGCTTTGATACCAAAAAGTCCTGTAAGTGAAGAAGGAATTCTAACTGAACCTCCACCATCTGTTCCAATTGCAAATGGCAACATACCAGAAGCTACTTGAGCTGCAGCACCACAACTAGAACCTCCAGGTGTTTTTTCTAAATTCCAAGGGTTTCGCGTTATACCAGTCAAAGGACTATCACCTACAGCTTTACAACCAAATTCGCTAGTAGTAGATTTTCCCAACAACACCGCGCCAGCATTTCTTAATCTTTCAACTGACGGTGCATCAATTTCTAGCTTAGCATCAGGTGTAGTTTTCGACCCAAATCTCTGTGGATGACCTTTTTGAGCAATTAAATCCTTTATAGAGGTTGGGATACCATCCACCTCAGATAATAAGTTACCTTTTAGAGCTCTTTTTTCAGACTCTTTTGCCATTTGTTTCGCACTATCGATATCAATAGATGCAAATGTGTTAAGTTTTTTTTCTAACTCGTCAATTCTAGATATAGTATGTTTTAATATTTCAACTGGCGAAACTTCTTTAGATCTTATTAACGTCGAAAGTTCTGATACACTTTTAAAATCTAAAGAGTTTGCCATAAGTTATTGATTTTAATCATTTAGAACAGCAACGGCTCTAACTGGTGATCCAGAGCCTTCTTTAAATTTAATAGGAAGACCGATAAATTCAAATTCACCTTTTCCAACTAATGACTCTAAATTTACCAACCATTCAAAGTGGCTTACACCTAAATCCCTACATAGACGGTGTTGAGCAAAAGTATTTTCTGTGGGTTTGTCAGTGGATGGTCCTTCAACACCATGCATTTTTGAACCTTTGTCAAATAACCATTGAGTGGCCTCAGCTGTTAATTGTGGATTTCCCCACACAATTTGCTTTCTATCATTATAATTTCTTTTGTGAAACCCTGTGCAAAGTAAAACTATATGGCCATCAACTTTCACACCAGATTTGGTTTCGGCCTCTTCCATATGTTTAACTGTAATGTCCTCAAGGTCTTTAATATGCTGTAAATCAAAACAAACTGCTTTTCCCATAAACAAATCTAAAGGCATCTGATCTATAGGTTTTCCTTTCGGATTTACATGTCTAAATGCATCTACGTGTGTTCCAACGTGATCTAACATGCCTATATAGTTAGTTTGAAAAGTCATTGGGTCATCTTTTGTACCCAAACCAAAACTTAAAGTTGTATCATGCGTTAAAGCCGGTAAATACATTGGGCTTTGAAAAAGTTTGTGAGCAGGCATATTATCCTCAACAGTTAAACTTAAATCAATAATTTTTCGTGTCATAATTATCTCCTGTTAAATTTATATTGTAATGTATTTAAAAATAAAAAAAAAACACTATTTAAAAATGTTACCAATTTTTAATTGTTTATTAAGATATTACTTTTTATCATTGAGTTTATTGTATAAATCTTTTATTTCAACTTCTCCATTAAGCTTGATCCAATAAAAAGATATTAAATTTGAGAGAACACATAATGTTATTAAATCAATTTCTTCCATAACGTTTCTAGCTTGACTTGCACAAATAATTTGACCTATGAGTTTGTCGCTTACTATTATTGGAGCGTAAATAACTGACCCGGCTCGAAAAGTTTTTAAAATTTTAACAAAAGATTTATGTTCATCAGTGTTAGCTAATATTAATCGTTTTTTATTTTTTATAACCCAGCCAGGATGACCAATATTTGTTTCAAGTAGCATATATTCTTGCTCTGGTGCAT
>QCSF01000034.1 GCA_003209195.1 Pelagibacteraceae bacterium AG-470-E16 | reverse complement strand
GAATATTTTTAATATAAACACAAAAAGATCCACACTCGTAAATTTTAAAAAGTAAAAATTGCCCTAAAATTGGAATATATGATTTAGTGGAGGTAAAATATGTTTGAAAAATATTTCGAATTTAAAAAAAATAAAACAGATTTAAAGACTGAAGTAATTGCTGGAGTTACAACGTTTTTAACAATGGCATATATAATGTTTTTAAATCCTGTAATTTTGAAAGATGGTGGTTTTGATTTTGGCGGAGTTTATACTGCAACTATTTTAGCATCAGCTTTAGCATGTTTCATAATGGCATTTTATGGAAAAACTTGGCCTGTTGGACTTGCGCCTGGTATGGGTCTTAACGCATTTGTGGCTTATTATGTATGCAAAACTCTAGGCTATAGTCCAGATCAAGCTTTAGGTGCTGTGCTTGTTGCCGGTATAGTTTTTTTAGCAATATCATTGACGCCGTTAAGAGCATGGATCATTAATTCAATACCTAAAAGTTTAAAACTTGGAATAGGTGCGGGTATTGGATTATTTCTAGCAATAATTGGTTTACAAATTATGGGTGTAGTTGTTGATCATCCGGTTACGCTCGTTAAGCTAGGAAATTTAAAAGATCCAATTATTTTATTAGCATGTCTTGCATTTATCACGATGATAGTTTTAGAAAAGCTTAATGTAAAAGGTAATATCATTATCGGTATTCTTGCATTTAGTATCATTGCTTGGGTCTCAGGACTCGGAAAATTTAATGGTGTTATAGGTAACATAGAACCAATGACACATTTAATGAGTTTTGATTTAAAAGCTGGTATGACTGGCGGTATGATTTCTGTTATATTCACATTATTCTTTGTAGATTTTTTTGACACTGCTGGGACATTAACGTCTGTAGCAAATGTTGCTGGTAAAGTTGACTCAAATGGTAAAGTCAAAGATATTGAAAAAGCAATGCTGTCAGACAGTGTAGGAACAGTAGCTGGAGCTGTAATGGGAACAACAACAGTGACGAGTTATATTGAATCAGGATCAGGTATCAAAGCAGGAGGAAAAACTGGAATGACATCACTCGTGATTGGTGTGTTATTTTTGGTATGTTTATTTTTTGCTCCACTTGCAACCTCATTACCAAAACAAATTGATGGCGCTGCATTAGTTTACGTTTCTATACTATTTGTAAGAAACATTACGGATATTGAATGGGACGATATTGCAGAAGCAGGTCCTGCGGTTCTAGCAATGATCACAATGCCATTAACATATAGTATAAGCCATGGTATTGCTCTAGCATTTATATCTTATGCTTTAATCAAACTAGCAAGTGGTAAAGCTAACAAGGTTAATCCTGCCATATGGGTTGTTGCAATTCTAAGTTTATTAAGTTTTCTAGTCTTATAAGTTTAACAAAAAAACCGGAGTTATTTTAATTCCGGTTTTTTTTTAAATCTTCTATTTTTATTTGTTCATATTTTTCAAAAGGTTGCACAATCCAAGGGCTATCTTTCAGTTTTTTTGCACAATAATCTGGCTCAAAAGTTGACTGAGATTTTTTCCACAAAATTGCTGTACGAATTTCCTTAATATTGTCTCTGATCGGTGGATATTTTTTTAGCCATTCAACACTTTTATTAAGTGTCAAACCTGTATCTGATAAATCATCACATAATAATATATTTCCGCCCAAAGAGTGAGCCGTAGAACTTAGCTCTCTAGAAAAGATAATATCACCTTGTTGATCTTGTATTTCATCACCAGAATATGACTCAACGGCCAAATAAGCACATTTGATTTTAAAAATTCTGCTCAAAGTGTCAATTATGGGCGCTCCACCTCTCATAATTCCTATTAGCAAATCTACCTTAAAACCTGAGTTGTAAATTTTAATGGCTAAGTCTTCGACAATTTTATTATATTCATTCCAACTAATAATTAATTTATTATTCATTAAGTATAGATAATTAAAAAAACACGCTAAGTAAATAATAGCTTTTAAAAGTATAATAGCTTTATAAATTTTTAATAACTTACCGGTTCCGGGTCAATACTTCGCCAAAGATACCAAGTTGCGACAGTACAATAAGGAGACCATTTATTTTGAAATTTTTTTAATTGTAATGCAGAAGGTGGATATTTAGTTTTATAATTTATTGAAATACCACGCAGCAAACCGATATCCTGTATCGGAAAAATATTAGGCCTCATAAAATTAAAAAAAAGGAACATCTCAGCTGTCCAAATACCTATACCTTTGACTTCTGTTAAGCACTTTATTGCATCTTTATCAGACATTTTTTTTATTTTTTTTATATCCAGTTCTTTCGTTATAAATTTTTTTGCTATAATTTTAAGATAACGAATTTTTTGTCTTGAAAGGCCACACGAGGAAAGTTGACGTTTATTTAATTTATTAATGTTGATTGGATTAATCTTTTTGGCTTTTTTCTCAAGTTTAATCCAAACAGAATTAGCTGCTTGAACTGATATTTGTTGACCAATTATGGATTTGCACAAGGAAAAAAAAGGATCTTTTCTAGTTTTAAGTGAGCCTTTGTATTTATTTATTAGTTTTTTAAGAACTTTATCTTTTTTTGAT
>QCSF01000033.1 GCA_003209195.1 Pelagibacteraceae bacterium AG-470-E16 | reverse complement strand
CTTATATAATTTTTAATATTTGCTAACGTTGTCTTTTTATCATTAAAATAAAATGTTTTTTTAAACAAATCTTCATTCTTACTAACAAATAAATTCAAGTTTAAATTATTATTTTTAGAAAATAGCACCAATGATACATCAGTATCACCTTTTGGGTTTTGCATAATAGGTATTACCTTTTCGATGTTGTCACCCCTCATGCCTTTTGTATTTGAAAAAAATGAGAAACTCTCTAAAAGATTTGTTTTACCTACTCCATTACGACCATGAACAACAACATGGTTAAAATTACGATCTATATTTTGTAAAAAATTCTCGTGAGATTTGAAATTTTTAATTCGGATTTTTTCAACGTTAGCCATGTATAAAAATAATTATATAACACGCATAGGCATAACAATATATGTGCTTAAAGGATCGTTTTCGTCTTTAACTTTAATTGGCGATGATGCATCTTTTATCATTAGTATAATTTCCTTACTTTCTAATACACTGGCAACATCCATTAAATAGTTTGAGTTAAAACCAACTTCTAAAGATTGACCTTCATATTGAGAGCTAATTTCCTCTACACCATCGCCTGATATTGCATCATTTATCAAAAATTTAATTAAATTTTTTTCCAATAAAATTTTGACAACACCTTTTCTATCTGTTGAGAGAGACTTTAATCGATCCAATGCGCTTACAAATTCTTCAACATTTGATTTAGATTGAACTCTATCATCCGTTGGGATAACCTTTTCATAATCTGGAAATTTTCCATCAATAACTTTAGAAATAAATACTATATCTTTATACAAAAATTTTATTTTTGATTTTGTTGAAAGAATTTTCAAATTAATTGAATCTTCATCAATTATTGTTAAAAGTTGGTATACAGCCTTTTTTGGTAATATAACTGATTGAAAATTAACATTGCCTTGTATTTCGGTTGATGACTTACTTAAACGATGACCGTCTGTTGCTACGGCAACCAATTGCCTTTCATTAATTATGTCTAAATAAATTCCGTTTAAATAATGTCTTGTTTCGTCATTCGATATCGAAAATTTTGTTTTGTTCAATATTTTTAAAAATTCAAAGGAGGGAATCGTAATGTAATCTTCATCTAAATTATCCTCAAGAATTGGAAATTCATCAGGAGTAATACAAGTAAGGTTAAAATCCGATTTACCTGAAATTAATTTTAACCTGTTATTATCTTGTAAAAATAAATGTATTGACGAACCTGTTTTTAATTTTCTGACAATGTCATATATCACTTGAGCTGTAGTGGTCGTTGAACCTTCTTTAATAGTCTCACATATTAACTTTTCTGTTATAATTATATCTAAGTCAGTTGCTGTGATTTTTAAAAAACCGTCAAAACTTTCTATTAATATGTTAGCTAGAATAGGTAAAGTATTTTTTTTTTCTACAACACCTTGCACATGGGTTAGAGACTTTAGAAAAACATCTCTATCAATTTTAAATTCCATCTTATCTTTTTATAATTCTGTCTGTGATACTCTGCACTTCATATTCAAATTGACGGTCTTTCGACATTAATTCTTCTATTTTTTTAATTGCATGAATTACAGTGGTATGATCTCTACCAGTAAACTTTCTACCAATTTCTGGCAAAGATTTTGTCGTTAATTTTTTCGATAAATACATAGCGATTTGTCTTGGTCGTGCAATATGTCGAGATCTTCTAGATGATAAAAAATCGTTCATCGACAAATTATAGTAATCTACTACCATTTTCTGAATATCTTCTATGCTTATGACAGATTGCATATTATTCAATAAATCTTTGAGAATGAGCTTGGCATCTTGCAATGTGGGAGTTTTATTTTGAATTCTAGCGGATGCTATTACCCTATTTAAAACACCTAACATATCTCGAATACTTGACTTAAATTCATTAGAAATAAATGATAAAATCTCGTCATTAATTAATATCTCGTTACCAAAGTGATTTTTTTCAGCTAAACATCTTTTTTTTAATATTTCTAATCTCAAACCAATATCTGGAGGTTGCACATCGACAACTAATCCTCCTGATAAACGTGATTTTATTCTATCTTGAATACGATCCAGCTCATTTGGGGACCGATCGCAAGATATAACAACTTGAGACTGATTTTCTAATAAACTATTAAAGGTATAAAAAAACTCTTCCTGGGTAACTTCTTTGCCACTAATAAATTGAATGTCATCTAAAATTAGTACATTAGCGTTTCTAAATATTTCTTTAAATTTATGTGTATCTTTATTTTTTATAGATTTTACAAATTGATACATAAATCTTTCAGCTGAAAGATAAATTACTTTTTTTTCAAACTGTTTAAGCTGATTTCCAATAGCATTTAATATATGTGTTTTGCCCAAACCAACTCCGCCATAAACATACAAGGGATTATAATGACCGAGACTTTCGGCAACTCTTTTTGCAGCTGAAAAAGCTAACTGGTTGCTTTCTCCTGTAACAAAACTTTCAAAGTTTAATCTTGGGTCTATACGATTAATACCATAATTTGTATCTTTTAAATCAATTACTTTTGTTCCAGAACCAAAATCTAAAATATTTCCTCCTCTTTTTTCATCGAAGATTTCATTAATTTCAAATTGTATTCTTGAAACTGTATTATCTAACTTCTGGTAATGATCTAATATTTTGTCTGCATAATGTGCTACTATCCAATCTCTTACAAATCTAGTTTTCACAACAAGTATTAAAGATGAGAAATTTATTCCTTTAGCCTCAACATTTTGAATCCAGCTTTTGTAAACGTCTAGTCCATAACTCTCCTTCAATTTTA
>QCSF01000032.1 GCA_003209195.1 Pelagibacteraceae bacterium AG-470-E16 | reverse complement strand
TATAAAAAAATAAAGTTACTAATGAAATTTTAAAAAATTCGCCTAAGATAAAAGGATAAAAACCATACTCTAAAATTGGTTTATCCCAACCAAGAACAATACCAAGCCATAACAATCCAATTAGGAACGTTGGAATTAAAGCTAATGTCAATTTAATAAATATGACAAACAAATTTTTAACTAATAAGTATCTGGATTTAGAATTCTTTTTATAAATTTTTCTATTTGAAAATAGTAACCCTGAGAGAAAAGCTGTAAAAGCAAATCCCAATATGTAACCTCCAGTAGGTCCTAACATATAAGTTAAACCAATTCCTTTTTCGGGTGTACCTGAAAAAACCGGCAAACCTATCATACCTTCAATTATATAAAAAATAAGAGTTAGACATCCATATTTTGAACCTAGAATTATTCCACTTAAAAGAACTAGCATTGTTTGCATAGTCATTGGAACTGGATAAAATGGAACACTAATTTTTGAACTTAATGCTATGAGTATTGAAAATAAAAAAGAAATTAAAATTTTACTAGAGTGATCTTCAACTCTATTTTTTTTTAATATATTAATCATTTACATTACTAACTAGTTCAAGAAATACTTCTTCTAAATCTGAGTTATTTCTTAACAGTTCTTTGGTGGAATTTAAAGCTACTAATTTACCTTTATTGATAATTGCAATTCTATCACATAAATCGGAAGCTTCTTTAAGATAGTGAGTAGTGTAGATTATGGTAACACCTTGTCTATTAAGTTCACGTACTGAATCGAGCAATTTCCTTCTAAGATCTACATCTACGCCCGCTGTTGGCTCATCTAAAATCAATATTGGCGGCTGGTGTACCAGAGCTTTAGCAACAAGTAATCTTCTTTTCATTCCACCAGATAAATTTCTGGCATAAGCATCAGCTTTATCTGATAAATTTGTTAGCTTTAATATTTCGTCGGTTATACGTTCACTGTTTTTAACACCATACAATCCTGCTTGAATATCCAATAATTTTTTTGGAGAAAAAAAAGGATCAACATTTATCTCCTGTGGCACTATTCCAAGAGATGCTCTAACTTGTCTCGGATTCTTGTCCAAATTGAAACCCCAAACATTTACAATCCCATTTGTTTTATTTACCGTTCCAGCGAGAATATTAATGAATGTTGACTTACCAGCGCCATTTGGACCAAGTAAACCAAAAATTTCACCTGTTTTTACTTCAAATGAAATATTTTCTAGAGTTTTGGTTTTTTTATTTTTTTGATCATAAATTTTATTCACATTCTCAACTTTTAAAGCAATTGAACTATTCATGATAGGTCGCATGTAATAACATTAATAAAAATAATTTATAGAAAAATTTATGAAAAAACAAAAACATTTATTTTTAATAGATGGGTCAGGTTATATTTTTAGAGCCTACTATGCTCTACCGCCGTTAACTCGAAAAAGTGATGGACTTCCAGTTGGGGCCGTAAGTGGTTTTTGTAATATGCTTTACAGTTTTTTGGAAAAATCTAAAGCTGGGAATGAAATAGACATACCTACTCATCTTGCAGTTATATTTGATAGTGCCAGGAAAAATTTTAGAAATAATATTTATAAAGATTACAAAGGAAATAGATCAGATGCACCTGAAGACTTAGTTCCTCAATTTGAATATATAAGAAAAGCTGTTAAAGCTTTCAATTTACCTTCAGTTGAAATGTTAAATTATGAGGCAGATGATTTGATTGCTACATATAAAGTTCTAGCAAAGAAAAAAAATATCAAAGTAACCATTGTTTCATCAGATAAAGATTTAATGCAACTAGTTGATGAAGATACATTCATGTTAGACACAATGAAAGATCGTCATATTGGAATCAACGAGGTTAAAGAAAAGTTTGGTGTATTTCCAGATAAAGTAATTGATGTTCAATCACTAGCCGGGGATTCTGTAGACAATATTCCTGGAGTCCCTGGGATTGGTATAAAAACTGCTGCTGAATTAATAAATCAGTTTGAAGATTTGGATAAACTTTTAGATAGTGTAGACTCAATTAAACAACCCAAAAGAAGACAAGCCTTAATCGATAACAAAAAAAATGCTATAATTAGTAGGGAGCTTGTCACGCTTAAACAAAATGTTCCAGTAAAAGATAATATTGAAGATTTTATTTTAAAACCATTAGATAAAAATATGATTTTTGATTTCCTTGATGAAATGGAGTTCACAAAAATAAAAAAAAGAATTGAAAAAAATTATGGCAAGCCTGTAACAGGCTCAGATTTATTAAAAAAAGTACAGTTAAATACAGGTAAATCAAAAGAGACACAGTCCGATATAGGAAAAAAAGAAAGAGGATTTCATATAATATACGATATAAAGGAGTTACAAAGCTTACTGAAACAAGGAGATAATCAAGGTTATTTTGTCATTGATACTGAGACCAATTCCTTGAACACTCAAATTGCTAAACTTGTAGGTATTTCATTATCTTTTACAGAAAATCAGGCTTTTTATGTACCAGTAGGTCACAAAAATCATCAAGATGCAGATGTAAAAAAACAAATTAAAATGGATGATTTGATTAAAACTATAAAGCCATATCTCGAAGATAATACAATTAAAAAAGTTGGACAGAACATTAAATATGATTTAAAAATTTTATTAAAATATGGCATTAAATTAGTATCGTTTGAAGATACAATGCTCATGTCGTATACCTTGGACACAGGTTTAAATAGACATAATCTAGATATATTATCCAAAACTCATTTAAATCATCAAAATATCAAGTTTAAAGATGTTGTTGGTAGTGGTAAGTCTGAAATCACTTTTGATCAAGTTAAAATTAAAGATGCGTATGAATATGCCTGTGAAGATGCAGATATAACTTTAAAACTTTATA
>QCSF01000031.1 GCA_003209195.1 Pelagibacteraceae bacterium AG-470-E16 | reverse complement strand
GTACCAGGTTTTAATTTAGTCTCAAAAACAAATCTTCTCCAAGCAAATTTACCCATATCAGGACCAGTAAAATTCGCCTTTTTCCAAGATTTACCACCGTCAACAGATACTTTAATGCCAGAAACTTTTTTAGTACCGCCCATAGCAACTCCAGAAACTACAATATTTCCTGATTTTGCGCTTTTCAATGGTGAAACTATCCAAGATTTTACTGACATTTCCCAACACGAAGGATATTGCGAACCTTTTTTCCCAATTGGAGAAATTCTATAACTTGATTTCATGTACTTTACACTTGATTCTTTCGCTGTAAAAGCCAATTTCCCCAAGTGCTTCACATTGTTTATACCAAAATATCCAGGTGTCACCATTCTCAAAGGACCACCGTGGGAATTAGGTAAATCAACACCATTAACCTCCCACACAACAAAAGCATCTTTATAAGCTTTAATCGGAACGGATCTTTCAACTAATGCTTTTTTAGGATCTAATTGTTTTGGCATATCAGCGCCAGTTGCAGTCATAAATTTTGCACCACTTACTAGTCCGCCACAATCTTTAACAATCGCTGATACTGGACAACCAGTCCATATCAAACATGCGGCAGCACCAGTTTTCCACTGTGATCCTCTTGGTTTATGATTAAAAAATCCTCTACCATTTCCAGAGCACTGAAGAATAGACGCTTCAGTTTTTTGTGCCAGTTGTTTTAATTGAGCTAAAGTATAAGTTTTAGGATTTTTTACTCCTTCAACTTTCATTTTCCAATTACTTCTTTTGCCAATTTGGGCATCGCTCATTGTTGGCATATTATTTCTTATATATACATGTCTTAATGGAGTTATAACGCTGTTTCCTATTGCGGCGCGGTGAGTTTCCATTCCTTTGTCAGAATGTATGATTAAGGCACTTCTTTTTTTCCAACCAGTCCATGTTGGCAAACCTCTTGCACCTTTCTCAGTATGATTAGCATTAGCGATAGTAATTGGCATTACAGACGCTGCCGCTGCTGCTCCTGCAACAGTTGCTGATCCAGCAAGAAAATTTCTTCTGCTAGAATTTATCTTTTTTATTTTTTTAGGCATAACTACCCCCCTGTATTATTGGTATTATTTTACCTGAAAAAATTAAAATTTTATATAAATTTTTGTTCAATTATAAAGTGTATTTTAAAATTACTTTTAAAATGCTTTTATTATTCTTAATAAAGAATATACTTTAAACCTATGATGGAAAAGCTAAAAGATACATTTGGCAGATCATTTCCATACATAAGGCTATCTATAACAGATGTATGTAATTTTAAATGTGGATATTGCTTACCAAATGGATACTTTAAACCTAACAATCATCCTGGTTTTTTAAATTTAAATGAAGTTGAAAATTTAATTAATGCTCTTTCAGATTTAGGTGTTTCTAAAATTAGAGTAACTGGCGGTGAACCAACTGTTAGAAAAGATTTTTTTGATATAATAAAATTAATTAAAACTAAAAATAATATAAAAAAACTTGTTATTACAACAAACGGTTATAAACTTAATAAACTAGCTGAGCCTTTAATAAATACTAGAGTAGATGGTATTAATATTAGTATTGATACATTAAATAGAGAAAAATTTAAACAGATTACGGGTCATGACAGGTTACCGGAAATTTTGAAAGGTATTAAAATTTTACTAGATAAAGGGTTTGAAAATATTAAGTTAAATGCTGTACTACTTAAGGGTATTAACGATAATAAAAGAGAATTCGACTCTTGGGCTAATTTTATAAATCATAATAATATTAATTTTAGATATATAGAATTGATGCAAACTGGTGATAACTTAAAATATTTTAAACAATATCATCAAAGTGCAAAAATATTTAAAAATTATCTTGATGAAAACGGATGGAAAAATATTGATAGAACAAGAGATGATGGACCTGCGTTAAACTATGTAAATCAAAAATTAAAAGGGAAATTTGGTGTTATTGCACCTTATTCAAAGGACTTCTGTAAAAGTTGCAACAGACTAAGAATAACAGCAAAAGGTGAGTTGAGACTTTGTTTGTTTGGAAATACTGGAACAAACTTAAGAAAATATTTGCAAAATCCAAAACAAAAAGAAGAGCTAATTAACTTAATACTTACACAATTAAAATTCAAGAAAGAGTCTCACTATCTTGAGCTTGGCAATACAGGTATTACTCCTCATCTAGCCTCTATTGGAGGGTAATTGATAAAAATAATAACTTTTTTATTTTTTGTTGTTTTCCTTTTTACAGAAAATGTTAATGCAAAAGTGACGACAAAAACTTCAACTAAGATGTATCAAAATTGTAAAATGTGGATCAAGCAAAATAATGGTGAAAAATTAGCTGCCGTAGATTTAGTAAAAGGTCTTTCTTGCTCATGGTACTTTAGGGGAATGTTTGACAGTTCAGCCTTAATAGAAGTTATAGATGATATGAAAACAGGAAAAAGAAGTAGGCAGGCAAGATTAAATGGAGTTTGCGTACCAAGTAGCATGTCGCCAGGTCAATGGGTAAGGGTTTTTGTTAAATATTTAGATGATAATCCTCAATATTTAAATAGAAATGCTTCAATAAACTCAGCCGCAGCTTTAAAAAAATATTATAAGTGTATAAATTAAAGTGAAACTTAAAATTCTTACAAAAGAAGATCTTAAAGATTGGACCAAGGAACTCTTTCTAGAAAAATCATTCAACATGATTGATGTATCTGATAAGCAAATTACATTAAGAAGAGCTCTTGCGACAGGTTCAATAATTATTGGAAGTAAAGTTTTTAATTTAATTAGAAATCAAAAAATGCCAAAAGGAGATCCAACAACTCTTGCAGAAGTTGCAGCTGTTTTGGGTGTTAAAAGGACGAGTGATTTAATTCCACTTTGTCATCCATTACCGATTGATCATGT
>QCSF01000030.1 GCA_003209195.1 Pelagibacteraceae bacterium AG-470-E16 | reverse complement strand
TATATATTTTTTCAGCTCGTACAGCTCACAGAATTGTAGGATATTTTGAAGAAGAGGCAGTGAGAAGTTATACTGAGTACCTTGATGAATTAGAAAACGGAAAAATCAAAAATGAACCTGCTCCTAAAATTGCTATCGATTATTGGAATTTAAATAAGGATGCAACACTTATAGATGTAGTAAAAGTGGTTAGGGATGATGAGGCAGGTCATAGAGATGTTAATCACAATTTTGCAAGTATTCTTAATCAAAAATAATCAGTCAAAGATTTAATAGTTATTTTGCAAATAAGAATGTGTAACATTCTAATGATCTTCGTGGCTATAATTAAAATTTTTTTAAAATTTAATATTAGATTTTACAAATCTTCCAGGTCTTCTAAATGTTTTTTTAAGGCAGTAATTGAAATTTGAATTTCTATTATAAATGTTATTATCGCAATCATAAATACTATAACAGCAAAACCAAAACATAAAGTTGCTACATCAACAAATTTGAGGTAGCCAAAAAAAATTGTCATAAGGTTAAAAATAAAGCTTAACGCAGATAGTGTTTGCATTAAGCGAACAAGGATGATTCTTTTATTTAAAATTTTTAATTCATCTAAGTACCGCAGTCTTTTTTTTCCTTGAATATTTTCTGCTAAAATTTTGTCATGAGTTTTTCTGATTAATGATGATAACGAGACCCACCTGTTCCCAAATGTGGTCATCATTAATGGTATAGCTGGAAATAAAAATAATGGGTACCAGAATTGATCTACCATAATAATTCAGTTCTAAAAATAATAAGCATTTATAAGTATAAAGGCTTTTCTTTATAATTTTGCAAATTAAATTTTTTAAAAAAGTTGATATTCATAGATTTTTATCTATTTAAATTTCTTTTCCCATTTAAATCTCGGAAATGAATCAAAAATTTTAAAAATACTTTCAGACCATTGATTACAAATTTTAGAGTAAGTATCATCAGTAATATTTAAACAGTCTAATGCAACGAGATTATCTGCATCTTTTTTAAATACCGCAAAATCTATTGGAGGACCAACAGTTAAGTCACTTCTTAAAGTTGAGTCCATTGATATTAATGCGCATCGAGAAGCGTCTCCAATTGAAATATCTGGCTTTACAACTCTATCAAGAATTGGTTTTCCATATTTAACCTCGCCTATAACGAGATAAGGTTTACTGTCAGCAGGTCTAATATAATTTCCTTGAGGATAAATTAAATATAATTCATGTTGTTGTCCTTTTATTTGACCTCCAACAAGGAAAGTAGATCCTAATAAAACGTTATCGGTATTCATTCCTTGAGGTGAAGAGTGTTTTATATTTAGACCACCAATATAAGAGGCTATCTGCTCAAAGTTTTTACAAGTGTTTAGATTAATTTCTATATTTTGAGTCTTCAAATCTTCTTCTATTGACTTATAAACTGCTTGAGAAGTTCCAAGATTACCTGATGTAACAACAATAATTGTTCTGTCACCTATATCATGTGTCATCATTTTTGAGTAAATATTGACATTATCCAATCCAGCGTTTGTTCTTGAGTCAGATGCAAAAACTAGCCCTTCATTTGTTTTTATTCCAATACAATAAGTCATTTGTTGATTGATAGTTAATAATATAAATATTTACAATCTATTTGTAGCATAACTGTTATTTAAAATTGGCATTTGCTAATCTTTGATATTTGAGAATTTATCTGCTTATGAGGTTATCTTTTTGGAAAAACTACAATTACAAAAGTGCATATGATGGATATGTCACTGATGAGTGTAAACTAAGAAAACATGCTAGAATTATTTCGAATATTTTAGAGAGAAATGGTAAAAAAAAACTACTAGAGATTGAAAAGAATTGTCAAAGTACAATAAGTGCAAGAGGAATTAATTTTAGAGTATATGCAGCAAATAATAGAGCTGAAGATAAAAAATGGCCATTAGATATAATTCCGAGGATTATTCCAAAAACACAATGGAACAAAGTTTCAAGGGGTTTAGTCCAAAGGATTAACGCACTTAACTTATTTATAGATGACGTTTATAATAATAAAAAAATATTTAAAGATAAAGTAATACCAAAAGACTTAGTATTTAAATCAAAGTATTACATTAAAGAATGTAACGGGTTTTCACCAAAATATAAAGCTTGGTCAAATATTTCTGGTATCGACCTGATTAGAAATATTAATGGAGAATATTTAGTTTTAGAAGATAACCTTAGAACACCATCAGGAGTTTCTTATATGCTTGAAAATCGCATGGTTATGAGGGATGTTTTTCCTGAACTATTTACAAGGTATAAAGTTTCCTCAATTCATCAATACGCAAACAAATTATATCACTGTATGATAGAATGTATTCCTAAGAAAAGGGATGATCCACATATGGTTGTTCTTACTCCAGGAATTTATAACTCTGCGTATTTTGAACACTCCTTTCTAGCTGAACAAATGGGAATAGCTTTAGTAGAGGGTAAGGATTTGTTTGTTGAAAATGATATTGTATATATGAAAACTGTTTCTGGAAAGCTACGCGTGGATTGTATATATAGAAGACTTGATGATAGCTTTTTGGATCCAAAAGTTTTTTTCAAAGATTCATTAATTGGCGTTCCTGGCTTGTTTAAAGCTTGGAGGAGAGGGAATGTTGGAATTGTTAACGGAGTTGGCACAGGGATTGCAGATGATAAAGTGATCTATTCTTATGTCAACAAAATGATCGTATATTATTTGGGCGAACAACCAAAACTTAATCAAGTAGAGACTTATTTATGTCATGATAAAAAACAAAGAAATTTTGTAATTCAAAATATATCAAAACTGGTTATTAAACCTGCGAATGCTTCAGGAGGTTATGGAATAGTAATTGGTGCAAAATCATCAAAAAAAATTAAAGAACTTACCATTAAAAAAATTAATGAGAACCCTAGAGAA
>QCSF01000029.1 GCA_003209195.1 Pelagibacteraceae bacterium AG-470-E16 | reverse complement strand
TTTATCTTAATGACTATGTTGAAATCTACTTTAATAATTATGGTATAATAAAAAAAATAGAGTTTTATGATTTAAATAAAATGAATAAAATTGTTTTTACAAAAGATATTACAAAATCTTTAGGCGTAAAAGATACATTCTCCAAAAACCTATTGTCATCAACAAGAAAGAGAATGGAGAATGCAAGAAAAAAGCTTAAAACAAATAATTAAAATTTTAATGAGCAATTATTGCTAGTAACAACAATGCAACAATATTTGTTATTTTTATCATTGGGTTCACGGCTGGACCAGCAGTATCTTTATATGGATCTCCTACAGTATCACCTGTAACTGCTGCTTTATGTGCCTCAGATCCTTTGCCACCGAATTTACCGTCTTCAATATACTTTTTTGCATTGTCCCATGCTCCACCACCTGCGGTCATAGAAATTGCAACAAATAATCCGGTCACTATTACACCAAGCAACATTGCACCAAGTGCTGATAAAGCTGAAGACTGATCAGCAATGTTCAAAACAATAATGTAAACAACAATTGGCGAAAGTACAGGCAGTAAAGATGGAATAATCATTTCTTTGATTGCCGCTTTAGTAAGCAAATCTACAGCTTTTGCGTAGTCAGGTTTCTGCTTTCTTTTCATAATACCTGGCATTTTTTTAAATTGTCTTCTTACCTCATTAACAACGGCGCCACCTGCTCTGCCAACCGCCTGCATTCCCATTGATCCAAATAAATATGGTAACAACCCACCAATTAAAAGTCCAACAACAACATATGGATTTGACAAATCAAAACTAACTTGAATACCACTTAAAGCAGAATTTTTTTGTGCAGCAAAATATTTTATATCTTCAGTATATGCCGCAAATAGAACTAATGCTCCCAATCCAGCTGAGCCAATAGCATACCCTTTAGTGACTGCTTTTGTAGTATTACCAACTGCATCTAGAGTGTCCGTAGTTTTTCTAACATCTGATGGAAGTTTTGACATTTCTGCAATTCCCCCTGCATTATCTGTGACTGGTCCGTAAGCATCTAATGCTACGACCATACCTGTTAATGCCAACATACTTGTTACTGCAATAGCGATGCCAAATAATCCAGCTAAAGTGTATGTTGAAATTATTCCGACAACAATTATTAATGCTGGTAAAGCCGTTGCTTCCATTGATATTGCTAAACCTTGAATTACGTTTGTACCATGACCGGTAGTTGAAGATTTTGCTACCGATTTTACAGGTCTATAATCAGTTCCAGTATAGTACTCTGTTACCCAAATTATTAAACCTGTGATAACTAAACCAATTACAGCACAATAAAATAAATCATTACCAGTAAAAGTTTGTCCTGCAACTTTGAATATTTTATCAAGACCTATAACAGAATCTGTAACTGGATAAATCGCTGCTAAAGATAAAAGTGCAGTTGCAACAAAACCTTTATACAAAGCGCCCATTACATTTTTACCTCTACCAAGTCTCACAAAGAAAGTTCCAGCTATAGAAGTAAGTATGCATACACCTCCAATAGCTAAAGGATATATCATCATGCTTTCATTACCTGTAAAAAATATTGAGGCCAAAACCATAGTAGCAACAACTGTTACAGCGTAAGTTTCAAATAAATCTGCTGCCATTCCAGCACAATCTCCAACATTATCTCCAACATTATCAGCTATTACTGCAGGATTTCTTGGGTCATCTTCTGGTATTCCAGCTTCAACTTTTCCAACTAAATCTGCCCCAACATCAGCACCTTTTGTGAAAATTCCACCACCTAACCTCGCAAATATTGAAATTAAAGAAGCTCCAAACCCTAATGCGACCAATGCGTCAATAATTTCACGTTCGGAGGTATTATTAATAATTAGAAATTTATAATAAACAGATATTGACAATAAAGCCAATCCAGCAACAAGCATTCCTGTAACTGCGCCGGATTTAAATGCAATATTTAATCCTTGGGCTAAACCTTTTCTACTTGCTTCAGCTGTTCTAACGTTAGCTCTGACAGAAATTACCATACCAACATAACCTGCTGCACCAGATAAAGATGCGCCTATTAAATATCCTGCAGCAACCAACGGGCTAAAAAGATAACCTATTAATACTAAAACTATAAAACCAACTACAGCAATTGTTTTATACTGCCTATTTAAATAAGCTTGTGCACCTTCTTGTATTGCACCCGCAATATCTTGCATAACTTTATTGCCTGCACTAGAATTTAAAATTTGTTTACTCGCTAACCAGCCATATGCTAAAGCTGCAATACCGCATACTATTACTATATTAATTATATCCGTTGAGTTCATGAAATTGTATTCCTTTATTATCTTTGTTTAAAAAAAGCTAATTGCCAAAAATTGCTCATAAAATCAACTTAAAATACTAATCAAATGCTTTTGCAACGCTATCTAATACGCCATTTACAAGCCTTTTTTGATCATGACCATAAAATGCATCTGTTACATGCAAATACTGGTCAATAACAACTTTAAATGGAATTTTTTTGCAATATTTGATCTCATATATTGATGATTTAATAATAATTTTTAATAAATTATCCAAATATTTGATATTTAGATCTTTTGATAGATTTTTCTCTAAAATTTCTTCCAATTCAACATTATGCTCAAAATAACCCCTGAATACTTTTTTTATATGTCTTAAATAAGGGTCTTTTCCAAAATCAACTGTTCCATCTGGATTATTTATTTTCTCATAGATTTTTTGTACTAATTTAACCCTTGTGTAAGATTTCATTTTAAATTATTTAAAATAGTTAAAAGAGCATTTGCTGCCTCAACACCTTTATTTTTTTTTACTGACGATCTGACTTTTGCTTGTGACATGTTAATACAATTTAAAACTGAATTAGTTATCGGTATGGAATATTTTAAAGAAAGTTCCATTATTGAATTAGTTATTGAATAAGATATAAATTCAAAATGGGGTGTTTGTCCTTTTATAACACACCCAATTGCAATAGCTGAGTTATATTTATTTGATTTAAGTTTAATATTTATTAATTGAGGAATTTCAAAAGATCCATCTACAGAATAAACATCGTATTTAAT
>QCSF01000028.1 GCA_003209195.1 Pelagibacteraceae bacterium AG-470-E16 | reverse complement strand
AGATTGGAAGCCTAATGTTTATAATAAAGTGATTGAAAGTGTGAATTTCATGTTCAAAAAAAATACATTAAATCAAGCAAAAAAAAATATTAGTTTTCATTATGATTTGGGGAATAATTTTTATAAAGAGTGGCTCGATGAAAGTTTAACTTACTCTTCGGCTTTGTTTAAAAATAAAAATATTTCTTTAAGTGAAGCACAAACGCAAAAATATGACACTATTATAGAGAATTTAAATATTAACACGTCCAGTGATATTTGTGAAATTGGTTGTGGGTGGGGAGGATTTATAAAACGATCAAAGAAGATAAAGGAAGGGCTTAATATTGACGGATATACAATAAGCAAAAACCAATATGAATATACTAAATTAAATCACAATAATGTTTTTTTTGAAGATTATAGAAAAATAAACAAAAAATATACAAACATTGTATCAATCGAGATGTTTGAAGCGGTGGGAAGAAAATATTGGAAAGTTTATTTTCAAAAATTAAATTCAATACTCAAAAACAATGGAGCTGCATGTCTTCAAATAATCACTATTAATGAAAGTTCTTTTTCAAAATATTTAAATAACGTAGATTTTATACAAAAGTATATTTTTCCAGGAGGTATGCTTCCAACTAAGAATATTTTACAAAAACTATTTAGGGAAAATGGATTTAAATTATATCATAAAATTTCATTTGGTTATGATTATTCAAGGACTCTTACCGAATGGAAACAAAACTTTAATCATGCATGGCCAAAATTAAAAATGTAAGTAGATATATGGTATATTTTTTTTTAATATTATAATTTTTTTTAATTTTATTTATAATAAAATTATACAAGTCGCCTTTTAAATTTCCATAATCCTTTAAGTATATACTGTATAAGTTGTACTTGTTAATAGATAAAAGTTTGAGATTTTTTACTTTGTTTATTTGTTTTATATCAAATAATATTGAGCAAATCTTATATTTAAAATAATTTTTAAATGGAACTTTGCGATAATGAAAAACATCATTTTCACATAAAAAATTATTTAACATTTAATAATTTTCTAACATTTATTGCTGATCTTACACCATCTTCATGAAATCCGTAACCTAACCATGCTCCAGCAAACCATATATTATTAATACCTTGAGCTTTATTCTGTAATTTATTTATTTTATGTAATGGCTTAGTAAATAAAGGATGCTCATAAACTATTTTTTTTATAATATATTTTTTATCAATCTTCTTAAAATTTAAAGTGACAAAAATATTTTTTTCACATTTTAGATTTTGAAGAAGGTTCATCCAGTATGTTAAAACAAGATTATTATCATTATATTGATAATTCCATGACGACCAATTTTTTTTTTGTTTTGGCATTAGATTTTTATCATTGTGAATGTATACAGTATTTTTTTGATATTTAACTGAGTTAAGAAGATCTAGTTGGCTTTTTTCAGGTTTTATCAATATTTTTTTAATTTGATTAGTATGATTTGCCAGAATTAAGTGATCATATCTAATTCTTTTATTATTACGAGTTTTAATATATTTTTTTTTTTGATCGATCTGTGTAACTTGATGATTCAAATATATTTTTGGTTTCGCAACTTCAATTAATTTTTCAATGTAAGATTTACTTCCATTTTTGATTGTATACCAAATAGGTCTCTTGGTTAATATATTATTTAATCCATGATTTTTAAAAAAATTTAAAATAAATTTTGTATTATAATTACGTATATTTTTTAAATCTGAAGACCAAATTGACGAACACATTGGGAGTAAATATAAATCGACAAATTCTTTTGAAAATTTTTTTATTTTAAGAAAGTCATTTAATTTATTGTTATATTGAATATCTAATTCACATATTTGTGAAAATCTAATTATATCTTTTAAAATTTTCAAGTACCTTAAAGTGAATAAATTTTTTAAATCAAAAATTGTTCTTAAGTTTTTACCTGCCCATTCATAGTTTATTTTTTCGTGTGTTACTGAAAACGACATATTGCTGTTTTGGCGCTTTACTTTTAATTCATTTATTAAATTTATAAAATTAGGATAATTTTTATTATTAAAAACAATAAACCCACTGTCAAAAAATATTTTTTCATCTTCAAGAAAATGTGTATGAGTATGTCCTCCTAAATAGTGATTTTGTTCAAAAATTGATATTTTAAATTTATTTCTTAAAAAGTACGCACACGAAAGTCCAGATATTCCAGATCCAATAATAATCAATTTTTTCATTTTTTTGTAAACTCAAATGCATTTAAAGCAGCTTTTCTTGCTTCTGCATGATCAACAATTGGTTCAAAATAATTTTTTTTCAGGTCAAAATTAATTTTCATTTTTTCTTCTTCTGTCATTTCCCATGGTTTATGAATATATTTTTTTGGAACATTTTTCAGTTCCGGTATCCATTTTTTTACAAAAATTCCATCAGCATCAAATTTTTCACCCTGGGTTATTGGGTTAAAAATTCTAAAATATGGAGCAGCATCAGCTCCGCAACCAGCTATCCATTGCCAACCTGACACATTATTTGCTGTGTCATAATCAAGAAGTGAATCTTTAAAATACTTTTCACCTTCAATCCAATTTATTCGTAAATGCTTAACAAGAAATGAGCCAGTTACCATTCTTAATCTGTTATGCATCCAACCTGTTTCACATAATTGTCTCATAGCAGCATCAACTATAGGATATCCAGTTTTTCCTTGTTTCCATTTATTTAGGTGCTCTTTATTTCTTGACCATGGAAATTTATCAAAGTTTTTTCTTAAGTTCTTATTTTGCATTTTTGGAAAATGATAAATCAAATGATAAGCAAATTCCCTCCATCCAATTTCATTTATAAATTTTCTTGTACCAGTATTTTTTTTACTAATACAATAATATTTATGAAAGATTTCTCTAGAACTTACTTCACCAAAAGCTAAATGAGGCGACAATTTTGATGTTCCTTCTATACTTGGAAAATCTCTATTTGTATTATAATTAAAAATTTGGTTATTGATAAATTGAGTTATTTTGTTTTTGGCCTCATATTCACCAACTTTCCAATATTTTTCAAATTTCTGATACCATTTTTTTTCTGGTAGAATCTTTTCAAACTCCTTGTACTTTTTTATTATCTTATTTCTATTTATTTTTATTTTTCGGTCATTATATTTGTAGTTTTCAAGATAAATACCTTCTTCATTTCTCCAAAATGGTGAAAAAACCTGAAAAGGGGTGT
>QCSF01000027.1 GCA_003209195.1 Pelagibacteraceae bacterium AG-470-E16 | reverse complement strand
TTTTAAAAATTAAAAATGCAGGGTCAACAGAATTTAATAAAAACTGTACTCCAATAGTTGGGTTGATAGAGGAGTGGTATAAAAATGGAATTTTAAAAAAAGCAGATTTTAAAAAACTTGGAGGAACAATGAGGCTTGGAGCTTATGATTGTAATTTATTAGATAATTCATTTGTTAAAAAAGTTTATAAGCTAAAAAAAATATCTGAACGTCATAGGCATAGATATGAGGTAAATATAAATTTTAGAGAAAAATTTGAAAAAAAAGGTTTAATTTTTTCAGGATTATCTAGCAATAATAAACTACCAGAAATTATTGAATTAAATTCACATCCATGGTTTGTTGGTGTTCAATTTCATCCAGAATTTAAATCAAGACCATTAAACCCTCATCCATTATTTGCATCTTTTATAAAAGCGGCTAAAAACAATTCTAAATGAGCAAAGTAATAAATATTAAAAATTTTCAAACGTCTAATGAACTACCTTTTTTTTTAATCTCAGGACCTTGTCAGTTAGAAAGCAGGGATCATGTAATGTTTATAGCCGAAAATTTAAAGATTATCTGCGACAAGCTAGATATAAACTTAGTATTTAAAACCTCTTTTGATAAAGCAAATAGAACAAGTCTTTCTGCAAAAAGAGGGGTTGGATTAGAAAAATCTTTAAAAATTTTTGAGGAAATTAAAAAAAATTTTGATTTACCAATTTTAACAGATGTTCATACAGCCGAACAATGTAATATTATTAACGGTATTGTAGATATAATTCAAATACCGGCGTTTTTGTGCAGACAAACAGATCTCCTGGTTGCCGCTGCAAAAACAAATTTGATTGTTAATGTTAAGAAGGGACAATTTCTTGCTCCTTGGGATATGAGTAATGTAATAAAAAAAATAAGTGACTCAAAAAATGACAAAATTTTTGTTACAGAGAGGGGAGTCTCTTTTGGTTACAATTCACTCATTTCAGATATGAGATCTCTATCAATTATGAAAAAAGAAAACTATCCAGTAATATTTGATGCCACTCATTCTGTACAACAGCCTGGTGGACAAGGAAATTCTAGTGGCGGAGAACGAGAATATATTTATGATCTTTCTAAATCTGCAATTTCAATTGGAATTGCTGGTTTATTTTTAGAGGTTCATGATGATCCAGATAATGCACCGTCTGATGGTCCTAATATGTTAAAAATAAAAGATCTTGAGCTTTTCCTATCAAAAATAAAAAAAATTGATCAGTTAATCAAGAATGATAAATTATAATGCCAAAAATAACAAAAGTTAAATCTAGACAAGTATTTGATAGCAGAGGTTTGCCAACTGTTGAAACAGATGTATTATTGCAGGATGGATCTATTGGATCTGCAATAGTACCATCTGGTGCTTCAACAGGTAGTTATGAAGCAAATGAGTTAAGGGATAAAGATCCAAAATATTTAAATAAAAGCGTTTTTAATGCAATTGAGAACGTAAACAATATAATAGAAAAAAATATAAAAAATTTTGACTCTCTTGATCAAGAAAACATAGATAAAATCTTAATAGATTTAGATGGAACAAAAAATAAATCAAAATTAGGAGCTAACGCAATTTTATCTGTATCTATAGCCAATTGTAAAGCTGCGGCTAAAAGCACTAATAAAGAGATTTTTCAATATCTTTCAAAAAATAAAAATTATAAATTGCCCTATCCGTTAATGAATATTATTAATGGAGGTGTACATGCCAATAACTCATTAAATATACAAGAATTTATGATACGTCCTGATGGAGCAAAAAACTATCAAGAGTGTATGCAATTTGCATTTTTAACAATACAAAATCTAAAAAAATTTTTAGAAAACCAAAATTTTAGTACATGTGTTGGTGATGAAGGAGGCTTTGCTCCAAATTTAAATTCAGATGAGGAAGCAATTGAACTTATAATAGAAGCGATAAAAAAATCAGGTTTTGAACCTGGCAAGGATATATCAATATGTTTGGATATTGCTTCAAACGAGATATTTGATGGAAAAAAATATTCTTTTATTAATGATAAAAGTATCACCTCAGATAATCTTATTAGATATTATAAAACCTTAGTAAACAAATATCCAATAAAATCTATTGAAGATCCTATTTTTGAGGATGATTGGAATTCATGGTCTAAATTAACTGATGTGATTGGGAAAAATGTTCAAATAGTAGGAGATGATCTATTTGTCACTAATTATCAAAGGCTTACAAAAGGAATACAGGAAAAATCAGCTAATTCAATTCTTATTAAATTAAACCAAATTGGAACAGTTACTGAGACATTAAAAACTATTAACCTAGCTCAAAGTAGAAATTTTAAGACGATAATATCTCACAGATCAGGAGATTCTGAGGATACATTTATTTCAGATTTTGCAATAGCTACCAATTCAAATCAAATTAAAACCGGTTCATTAGCAAGATCAGAGAGAGTTGCAAAATATAATAGAATGCTTAGAATTGAGGAATTATTAAATAATCCTGGAATGCAAAAGTTGTAATGTCAAGTTTTAAGAAGTTTTTAACAAAATATAAATTTATAATTATAAACTGTTTTTTATTCTTATATTTTATTATTAATTTTTTTGATGGAAATAGAGGATATATAGCTTTGCAAGATAAAAAAAAAGAATATGTAGAATTAGAAAATTTGGAAAAAAAACTAACTTTAACAAATATTAAATTTAAGCAAGAGAATGAAGCTTTGACTACTAAAATTGATAAAGATTTGATAGATGAATTATACAGAAAAAATTTCGTAGTTGGAAAAAAAAAAGAAAGATTATTGATTATTAAATGAAGCCAAGACACCCAGAAAAAATCAACAAGCCATCAAGCCCGATACAGCGTAAACCAGACTGGATAAGAGTGAGACTAACAAATTCATTAATTTATAACGATACAAAAAAAATTGTTAAAAAAAATAATTTGAATACTGTGTGTGAGGAAGCAGGTTGTCCGAATATAGCAGAGTGTTGGAGTAAAAAACATGCAACTTTTATGATAATGGGTGATACGTGCACTAGAGCTTGCGCTTTTTGTAATGTTAAAACTGGTTTGCCAAATTCATTAGATACAAATGAACCATTGAGAGTTGCTAACGCGGTGAAAGATTTAAAACTAAATCATGTTGTAATCACTTCAGTTGACAGAGATGATCTTTTGGACGGAGGAGCACAACATTTTTCAAAAACAATAATTGAGACTAAAAGATTTAATCCAAATACAACAATAGAAATTTTAACTCCAGATTTTTTAAGAAAGGGTAATGTTTTTAAAAAAGTAGTTGACGCTAAACCAGATGTATTTAACCATAATATTGAAACTGTTCCATCAAATTACACGAAGGTTAGACCGGGTTCTAGGTATTTTCAGTCAATAAATTTGCTTAAGCAAGTCAAAGATTATGATGAAAAAATATTTACAAAATCAGGGTTAATGCTTGGTCTTGGTGAGAGAGAAGATGAATTATATCAAGTAATGGATGATTTAAGATGTGCAGATGTGGATTTTTTAACATTGGGTCAATATCTCCAGCCGACTGATAAGCATTACCCTATTAAAAAATTTGTTGAACCTAAGGATTTTGAAAAATATAAAAAAATTGCGTACTCAAAGGGTTTTTTGCTAGTAGCCTCAAGCCCTATGACGCGATCTAGCTATCATGCGGGTGAAGATTTTCTAAAACTTAAACAAAAAAGAATTAAAAATCTTATATAATTTGCCAAAAAAAAAAATTAATAAAAAATTTAAATATCCAATTGAGCTTATAGAGAGATTAATATTAGATATTAATCAGTATAAAGATTTTTTACCCTGGTGTAACGACTCAAGAATAGTTTCTA
>QCSF01000026.1 GCA_003209195.1 Pelagibacteraceae bacterium AG-470-E16 | reverse complement strand
AATTCACTTTCTTGTCTAATTAATGCTAAAATAATCTCTTTTGGCAGGATAGTTCTTTTTGAAACTATTTTTGGTGTCTCTATGATTGGGTAATTTAACTCCAGCAAATTTTTATTTTGATAAGACGATTGTTTTGCTATTTGAATTGCAAAATCTAATCTTTCAACTTTTTGAGATAGCATACCTGCTAAAACTTGTTCTTTAATTGGTCTTTCCTCTGATCCAAGATGACGGATTATATCTTTGCTTTTAAGTGATTCTTCAAGTTCATGAAGCAGAATTACTGCTTTAGCAAGATCAGATTTTAATAGTTTTTTAAAATCTTCTTCAAAAAATATAAAATTGTTTTTTACTGTAAAAGTATTTTTGTTAATTTTAGCAGCTGCTAATTGCCCATAAAAAGTTGTTATAAATTCAGATGATTTATTATACCAATTACTTGCATTTTGTTCTTGATTTAGTTCATCATAAGCTTTACCAACCCAGTAAGCTGCTCTAGATTTACTGATAGGGTAATTGACTCCATTATACATAACTTTAAAATGATCAACAGCAGCATTTGGTTTGTTTAAAAACCTTAAAGCTAACCAACCTGCATGCCATTCTGCTTCTGCAAGATTTCCGCTATCAAGTACTCCATGATTAATTAAAAGTTCATAAGCTTCACTAAATCTTTTTTTATTAATTCTACTTCTAGCAATTATAAATTTTTCTTTAAACCAAAGGTCAGGTTTAACTAATAAATTGGGATCCTCGGGAAGATTATTAATTATCTCTAAAGCGCTATCATATCTCCCTCTTTTTCTTCTCCATTTTGCTCTATCAAATTTTAGACCTATATCGTTTATAAATTGAGGTGGCACTTTCGCTATGGCACTATCTACACCATAAGATCTTGTCATAAGCGCAAATCTTGCAAAATATAATTCTTTATATCCTTTTGGCAAATATCTTAATGTACGTCTCAATTCATAAAAATCTTGTTCCCATGCCAAGTATTTTGCTCTGTCTATATAGTCGTCACTTGTAAGTAAGCTTTTAAACTTTTTATTAAGATATCTATGTTCATCATTACTTAAATTTGCAGTTTTAAATCCTTCTGCAATTAATTTATGAGCTTTTTTTCTTTCTCCTTTCGTTAAAAAAGCTTCTCCAAGTTTAATTTTTCCATATCCACTCAGTGGTTCTTTCTTTTCAAAAAACTTTATCACATCTTTTGTTTTTACAATTTTAAAATTAATTTTGTGTTCAGCAAGATATCTTAATCTATTTATTCTTGGCCAATTAGGATTATTGTTTATAAAATTCATATATTCATAAAAATCTAGAAAATTAGTTGTTTCTTTTAGATACATCCAAGTAACTAAATTATTAAGAAGTTTTGACCTTGATTTTTTTACTTCCTTCATTGCAGATTTCCACCTTTTTCTTTTGATAAGACCAAAAGTTTTTTGAGCAATTAAAAAATCTTTAGACGATAATATTGTTGATTTTTTTTTGGTTAAACCGAGATTTATTGGTTTTTTTAATGGAATTATTTTATTTGAAAATAAAGATATTTCTTTTTTTTTTTTAATTGTATCTAGTGTAACTTTTTTAAGTCTTTCATTAACTTGTGGCGTTTTCTTTTTATCAATAATTTTATCTTCAATATTTTTTTCTAAATATTCTTTTTTAGGTAAATTTTTTTGTATTGGTTTTTTTATATTATTTTTCAAAGGTTGAATATATTCATCAGGCTTAGGTTCTGGTATTATTAATCTGGCGTATGAATTATCTGATGATAATAAAAATACTACAAGTAAGCAAAAAAATAAATTTATTAAAATTTTAACTTTAATCATCGAATAATTCTATATATAAATATCACAAATTAAATTATTATGTTTAAAGGTTCTATAACAGCTTTAGTTACTCCTTTTAAGGGTGATAATTTAGATATAAATTCCTATGAAAAATTTATAGAATTTCAAATATCTAGCGGTTCAAACGGTATAGTGCCATGTGGAACTACCGGTGAGTCTCCAACGATATCTAACACAGAGCATAAAAAACTTATTGAAATTGCAGTAAAATCCTCAAATGGAAGAATTCCCGTTATAGCCGGAACAGGGTCTAATTCCACTGAAGAGGCAGTAGAGATGACAAAATTTGCAGAAGTGACAAAGTCTGATGCAGCTTTAGTTGTTACCCCTTATTATAACAAACCAACACAAGAAGGATTGTACCAACATTATAAAAAAATAAATGATAACTGTGGTATTCCAATTATAATTTACAACATACCAGGACGATCTGTTGTAGATATGAGCGTTGACACTATGGCAAGATTATATGAACTAAAAAACATAGTTGGCGTAAAGGATGCGACAGGCGATTTAAAAAGAGTTACTGAACAAAAAAATAAAATGGGAAAAGAGTTTATAATGCTATCAGGTAATGACGAAAATACATTAGAATTCAACAAACTTGGTGGAGTAGGTTGTATCTCTGTTTCTGCAAATGTAGCACCAGAAATGTGTTCAAATTTTCATGGTTTGTGCAATTCAAATAAATTTGATGAAGCAAAAAAACTTTTTAATAAACTTTTACCATTACATGATGTAATGTTTGTGGAGAGCAATCCTGTACCAGCTAAATATAGTTTGAATTTGATGGGAATGATGTCAGAGAATGTAAGGTTACCCCTTGTTACAGCTGAGGATATATCAAAAGAAAAGATCAAAAAAGTTTTAAATAATCTATCATTAATTTAATGAAAAAAAAAAAATTCTCAAGCAACTGTGTTGCTCAAAATCGAAAGGCAAGATTTAATTTTTTTTTTGAGGATACTTATGAAGCAGGAATTGAATTGTTTGGTTCAGAAGTTAAATCTTTAAGAGATGGCAAAGGTAATATTTCAGATTCATACGCTCTCGATAGTAGCGGTGAAATTTTTCTTTATAATTCTTATATCCCTATATATAAACAGAGTAGTTATAACAATCATGATCCAAGAAGATTAAGAAAGCTTTTATTAAAAAAAAAAGAAATTAATAAAATTATTGGAAAAATTAATAGAGAAGGTTTTACGGTAGTTCCTATAAAAATATTTTTTAACTCAAAAGGTATCGCAAAAATTAATGTGGCAATAGCAAAAGGGAAAAAACAACATGATAAAAGACTTACAAAAAAAGAAAGAGATTGGAATAGAGAAAAATCAAGAGTTTTTCGTAAATCGAGTTAATGAAAATTTTAGCCCTAGGATCAAACTTAAGATATAAAAACAATTCTCCAATAAAAAATATTGAGCTAGCTTATAAATGTATTGAAAAATTTGATATTAAAATTATAAATAAATCTAACATTTATAAATCAGAGCCTTATCCAAATAAGTTTGATCCTTTTTTTTTTAATTCAGTTATATCCATTAATACCAACTTTAAACCTTTCGAGTTACTTAAAAATATTTTAGAAATAGAAAAATTTTTTGGAAGAATCAGAAAAAAAAAGAATTGTCCAAGAACTTTAGATATTGATATTATTTGTTATGATAACTTAATATTAAAAAAAGAAAAATTAAAAATACCACATCCTTTATTGCACAAAAGACCATTTGTTATTTTGCCAATGATGGATTTAGATGAAAATTGGAAACATCCAGTTTTACTCAAAACTATTAAGCAACTTATCAGGGAATTTAAGCCTGAAGAATTAAATAAAGTTAAAAAAATTAAATAAATTGATATAATAAAAATATGTCTGAAGCATCACAATTAATAAATAAAATCAAAACATACAATTCATATGTTGACGAGGATGTAATTAAGACTGCATATAATTACGCGGCAAAAGCACATAAGTTACAAAAACGTCATTCAGGTGATCCATATATAAGCCATCCATTGGCAGTAGCAAATATACTGGCTGAATTAAAATTAGACGGGCCAACAATTACTACTGCATTATTACATGATACAATTGAAGATACAAAAGCAACATTTGTAGAATTAAA
>QCSF01000025.1 GCA_003209195.1 Pelagibacteraceae bacterium AG-470-E16 | reverse complement strand
TTTGTTATAAACAATTTTTATCTTAAAGCTTTTTTTTATGTTATATGATACATTTTTAAAATCGTGACCTAAAATAATAATAATTTCATTCACTCTACTTTTTAATAAATTATCTAAAGTTAATTTTATTAAAATTTCTGATTTATATTTCTCTAAAAGTTTATTTTTTTTACCATATCTTTTAGAAGATCCTGCTGCTAACAAAATTGCTGATATCACTTTTTATAAATTTCTGTCATTAATTGAAAAATTATTGATAAAGCAACTTCTGGTGCAGATTTTCCACCAAATTTAATCCCAATTGGTCCAAATATTTTTTTAATATCATGCTCTTTAAAACCATTTTCAATCAATCTTTTGCATCTATTCTCATGAGTTTTTTTACTACCGAGTGCTCCAATATAAAAACATTTAGTATTTAATGCCTCTTGTATCGCTGGATCGTCAATTTTAGGGTCATGTGTTAATGCAATCAACGCAGTTTTGTCATCTAGCGGGCAATATTCAAAGGCTTCTTGTGGCCATAGATTAATTACTTTAACATTTGGAAATCTTTTCTCAGAAGCAAAATAACCTCTTGGATCAATAATGTAAATGTCAAGATTTAATGATTTTGCATATTCAACAAAAAATTGAGAAATATGTACAGCGCCTACTATAACAACTTTTATAGGACGATGATAATGTTTAATAAAAAGATCAGTTTTATTAATCATTCCGTCTTTTCTTGAATTATACAAACCCTTAATTTGAGTTTCAAATTTTTTTAAATCGTTATCAATATGTTTATTGATAAAAAAAATATATGATTTTGACGTCTTTATGTTTGTAATTACTGAAAATTCTTTTTTAGAATTTTTTAAATTAATAATATCTTTTAAAATATTAATCTGCATCTGAAAATTTTTCTAGGAAAATTGCAATTTCACCACCACATGCCAAACCAACATTCCATGCACTCTCATTTGATACTTTAAATTCAATTTTTTTAAATTTTTTTTTATCTTTCATTAGGTCTAAACATTGCCTAACTACCTCTCCCTCTACGCAACCTCCAGATACTGAACCTGAAAAATCACCAGTATCGTTAACAATCATCAAACTTCCAATAGGTCTAGGTGAGGATCCCCATGTCTGTATAACAGTTGCTAAAATAACAGTTTTTTTAAGCTCAATCCACTGGTAAGCTTCGTCAAGTATTTTTTCATCAAAAGTATTAATCATAAAAATACTTTATCAAAAAATTTTTAAAATATAAATTATTTACAATGAGCAACTGCTTTTTGTGCTGCGGAAACGACTAAACTAGCCCTGTAATCAGCTGAAGCATGAATATCAGCATTCATATCCTCGGTCACCAAGTTCAAATCATCTAATGACTCTGGGGAAAAATTGTTATGCAATGCTTTTTCAATTTCTTCACTTCTATATACTACTGGCTGCGCGCCTGTGACTGCACAAATTATATCTTTTTTATACTTTGCTAAAAAAACGCCAACAAGCGCATATCTAGATGCTGGATTAGGTATTTTTACGTAAGAAGATTTTTCAGGTATTGAAAATTCAACAGCTGTAACTAGTTCATCTTTTTTCAAAGCAGTTTCAAACATTCCTTTAAAAAATTTCTTAGCTTCAATTTTTCTATTAGAAGTATAAATGATAGCATTTAATGCAATACAAGCTGATGGATAACACGCACTTGGATCATTATTTGCAATCGAACCTCCAAGTGTTCCTTTATTTCTTACTTGCATATCACCAATTCCGCCTGCCAAAGACGATAGAGCTGGAATAGCTTTTTGTACGTCTTTCGATGATGCAACTTCAGCATGTTTAGCCACTGCACCAATCTTTACTGACTTCCCGCTTACTTTTATCCCTTTTAGATCTTTAATGTTTTTTATATTAATAATGTCACTAAAACTTGATAATCTTAACTTCATTGACGGGATCAAAGTCTGTCCGCCTGAAAGAAAAGCTGAATTTTTAGATGAGAATTTGACAGCCTCTTTTACACTTTTTGCCTCGTGAAAATTAAATTGTTTCATTTTCCCCCTTTTTTTTAAAACTATGCGGCTTTTTTAGCTGATTTACTTTTCTCCTTGAGTGCTTTCCAAACCTTTTGAGCAGTCGCTGGCATAGTAACTTCTGTACCAATCGCATCAACCACTGCATTCATTACTGCCGGTGGAGATGCTATTGCGCCTGCCTCCCCGCAGCCCTTAACTCCTAAAGGGTTTGATGTCGCTGGTGTACAAGTATAATCAATTCTAAATTCCGGGAAATTATCTGCTCTTGGCATACAATAATCCATATAAGACGCTGTTACTAATTGACCGGTTTCGTCGTAGTAAGCGTTTTCATACAAAGCTTGTCCAATCCCTTGGGCTAAACCTCCATGAATTTGTCCTTCAACAATCATTGGATTGATTAAATTTCCAAAGTCATCAACACAAGTGTAAGTATCAACTTTAGTTTCACCAGTTGCTGGATCTACTTCTACTTCACAAATATGCGAACCCGCTGGGAAAGAAAAATTGACCGGATCATAAAAAGCTGTTTCTTTTAATCCAGGCTCCATACCTTCTGGAAGTGGAGATTTGATCTCTCCATATGTTCCAGGTAGATAACAAGCAAAAGCAATCTCGCCAATTGTCTTTTTCTTGTTTGTGTTTGGAACAATAAACTCTCCATCCTTAAATTCAATTTCATCAACATTTGCCTCTAACATTTTCGCGGCAACAGCCTTGCCTTTTTCTATAATCTTGTCACAAGCTTTAGCAATTGCAGTTCCTCCAACGGCTAATGATCTTGATCCGTAAGTACCCATTCCAAACGGCCCCTTGTCTGTATCACCGTGAACTAACTCAATGTTTTCCATTAGAACACCTAATTTATCAGCCACGATTTGTGCAAATGTAGTATCATGACTTTGTCCATGACTATGTGTACCGGTGAATACTGAAACATTGCCTGTTGGATTAAATCTTATTTCTGCGGACTCCCAAAGTCCTACGCCAGCACCAAGTGACATTACTGCAGCTGATGGTGCAATTCCACATGCCTCAATATATGTTGAAAAGCCAATGCCTCTTAATTTTCCTTTTGCAGCAGATTCTGCTTTTCTTTTTTCAAAACCTGTATAATCCGCTAAATTTAATGCTTTATCAAAATGTGCATCATAATCACCTGAGTCTATATTATGAACTAAACACTGTTGATGTGGAAATTGTCTAATAAAGTTTTTCTTTCTAAAGTCAGCTCTATCCATACCTAATTCTTTAGCTGCCTTATCCATAATTCTTTCAATTAAATAAGTTGCTTCTGGACGACCTGCGCCACGATAAGCGTCAACAGGAGCAGTGTTTGTATACACAGCTTTTACATTACAGTAAGCTGTTGGAATGTTGTAAAGACCAAGAACTAAAGGACCATACAGATAAGTTGGTGTTACTGTTGCGAATAATGATGCATATCCACCAAGATTTGCGATAGTATCAACTTTTAAACCAGTAACAATCCCATCTTTTTTTAATGCTAATGAACATTTTGTAATATGATCTCTCCCGTGACAGTCAGATAAAAATGACTCTGTTCTTTCACAAACCCATTTAACAGGTCTTTGTAACTTTTTTGCTGCCCATGCTATTATTACATCTTCAGAATAAGGGTAAATCTTTGATCCAAATCCTCCCCCAACATCTGGTGCAATAACCCTGAATTTGTGTTCAGGATGTACAGCATTAAATGCTGACATAACTAATCGCGATAAATGAGGGTTTTGACTTGTGGTATATAAAGTTAGTTCCTCTGAAGAAGAATTATAATCACCTATTGATGCTCTCGGCTCCATAGCATTTGGCACCAAACGGTTATTAAGAATGTCCATCTTAACAACTTTATCTGCATTTGAAAAAGCCTCATCTGTCTTTGCTTTATCTCCTAACTCCCAATCAAAACATAGATTCTTTTCAATACCATCGTGTATTACATCTGAATTCATTGCTTCAGCTGTACTTGCTACTGCTTTTAAAACTCTGTAATCGACTTTGACTAAATCTGCAGCATCTTTAGCTTCTTGAAGTGTTTCAGCTACAACTAAACCGATATGGTCTCCAACATAATTAACAGAGTCTGTTGCTAGCGGAGGATGTGCAGGACATTTCATATCTGTTCCATCCTTGCTTACTATTTTCCATCCAGCAATAAGACCACCAATTTTATCGTCTTGCATATCTTTACCAACTAATACATCAACAACACCAGATGCTTTTTTGGCCTTTAAAGTGTCAATACTTTTAATCTCAGCTCTTGCATGAGGAGATCTAATAAACACAGCATGTAATTGATTGTGTAAATTTATATCTGCTGTATATCTTCCTTTACCAGTTAAAAACTTTTTATCTTCTTTTCTCTCAACTTTAGACCCTATCATACTTGCCATTATATATTTCTCCTTTATATTTTATATTTCTAAACTTTTCCTATTGCGCCCTTAACAGAAGCAACAATATTTTGATAACCTGTACAACGACAAATGTTACCCTCTAAACCTTTTCTTATATCTTCGTCACTTGGATTCTTATGAGTTTTTAACAAGTCAATTGAACTCATCACCATACCTGGAGTACAATAACCACACTGTAAACCGTGATATTTTTTAAAAGACTCTTGAACTGGATGTAACTTGCCTTCTTTTTCCAAACCCTCAATCGTGGTAATATCAGAACCGTTCGCATCAACAGCTAACATTGTACAACTTTTAACTGATTTACCGTCTACATGAACTACGCAAGAACCGCATTGACTTGTGTCACACCCTACATGTGTTCCAGTTAAATTAAGATTTTCTCTGATAAGTGTGACTAACAAAGTGTTATCTGCAATTTCTTTTTTTACTAAGTTACCATTTACATTAACATTAATTCTTATCATTACTGAACCTCTCCTA
>QCSF01000024.1 GCA_003209195.1 Pelagibacteraceae bacterium AG-470-E16 | reverse complement strand
TAACCAAATGAACCGGCCATACCACAGCAGCTACTATCAATCATTGAATTTTTAATATTTAATTCATTTAATAAGTCAGTAAGACCCTTGATTCTATTTTGCGATTTTTGATGACAATGCCCATGTATTAATACATTCTTATTAAAATCTTTGGATTTAATTTTGTTTCCTTTTTTAATTTCATTTAAAACAAACTCTTCAAGTAATAAGAATTTGTTTTTGATTTTATTTCTATTTTTTAATTTTGTAAAAGATTTAAATTCATCATTAAATGTGAGTAAACATGAAGGCTCTATACCTACTACCGGTAGTTCGTGATAACCATTATCAGTTATGTATCCCGTGAAACGCTCTAATTCTTTCTGAGCCTTATCGAGTTGACCGAAAGAAATATAGGTTCTTCCACAACAAAGAGGTCTGTTTAGATTATCATTATGGAAACTCGGAATGATTGCCTGATAATCAAATTTATTTAAAACTTTTATTGCATATACTAAGTTTTTAATCTCAAAGTTAATGTTGAATGTATCAGCAAACAGTATAACTTTTTTTTCTGAAAGAGGTTGATCTTTATAAATCTCTTTTAATGGATTTTGATTTTCAACTACTGGCAAAGATCTATTTGAAGAAAATCCAAACCATTCAATAATTTGACTAAATATAGGAAGTTTATTTAAAATATTTATAATTGGATTTGAAAATTTTAATAACCAAATAAGTTTTGGCATATTTGATATTACATTATCTTTTATGCTCATAGAAAATTTTTGATAATAGTGTGATAAAAATTCACTTTTCATTTTCGCCATGTCAACGGACATCGGACACTCTCTTTGACAGGCTTTACAACTTACACACAGTTCCATAGTTTCATACATACCTTTTGAAACAAAAGAATCTTTTGGTAATTGATTTGATAAAGCTAATCTCAATGTGTTAGCTCTACCTCTTACTAAATCCTTTTCTTCTTTAGTTACTCTATAAGAAGGACACATTACTCCAGAGTCCAGTTTTCTGCACGCACCATTGTTATTACACATTTCTATTGCGTCAGAAAATTGACCCCAAGATGACCAATCATAATGTGTTGAAATTTTTTCAGCTTTATATCCAGATTTATATCTCATCAGTGATCTATCGTCAGATTTATATGGCCTTACAATTTTATGGGGATTTAATAAATTATTTTTATCAAAAGTATCTTTAATTTGTTCAAATGAATTTATAATTTTTTTTCCGAACATTATTTTATGGAATTCAGATCTCACAATCCCATCTCCATGTTCACCTGAATGTGAACCTCTATACTCTTTGACCATTTCAAAAGCCTCTTCTGCGATCGCTTTCATGTTTTTAATATCCTGGTCAGACTTCATGTTTAATACCGGTCTAACGTGAAGTGTGCCTACTGAAGCATGCGCGTAAAACATTCCACTTGTATTATATTTTGCAAATACATCTTTTAATTTTGATGTATAATCAGCTAAATGTTCAAGAGTAACGGCACAATCTTCAATAAAAGCCACAGGTTTTTTATCGCCTTTTAACGACATTAATATATTAAGGCCTGCTTTTCTTATTTCAAAAATCTCCTTTTGATCGTTTAAGTTTTCGTAACTTTTATAATTATTATTTTTGTTTTGTGATTTAACTAAATCTTCAAGATCTTTAAGTTTTGATTTTGCTAGATTGAGATTGTCATCTATAAACTCTACCATTAAAACAGCTTCTGGATTACCAACAATATATTTTTTAATACTTTCCGCATATATTGGAATTTGTTTAGCAAGATCAATCAGGTTATGATCCAGCAACTCAACAGTTGTTGGTTTTAGTTTAACCATCTCTTTTGTCAGCTCCATTGCTTGATGAAAACTCTGAAAATAGCAAACCCCTAAAACTTTTTGTTTTGGAATAGGCCATAGTTTAAGTTTAATTTTATTAAATAAAGATAACGTACCTTCAGATCCAACTAATATATTTGATGTATTAAACCCGTCAGGATTTATTAAATCTATGTTATATCCACCAACTCTTCGCTGTGTTTGTGGCCAATACTGATCAATATCATTTTTTGTTTCTTCTTTAATGTCTAAAAATTTTTTAATTATTTCGTATTTTCTATTTTGATTGTTAGTTACTTTTAAATAATTTTTATCAATATCTTCAAAAGTATGTATTGAGCCATTATCTAATATAGCCTCTACAGCAAGAACATTATTAACCATATTTCCATAATATAATGATCTTGAACCACAACTATTATTCCCAGTCATTCCACCAATTGTTGCTCTGCTACTTGTTGAAACATCAACTGGAAACCACAAGCCATGTGGTTTTAAATAACTGTTCAATGTATCAAGAACGATACCTGGTTGCACCCAAACGAATTTTTCTTTTACATTTAATTCTAAAACTTGATTTTGATGCTTTGAATAATCTAAAACAATCGCTTCATTTACTGTTTGACCACATTGTGAACTTCCACCACCTCTTGCTAATAATGGTATTGCATTTTTTTGTGAATATTCCATTAAATTTAAAACATCATTTTTGTCGTAGGGAAGAACAGCGCCCAAAGGAGTAATTTGGTACAATGAAGCGTCAGTGCTATATCTTCCTCTAGAGAAATGATCGAAAAGCACTTTACCTTTTACTTTAGATCTTATTTCTCTTGAAATCTTATTTATTTGATATTCTGTAAATTTCATTAATGTGTATTATATACTGGCTTTGCAAATTTTTTCAAAGCGACATCTGATAGCTTCAGACCAAGACCCGGCTGATCATTCAAGTACATTACACCATCTTTAATTTTATGGGGATTTTCAAATAATTCAGCCTGCAATGGATCTCTCTCTGGATCTGGAAAGGACTCCAAAATTCGTCCAGCTGGAGTAGATGCAACGAGAGAAGCATGAATATAACAGTCGTGATGTGGAGCCACATCAATATGATTTAGTTCGCAAATAGAGGCTAGTTTTTTTCCATGTGTAAATCCTCCAAACATTGTGCAATCAAATTGTAATATTTGTATTGCGTTTTCCTCTAATAGTGATCTGCACCCAAAACTTGTTAATTCACTTTCTCCACCAGATAGAGGTATGGTTGTTCTTTTAGATAATTCTCTTAAACCTCGTTTATCATCTTCCCACCTGATAGGTTCTTCCAACCAAGTAGGTTTTAAAGGTTCAAAAGCTTTTGCGGCTTCAATTGCTGTTTTTAAATCCCAAGCCCTATTCACATCGATCATAAAATCTTTATCTTTTCCAATAATATCTCTAATTATCTCCATTCTAATAATATCTTCCTTTAAACTTAAACCACCAACTTTGCCTTTAAAACCTTTATGACCGTCATCTAGAAGTTTATGAATTTCATCTTTTAATTCTTTATTATCCTTGCCATCTCTATAGTACGCACAGGTAACATAACATGGAACTTGATTTCTGAATCCTCCAAATAATTTATAGAGAGGTAATTTGCTTTTTTTTCCAATCAAATCCCAACAAGCAATATCTAGTGCTGAAGAAATTCTAATAATTGATTCCCTAGACCATTTTTTTTCATTCGATTTCTTTGTATCGGTGAGTTTGAAAATTTTATTATATAGTATCTCTGGCGAAAATGGATCTTCTCCAATTATTTCTTCTGCAATACCATTTTTAAAAGGTTCAATTATTGGTTTAATATCGGTGTAGCTTGTAGCCATGCCAAACCCTTCGTGTCCATAATTCGTTTTAATTTTTACCAAAATTTCGTTTGCCTGTGGAACTTTAAAATGACTAACCCAATACGGTCTTTTATCTTCAGGAACTTGAAGAATATAAACTTCTAAATTTTCGATAAAAATTTTATTTTTCATTAATTATTTGATTATAATTTCTGATTAACATATACATATATTGCCTTATGCCAATTTCAAATAGTTTTAAGTCAGGTAAACATTTTTTACAAATACCTGGACCAACAAATATTCCAGACCGTATTTTGCGAGCAATGGATTATCCAACAATTGATCATCGCGGACCTGAATTCGCAGATATAGCAAAAAGAGTACTAGAAAGAATAAAACTGATTTTTAAAACCTCTGAGCCAGTTATAATTTATCCAGGATCTGGCACAGGAGCTTGGGAAGCTGCTATTGTTAATACTCTTAACGAAGGGGACAAAGTTTTAATGTTTGAAACAGGACAATTTTCATCTTTGTGGTGGGAAATAGGACAAAAATTTAAATTAAACGTAGATTTCGTTCCGGGCGATTGGAGAAGTGGAGTAGACTTAAACGTTTTAGAAAAAAAATTAAGTGACGATAAAAAACATGAAATCAAGGCGATTTTTGTAGTTCATAACGAAACATCTACTGGTGTTGCGAGTAGAATAGGTGAATGTCGAAAAATAATGGATAATGCAAAGCATCCAGCATTACTATTGGTAGACACAATTTCTTCTCTTGGTTCAATTGACTATAAACATGAAGAATGGAAAGTTGATGTAACAGTCTGCGGATCTCAAAAAGGGCTTTTGTTGCCACCAGGAATATCTTTTAACGCTATTAGTTCAAAGGCATTGGAAGCACATAAAAAAGCAAATCTTTCAAAAGCATATTGGGATTGGGCACCAATGTTAAAAAATAATGTAGACGGTTTCTTTCCTTACACACCAGCAACGAATTTATTCTATGGTTTAGATGAAGCAATAAATATGCTTTTAGAAGAGGGTTTGGATAATGTGTTTGCTAGGCACCAACGACATGCCGACGCAACAAGACTAGCAGTTAAAGCTTGGGGGTTAGAGATACTATGCAAAAATCCTAAAGAATATTCAAACTCTTTAACTGCTGTATTAGTACCTGATGGATACGATTCTGATGCACTGCGAAAAGTAATTTTAGATAATTATAACATGTCACTCGGTACAGGCTTAAACAAAGTTAAAGGTAAAGTTTTTCGTATTGGTCATCTTGGTGACTTTAATGATTTAATGTTAGCTGGAACTTTAGCGGGTGTTGAAATGGGTCTAAAAAAATCAGGCATTCCGTATAAAGCAG
>QCSF01000023.1 GCA_003209195.1 Pelagibacteraceae bacterium AG-470-E16 | reverse complement strand
ATATTAGGAAAAAATGGTCAAATGATTAAAAATATTGGAATTTATTCGAGAAAGCAGCTTGAAAAAATTATGAAAAAAAAAGTGAATTTATTTTTAAAATTAAAAATATCAAAAAATATATAAATGCGTTGGAGTGATGAAGGATATATTGTTTCAATTGTATCTAGTAAAGAAAATTCATCTATAATTAAAGTTTTCTCAAAAAACTACGGTTGTTATTCAGGCATTTTTTATGGCAGTTCATCAAAAAAAAAAAAAGCAGATTTGCAACTTGGTAATAAAGTTAAGATAAATTATAACTCTAAAAGTGAAGATTTATTAGGATATTTTACTCTTGAATTAATTGAGAACACTTCTATAAAATTTTTTAATGATAATATTAAGCTAAATTTACTAATAACTTCAATTGAAGTCATCTCCAAAGTAATGCCAGAACGGCAAAAATATCTAGAATGTTACGTTGATTTCAATAAGTTTATTAGAGAATTAAAGGACGATAGTTTAAAATCTTATCTTGTATGGGAGTTTAATTTCTTAAAAAACATAGGTTATGGTCTTGACTTTAGTGAGAAAAATTTTGATGAAAAAACCAAAGATCTTTTACAAAGAAAAATTGTTGATTTTTCTTTTAATGACTTAAAAATAATTTTTAATTTAAACAACGAAATAATTAATAATAGATTAGTAGATATAATTAATATATCTAATTTTAAAAATAGAAAAAAAATTTTTAAGTATTTCAATGAGTAAAAATATAATTAATGATGAATTAAAAAATCAGTTTGCTAAAAAATATTTGGCTTATGCTTTATCTACAATTACTCAAAGAGCATTACCAGATGTAAGAGATGGTTTAAAACCTGTTCATAGACGATTAATTTATGCTATGTATTTACTAAACCTAAGCCCAAAATCTCAATTTAAAAAATCGGCAAGAGTTGTTGGCGATGTAATAGGAAAGTTTCATCCACACGGAGATCAATCTGTATATGATGCTCTAGTGAGGTTAGCTCAAGATTTTGTAACCAAATATCCTTTGATCAATGGGCAAGGTAATTTTGGTAACATTGACGGAGATAATGCTGCAGCAATGAGGTACACAGAAACGAAATTAACAGCTACGTCTCAGTTTTTACTAAAAAATATTGAGGAAGAGACAGTTGAATTCAAAAAAACTTATGATGGAGAACTTGAAGAGCCTGAAATTTTACCGTCTCAATTTCCAAATATATTGGCTAATGGTTCATCCGGTATTGCTGTTGGAATGGCAACATCAATACCTCCTCATAATGTTCATGAAATATGTGATGCAATTATTTATTTAAATAATAATCCAAAAGCAACAGTGCGTAATTTGCTTAAATTTATTCAAGGACCAGATTTCCCTACAGGCGGAATATTGAATGATGATAAAAAAGAAATTTACAAAGCATATAATACAGGACGAGGTTATTTTGAAATTAAATCAAAATATAATATTGAAGATCTTGGAAAAGGTTCATATCAAATTGCAATTACTGAGATTCCATATTCTGTTAATAAATCAAAATTAATAGAAAAAATTGCTGAAATTATAATAAACAAAAAAAATAAATTGCTAAATCATGTTAGTGACGAGTCTGATGAAAAAATAAGAATTGTACTCAGACCCAAATCTAGGAACATTTCACCCCAAGATTTAATGAACTCCTTATTTGAGCAAACAGAATTAAAAAACAAATTTTTTCTTAATATGAATGTTTTGAATTCTAGAAAAGAACCAAAAGTAATGAATTTAAAAGAGGTTTTAAATTCTTTGCTTAATCACCGTTATGTAATACTTAATAGAAGAATTAATTATCGGTTGAATAAAATTAAAGTAAGATTAGAAATTTTAAGGGGATTTTTAATTGTTTTTAATGATTTAGATAAAATTATAAAAATAATAAGGAGCTCACGTGATCCAAAAAAAGAATTGGTCATAAAATTTAGACTCTCGTTTTTACAGGTCGATGCAATTTTGGAAATGCGTTTAAGAAACTTAAAAAAAATAGAAGAAAATGAAATAAGAAAAGAATTTAAAAATTTAGAAAGTGAAAAAAAAAGACTAAATAAAATAATAAAGTCAAATGCTCTACAAAGAAATGAAATTAATCAAGAGTATAAGGAAATAATAAATGAGTTTGGAAACGATACTGTATATGGAAAAAGAAAATCAATTAAAAAGGAGTTTGAAAATTTTACGAGTAATGATTTAAAATCTAAATTAAAAGTTATTGAAAATATTAATATATCACTAATTTCAAAACAATTTCTTAAAGTAAAAAAAGGTCACTACAAGTACTCAGAGTTATCAGACGATAAAAATATAAACCTGATAATGAATTGTAAATCAACCGATAAAATAATTTTGCTCTCTAATTTTGGCAAATCTTATACTCTTGATTGTGCAACACTTAAATTTGGACCTATAAAAGGTATATCTATATCACAATATGTAAAACTTGTAGACAAAGAGGAAATTATCGATGCATTTGTCTTTGTTACAAATATCAAAATTATACTTTCAACAAAAAAAGGTTATGGATATATAATAAAATCTGATGATTTGGTTGGTAGTAAAAAATCTGGGAAAAAAATATTTCTAAATCATGCTAATGATGAATTATACACGTCATGTGCTATAAATGAGAAAATTGATAGATTTGTTTCTATTTTCTTTTCTGAGGGCGAAAAGTTAAAATTATTAATTTTTAAATTAAAAGAGATTCCATCATTTAAAAAAAGTTCAGGTGTACTACTATATAAAGCTAAGGGTTTTAATACATTTTGTATAAACTGTATCAATAAAAATTTAATTTATTACGATAGCAATAATAAAAAAATTAATATATGCAAAAAAATTAAATCTTACGTTTCAAAAAAAGGCAAGCAAGGAAAATCGATTAAAATTTCGAACACACGTCATCTTATTTTTAGAGGTTATCAAGATAACTATAAATTTTATGATTAACAATTTTAAACTAGCACTCTCAAACTATCCTACGGGTATAATCTGTATATTTTCTAAAAATTTAAAAGGCTATTACGACTCTATAATAATTAATTCTTTTGCATCAGTCTCTCTGAAACCACTTTTGGTTCTTTGGAGTTTAGATAAAAAGTCTAGTAAGTTTAATGTATTTAAAAACTCAAAAAATCACATTGTAGTTATCTTAAGTGGTAATCAAAAAAAGATTACTAAAGAATTAGCTTTTCAAAAAGATCAGATAAGTAAAAAGGAATTTTCAAATATTTTAAAAAAGTCAATTTGTTATTTTACTTGTTCAAAAAACAAGGTAATTAAAGCGGGTGACCATTTGACTTTTTTTTTAAAAATAAATAAAATATCTCAAATTAAAAAAAATAGACCTTTAATTTATTATAAAAAAAAATTTTTAATTTTGTAAAAAAAAATTATCGGAAGTAATAATAAGTATGTTGAATTATGATCAGCTTTTATGTAAAGTGAATTATAAACATTGTCTAAAATATATATAACAAACTCTATTTTTATTTCTTCTGACCACGCTGGTTACAATCTAAAAAATATAATAGTTGAATTTTTGATATCTAAAAACGTAAAAGTTGTTGATTTAGGTCCAAACAATAAGGATTCTGTTGATTACCCGGATTATGCAAAAAAACTTGTAAAAAAAATTTCAAATTCAAAATACGGTATTTTAATTTGTGGTACGGGGATAGGCATGTCAATTATGGCGAATCGATATAAAAAAGTTAGAGCAGCTCTAGTTTCGAGCGTAAAAATAGCTAAATTAGCTAGAGAGCATAATAATTCTAATATATTAATTTTAGGATCTAGGGTGACAAATAAAATTAATGCTTTAAATATAGTAAATAATTTTTTTAAAACTAAATTTTTAAAAGGACGACACCTAAAAAGAATAAGGAAATTAAAAAATGTCTAAAGAAATAAAAATAAATAATAATTTTTTTGATCAAAATTTACAAAATATTGATCCAGAAATATATTCTTCGATTAATGAGGAATTGAATAGGCAAAAGAATCACTTAGAACTTATTGCTTCTGAAAATATTGCCTCACGTGCTGTATTAGAAGCGCAAGGGTCAGTCCTTACTAATAAATACGCAGAAGGTTATCCAGGAAAAAGATATTATGGTGGATGTGAATTTGTTGATAAATCTGAAATTTTAGCAATTGATAGGGCTACAAAATTATTTGATGTAAAATATGCCAATGTTCAACCACACTCAGGCGCTCAGGCAAATGGAGCTGTTTTTTTGGCTTTACTAAAACCTGGAGACACAATTCTTGGAATGGGTATTGATCAAGGTGGACATCTAACTCATGGCGCGCCTCCAGCACAATCTGGTAGATGGTTTAACGCGGTATCATATGGTGTAGATAAAGAAAGCGGTCTAATAGATTATGATCAGGTTGAAAATAAAGCTGAAAAACATAAACCAAAACTAATAATAGCTGGTGGAAGTGCTTATTCAAGAATTATCGATTTTAAAAAATTTAGAGAAATTTCTGATAAGGTCGGAGCATATCTGCTGGTTGATATGGCTCATTTTTCAGGATTGGTAGCAGGTAAAGTATATCCAAACCCATGTGATTATGCTGATGTTGTAACATCAACAACTCATAAAGTTTTAAGAGGACCAAGAGGTGGTATAATTTTGACTAATGATGAAGAATTAGCAAAAAAATTTAATTCAGCCGTGTTTCCCGGATTGCAAGGTGGTCCATTAATGCATGTTATTGCATCTAAAGCTGTTTGCTTCAAAGAAGCTTTACAAGATGATTTTAAAATTTATGCAAAAAATGTTGTAGAAAACGCAAAAATTTTATCAGCCACACTAAAAAATTTAGGATATGAAATATTTTCAGGTGGAACTGATACTCATCTTGTTTTAATTGACCTTAGACCGTTAGGTTTGACAGGTAAACAGGCTGAAAAATCTTTAGTAAATGCAAATTTAACGTGTAATAAAAACGGAATACCTTATGATGAAGCTAAGCCATGGATTACATCTGGAATCAGATTAGGTACCCCAGCATGTACTACTAGAGGATTGGGTCTAGCTGAATTTAAAATAGTTGCAGAATTATTAAATGACGTATTGCAAGGATTGAAAAATAATCAAGCTGATAATTCAAATGCTGAAAATTCTGTAAAATTAAAAGTAATTGAACTTTGTAAGAAGTTTCCAATTTACTAATTTATGTTGTGTCCATTCTGTAAAGAAAAAGATACATCTGTTATTGACTCAAGATCTACAGAGGATGGTACAGCTATAAGACGTAGAAGACTATGTGGTTGCGGTAAACAGAGGTTTACAACTTTTGAGAGAGTTCAATTCAGAGAGTTAACCGTTATAAAAAAAAATGGAAGAAAATCACAATTTGATAGAGAGAAGTTAACAAAATCAATTTTAACCGCACTTAGAAAAAGACCAGTAGATAATGATACGATTGAAAAGTTTGTTTCAAAAATTTATCGAAGTTTAGAGGATTTGGGACAAAATGAAATTATGTCATCTACAATAGGAAAATTTGTAATGGATGGTTTAAAAGAATTAGATCATGTTGGTTATGTGAGGTTTGCTTCTGTATACACTGATTTTAAAGAAGCAAAAGATTTCGAGCAATTTGTAGATAAGATAGATGCCCAAAATAAAAAATAAAAAAAAAGATACTTATTTTTTAAAACTCTCAAACAAGTTATCAGAAATTAATCAATTTTTGACTTACCCAAACCCGTGTGTGGGTGCAGTTTTAGTATCAAAAAATAAAAATAGAATAGCATTTACTGGAAAAGGTGGATCTCCTCATGCTGAATATAAATTGCTAAAAAATGAAAAAAATATTCAAAATGGCAAACTTTATACATCTTTAGAACCATGCTCTCATAGAGGAAAAAATCCTTCGTGCGTTGAAATCATTATTAAAAAAAGAATAAACACTATTTTTACTAGTTGTAGAGATTTTGATAAAAGAGTTTTCGAGAATACTGAGAAAATTTTAAAAAATAAAGGTGTTAAAATTTATTATTATAATAAAATATGCGAAGCATCTTCAAATCATAATTTTTCATGCAAAAATAGAATACCATACGTATCTGCAAAAATAGCAATAAGTAACGATAATTATACAAAACATAAATTCAAAAGACTTTTTACAAGTAATGAAGCTTTAAAGTTTGCGCATTTAAAAAGATATCAAGCTGATTCTATTTTAATTGGAAAAAATACATTGAACGATGATAATCCTAAATTAAACTGTAGGATTAATGGTATAGAAAAAAATATTTGTAAATTTTTAATTAATCCAAATCTTGATATCAAGTCATATATTTTTAAAAATAATTTTTTAACAAATTCATACATTTTTCATGAGTCTAAAGACTTAAAAAAAATAAAAAAAGCAAATAAAAACTTTAGGCTCATTTATTTCAAATTTAATCAATTGCATGCTAGTTTAAAAATATTAAAGAAAATCTATGAGCTTGGTTATAAAAAACTATTAATCGAAGGTGGCGCAAATACTTTACAAAGATTTATGGATGCTAATTTAGTAAATGAACTAAATATTGTTAAAAATAAACAATATTTTAATAAACATGGTCTAAAAAGTTTAAGTAAAATTATAAAACCAAAAAAAATGTCACTAATAGAAACAATTCTACTAGAAGATGATAGCATTTTAATTTACAAAGCAAAAAATGTTTACAGGTATAATTAAAAATACGTCTAAGTTAGAACAGGTTATTAATAAATCAAAAAACTACACTTTTATATTAAGCAGCGATTTAAACTTAAGTCGTAAAGATATCGGTACATCTATATCAATTGACGGTGTATGTTTAACATTGGTTAAGATTGTAAAATTTAATAAATTAAAAAAGTTATATTTTAATATATCTCCTGAAACACTAAACGTTTCTTCTCTTAAATATAAAAAAAAAGGGGATATTCTTAATCTAGAGAAATCATTAAAATACGGAGATGAAATAGCAGGTCATTTTGTTCAAGGTCATATAGATGATATTGGTATAATTTTATCAAAACAAATATACGAGAATTCTTGGAGCTTTTGGATTAAAGTTAAAAAAAAGTTTTCTAAATTTTTAATTAAAAAAGGATCTGTCTCTATGAATGGTGTATCTTTAACAATTAATG
>QCSF01000022.1 GCA_003209195.1 Pelagibacteraceae bacterium AG-470-E16 | reverse complement strand
CAGACTGTGCGCCAGAAATAGATACTTCATCATTAAATATATAAAAGGGAACAGCTGTAACTCCAGATTTTTTGATTTTAATATCATGTTGTTTCATTTTATTTTGATTTTCATCATTATTTAAATAATTACTAACCTCATTTAAATTTAAATTATTTTTTTTCGCTAAAGATAATAGTACATCGTCGTTCCCAATATCTTTTCCTTTTGTAAAATAAATATTAAATAGATCCTTAATTAACTTACTTTCAATGTTTTTTTTCCTAGCAAATTCAATAAGTAAATGTGATTTGGTTGTGTTTGGAGTTCTTTTAATTTTATCTAATTTAATTTGTAAATTTTCTTGCTCACCATGTATAATCATGTTGTCATACATCGGCTTAGCATTAATAAAACTTCCAAATTTATATTTTATATACTCTTCTCGATCCATTCCCTCTGGTGGCATACTAGGGTTAAGTTGAAAAGGTAAATAATTTACAATATTTTTTGATAAATTTAATTGATCTAATGCTTGATTTAATCTTTCATGACCAACATAACACCACCCACAAACAGTGTCTAAAAAAAAATTAATTTGCATTTGTTAACTAAAATCTTTTAACAAATTTTCAGCGCCTCTTGCAAACAGATTAGTATCGCTATTTACTGCAACAAATGTAAATCCAGACTCAATATATTTTTTCGCGTACTCTTTTTTTCCTGTAAGTATTCCTGCTGGTTTTTTAAATTTCTTACTAAGATCTAAACCTTTATAAATTAAATCTTGAACCTCTGTGTCTTCGAATTCACCTATTTTTCCAAGTGAGCTTGATAAATCACTTGGTCCTATAAATATTCCATCAACACCATCTACTTTGCAAATATTAGGAATATTTTGAATTGCTTCTTTTGTTTCACATTGAACTAAGACACAAATTTCTTTTTGTGCTTTATTATAATAATCCTTAACATGACCATACCTATTCATTCTTGCAACAGACATTACACCCCTTATACCTTGAGGCGCATATCTTGTGGCTTGAACAGCTGCTTTTGCTTCGATTTCATTTTGTACAAATGGATATAGTATTGTTTGAGCGCCCATATCTAATATTCTTTTCACTACAACTGGCTCATTCCAAGGGACTCTGACAACGGGTTCAGTTTTATAACCTTCCATAACTTGAAGTTGAGTGAGCACTTCTTGTATATCATTTGGAGAGTGCTCCATATCAATAACAGACCAGTCATAACCCGTGATGGAAATAATTTCTGCTATTGTATTGTTAGATAAACAACTCCATATTCCAATTTGTTTTTTTTTCTTGAAAATATTTTTTTTAAATATATTTTTTTTAATTTCCATAATAGTTTGTTATCTTTATTTAAGTAGTTTATCAAATTTTTTTAATAAATCTTTTTGATCCTTTTTTAGAAAATCTTTAAAAATGTCTTTTTTCAAATTTTTTAATTGGCTTTTAAATTTTTGTTTCACTTTTTGTTTGAGAATATCGTTTTGAACTTTGGAAATTACGTTTGTTAAAACCATTGCTAAAACATCTTTAAAATGGTGTGCATCTTTAGAATTTCCAACATTATTAAACTCCATGTTGCCCAGTGAAGTTTTGGTCTCTATATTCAGTTGTCTAGAGGTTACATAACTGTAGGAATTTTTTATATTAAGTTTTCTAATAATAAAGTTTTTATCAGTTTTTTTTTTAGGATAAATTTTTTTCTCATTAAGATATTTTTCTTTAATATCATTTTCATTTTTCAAAACTTGATTTATTAAAGATAAATTATCAATTATTTTACCTTTTTTAATTAAAACTATATAATTAAATTTAACTCCATCTATGTCTACTAGTTTCAGCTCAACTGTTTCATCAGTTACAGTTTTTAAATTAATTAAAATTTTAATTTTATCTATTTTAATTAAGTTTCCATTAAAATTCTCATTATTATTGACTATCAAATTTGTGATTATAATTTCCTCATCAAGAAAGTTTGTATTTACATCATCGATATTTACATCTCTATCGATAACTTTAGATAATTTCTCCTCTAAAATTTCTTTCGCAAACTTATCTGCGTAATACTCTAAAAAAAAATAAGTTCCACCAACGATTAAGGTAAAAAAAACAAATAATCTCATAAAAAAAATATACTCATGACTATAATGACAAATAAGATAAAAGGAAAACCAATGATCTTATTTTTAACAAAAAAATAATCTATAAAACCAATAAAAATCTTTATTTTCTTCATTTATGTATCTGCAACAATACATCTCTTGCTCTATTAATTTTGCTTGCAAGCTCATTATTACCTGATTTATCTGGATGAGCTTTTTTTATTTTCTTTTTATGTGCTTTAATTATTTCTTGCCTAGTACAATTTCTAGGAAGTTCCAATATCTTATAAGCTTCATTGACCTCAGTAAAAGAAGAACCAAAAGTACTATTTGGACGTGAGCGAGCAATTTTTAAAATAACTGATATTAATCTATATAAGTATATTAAGTTAACAAAATTGAATAAACTTCGTTTAACTGCAGTTCCAATAACTGCAAAAAACGGTATTGATAATAAATACCTACCAGCTAGTATAAGTAATATAATTGCAGCTATTGATGATATTATAAGTCCAAACTTAAACATTCCTGTAAAAGTTTTCTTATCCATATTGGAAATTAGCCAAAGCATACCATATAAGATAATGAAGACTAACAAGCTCAATATTATTATATTCATTTATGATCTTAGTACCTAAATTAAGAAAAGAAAAAAAGGTGATAAATATTCATCAAGATCAACTAATTGATGAATATGGCTGGATAAAACAAAAAGACTGGCAAAAAGTCCTCAAAAACCCAAAGAAATTAAATAAGGAAGTGCTAAAATATATAAACGAAGAAAATAATTACAAATTAGAACAACTTAAAAGTCTTTCTAATTTAAAAAAAATCATTTTTGAAGAATTAAAAGGCAGAATTAAAGATAAAGATTTTACCGTACCTATTAAAGATGGTGAGTTCAGTTATTACAGTAAATATTTAAGCAATTCAGAATACCCTCAATTTTTAAGAAAAAAGGAACAAGACAATAAGGAAGAAATTATTTTAGATGCAAATTTAAAATCAAAAAATCATAAATTTTTTAACCTCCATTGTATTAATCATAGCCACAATCATAAATACATTGCATATAATATCGATACCAAAGGTAGTGAATATTATGATCTAAGTATTGATGAAGTTGAAACAAAAAAAAATATTACAAAAAAAATACCAAATACAACAGGAAAAATCATTTGGCATCCGAATAATAAAGTAATTTTTTATACCACCTTAGACCGAAATCATAGACCAAATAAAATATTTGCACATAAAATTGGCACAAATCCAACTAATGACCAACTAATATATGAAGAGAGTGATGGTGCATTTTTTTGTTCTCCTGAACTTAGTCAAAGTAAGGAATATCTATTAATCAGAACAGGTGATCACGAAACATCGGAATACTGGTTTAGTCCAGTTAATGATTACAAAAATATAAAATGCTTTAAAGATAGGATTAAAGGAATTGAGTACAATATAGATCATGCAAATAATTATTTTTATATATTAAGCAACATTGATAATTGTAAAAACTTTAAAGTATCAATATCAAATGATAGAAATATTAATGTTTGGAGAGATTATATTAAATATAATCCTAAAAATTTGTTAATAAATTTTACAGTTTTAAAAAAATGGTTTATCTTATGTAGGAGAGTTGAAGGTCTAAATCAAATTTTAATTAAAGATTTAGAAAACTTAGAAGAACATTTAATAAAGTTTGACGACGAGACCTACGAACTATCTTTATCTGATCAGTATGAGTTTAATACTGACTTTATTCGTGTTACTTATAGCTCACCAATTACGCCTAAAACTATATATGATTATGATTGCAAAAAAAAAAAAAAAAATTTAAGAAAAATTCAGGAAATTCCTTCAGGTTACCAAAAAGAGAATTATGAGTGTAAACGTGTAATGGTTAATGCCCACGATAAAAAGAAAATACCATTGACTATTTTTTACAATAAAAAAACAAAAATTGATGGCAAAGCCCCTCTGCTGTTATATGGATATGGTAGTTATGGTATTACAATTCCAGATAACTTTTCTTCAAACAGATTCTCACTTATTGATCGTGGTTTTATCTATGCGATTGCACATATAAGAGGTGGTCGTGAGAAGGGTCAAGAATGGTATGAGGATGGGAAGCTTATGAACAAGAAAAATACTTTTTTAGATTTTATTTCTTGTGCTGAATATTTATGTAAAAACAAATATACATCCGAAGGCCTAATAATTGCTCAAGGTGGGTCAGCAGGTGGTTTGCTGATGGGATATATTTCAAATGAAAGGCCAGATTTATTTTTAGGTATAATTGCACAAGTTCCGTTTGTAGATATATGTAATACAATGCTTGATGAGGAATTGCCATTAACAATAACAGAAATTCCAGAGTGGGGAGATTTAAAAAATAGTAAACAAGCCTATGAATACATAAAAAGTTATTCACCTTATGATAATGTTAAAAAACAAGGATACCCAAACATGCTAATTACAGGTGGCATTACAGATCCTAGAGTAACCTATTGGGAAATGACAAAATGGATTGCAAAACTAAGAGATTTTAATACTAATTCCAAATTAATGATATTAGATATGAATATGGATGCTGGTCATAGTGGTGCAAGTGGTCGTTACGATTACCTCAATGAGGTAGCTCTTGCATATATTTTTGCTTTGAAAATTTCAGAAAAAATTACATCTTGAAAAAAAAAAAAACTTTCCCATATAAAATCTATAAGTTGCTTAATACTAGGACTTATAAAAGTACTTGCTTAACAAAGGAGGACAAAATGAGTAATGCTTTATCTATATTTAATCAATTAAGACCTGTTACTGTTGGGTATGACAACATTTTTGATCATTTTGAAAAAATGTTCGAAGATGATTTTTTTAAATCACCATCAGTTAACTATCCACCATACAACATAGTCAAAACTGGAAATAATCAGTATAATGTTGAGGTTGCTTTAGCAGGTTATAACAAAAAAGATATATCGATTGAGTACGCTGATAATCTTTTAACTATTAAGTCTATTAAAAAGGATGACTCAAAAACTACTGATGAAAATGGAAATGTGATTCATCAAGGTATCTCTAAGAGATTTTTTAGTAAATCTTTTACTATCTCTGATGATACTGAGGTTAAAGGTGCAGAGCTTAAAGATGGTCTTTTAAAAGTCTCGCTTGAAAGAATAATTCCAGAGACAAAAAAACCAAGACAAATTGATATAAGATAATTTAATATAGATAGAGGCGGCTATGTCGCCTCTATCTTTTTTTCCAATTTTTTTTCTAGATTATCCCAGTAGATTTTTTCGATTTTCATTGAGTTTAATTTGTTAATTTCCAGTATTCCAGTTGGAGATGTGACATTAATTTCTGTTAAGTAATTCCCTATGACATCTATACCAGTAAAAAAAAGGCCTTTTTTCTTTAAATATGATTGAAGTGATTTACAAATTTTTTTATCTCTAAATACTAATCCAGTTTTTTTGGCATAGCCTCCAGCGTGAAAATTTGCTTTTATACTTCCTTTCTTGGGTATTCTTGCGACAGAACCGATATAATTACCATCTATTAAGATTATTCTTCTATCGCCTTTATTTATCTCTTTGATAAATTTTTGAGCAATTATAGCCCCTTTATACTTTTTTATCATATTTAGAATTATTTTTTTATTTTTTATCGAGCCTCTTTTTACCTTCTGTATCCCTTCGCCGCCGCTGCCGTATAATGGTTTTAAAATTGTATATAAATTTTTTTTTATGAAATTTTCAATCTCAAATAAATTCCTAGATATTAGGGTTTTTGGTATTAAATCTTTGAAGTAAAACATTGAGAGCTTTTCTGGATTATTCCTAATTTCAGTCGGGTTATTAATTATTAGTACTTTATCACTAATCATCTCCAAGAGATATGTAGTTGTAATATATTCCATATCGAAGGGTGGATCCTGTCTTACTAAAACACAATCAAATTTATTTAAATTTATAGATTTCTTTTTTTGTTTTTTTAGAATTTTTTTATTTAAATCTACAATTTTAAAATAATAACCTTCAACTATAATATTATTATTTTTTAAAGAAATATCTTTAGGTAAATAATGAAAAGTTTTGTAACCACGGTCCTGAGCCTCTTTGACTATAATATAAGTACTATCCGCCTTTGGATTAATTTTTTCTAAAGGATCCATTTGAATTGCTATATTAAAACGCTTTTTCATCAAAAATTAAATCTAGATTGTTTTTAAATATTTTATCAAACTCTTCGATCAATTTATTTGAAAGATTTTTTTTATTTTTAATAAATTTATTTAAGTCTACCAAAAAAATACTTTCATCATCATTATTTGAATTTAATTTATTTCTATTTTCTAAACCTTTTCGAGATAAATCTAAAAAGAATTTAGCGTGCTTTAACATTGATTTACCATATAATTCTGCATCAAAACCTTTTTTAGCACTCTCTATATAAGATTGGTTAACATCCTTAAACTTCCAATTTTTAAATATTTCAAAACATTCATTTAAAATTTTTTTATCATATAAAATTCCTGTCCAAAAAGCTGGTATTGAACATATTCCAGACCAAGAACAAGAGTCCGCTGGTCTTATTTCTAAATATTGTTTAACTCTTACTTCTGTAAATATTGTGGAAAGATGATTTGCCCAATCCTCTAAATTGGCTTCCTCATTATTAACCTCATCTAATTTTCCGTTAATGAAATCTTTAAAATCTTTACCCGAACAATCAATAATTTTATTATTTCTTTTTGCAAAATACATTGGTACATCTAATGCGAAATCACAATATTGTTCGTAAGTATTTTCATTTTCAAAAAAAAATGGGATCAAGCCAGATCTTTTAGAGTCCGTATGTTGCCATATATGAGTTCTGTAACCAACAAAACCACTTAAGTGTTTCTCCACAATAGGAGAGTTCGAAAAAAGAGATATTGCGACTGGTACTAGACAACTTGCTACTTTCGTTTTTTGTTTAAAATCTTCTTCAGATGAAAAATCAAAATTAACTTGTGTAGCTGCTGTTCTATGCATCATATCTAATCCCAATGAACCTACTTTTGCCATATAACTTCTCATAATATCATATCTTTTTTTTCTTAGTTTATAGATTTCATTAAATTTAGTATTTGGTACAAAACCAATTCCAATAACTCCGATGCCAAGTTGAGAACAAGCTTGCTTTAATTCTTTCAAATATAAATTTACTTCCTTACAGGTTTCATGAATATTTACGCATGGAGCTCCAGATAATTCAATTTGTAATCCTGGTTCTAATGTTACAG
>QCSF01000021.1 GCA_003209195.1 Pelagibacteraceae bacterium AG-470-E16 | reverse complement strand
ATATTATTACTTGATGAGGCAACATCACATATAGATGAAATAAATTTCTTAAAGTTATTCAATGAAGTGTGCAAATTCAATACACAAATTTGGTATACCGGTACAAGTAAAAATCTTTTTCAAGTCATTGAAAATAAAGGATTTTTTATACATTTACAGTAATCTTGCACTCCATTTTTCACACTAAAAATGATATAAACAGTGATCTTGTTAATTAAAAAAATAAAAAAAAATGTCATCAGCAATTAAAAGAAGACCTACTTATGGCGCAGATTCTATCAGAGTTCTGAAAGGGTTAGATGCAGTCAGAAAAAGACCAGGTATGTACATTGGTGATACTGATGATGGTTCCGGATTACACCATATGGTTTTTGAAGTTGTAGACAATGCTATAGATGAAGCTTTAGCGGGTCATTGTGACAAAATAGGTGTTATAATAAATAAAAATAATTCTGTTACTGTATCGGATAATGGCAGAGGAATACCTGTCGAAATACATAAATCTGAAAAAATTTCAGCAGCTGAAGTAATTATGACGCAATTACATGCAGGTGGCAAATTTGATCATAACACTTACAAAGTTTCAGGTGGGTTACATGGAGTTGGTGTTTCAGTAGTAAATGCGTTATCAGAAAAACTTAAGGTAGAAATATTTAGAGATGGAAAAGCCTATTTTGTTGAATTTGAAAATGGTGTTACTAAAGCCCCTTTGAAACAAAAAGGTAAATCTGATCGCAAAGGTACTAATGTTACTTTTTTACCTTCAAGTTCAATTTTTTCAGATACTAAATTTAATTTTTTAATTTTAGAAAAAAGACTAAAAGAACTGGCATATTTGAATAAAGGATTAAGCATTGAATTATCAGATAAAAGAAATGAAAAATCTAAAAATATTTTATATAAATTTGATGGTGGAATAAAAGAATTTGTAAAAGATCTCAATAAAGAAAAAAATAAAATTAAAAATGATGAAAATCAAACTTTATTTGAAGATCCTTTGTATTTTATATCTGAGAAAAATAATATTAATTTAGAATGTTCTCTTTTATGGAATTCCACTTTTTCTGAAAATGTTTTCTGTTTTACAAATAATATTCCCCAGAAGGATGGTGGAACTCACTTATTAGGATTTAGGAACTCAATTACGAGATTAATAAATAAATATGCTAATGATAATGGTTTTGGTAAGAAAGAAAAAGTTAATATCATTGGAGATGATGTAAGAGAGGGTCTGATTTGTGTATTATCTGTAAAAGTGCCAGATCCAAAATTTTCATCTCAAACAAAAGAAAAACTTGTATCGTCAGAAGTACGACCTGTTGTAGAAACAATAACTAGTGAGAAAATATCATTATGGTTTGATAAAAATCCAAAAATAGCCAAAGTTGTAATTAACAAAATTATTCAAGCAGCAATTGCAAGAGAGGTAGCTAAAAAGGCTAGGGAGAGTGTTCGTAGAAAAAATTCATTGGATATAACTAGCCTACCAGGTAAATTAGCTGACTGTCAATCCAACGATATAAGTAAAACAGAATTATTTTTAGTGGAGGGTGACTCTGCTGGCGGTTCTGCTAAACAAGCTCGTAATAGAGAATTTCAAGCTGTTTTACCATTGAGGGGAAAAATATTAAATACTTTTGTTGAAAAAAAAAATAACGCTTCCGAAATAAAAAAAATTTTTTCAAAAATGTTATCATCTAATGAAATCGTTACTTTGATTAATGCAATAGGTACTGGGGTTGAACCATTTGAGATAAATAAATTAAGATATGGAAAAATTATAATTATGACAGATGCTGATGTAGATGGTTCTCATATTCGAACATTGCTGTTGACATTTTTTAACAATCCCCCGTTCAACGAACTGATTAGAAATGGGCACATATTCATTGCTCAACCACCATTGTATAAAATTAAAAGTGGAAAAATAGTGAAATATCTTAACAGTGACAAAGACTTAGAAGATCTAACGATTAGTAATGCAAATGAAAAAATAAATGAAATTAAATTTAAAAATAATACAAAATTTAAATTTGAAAAAAATTTTATAGACGAAATATATAATTTATATAAACTTATGTTATCAATAAATGTTGATCACGATATTTTAGAACAGTTAATGATCATTGGAGCTTTCACAACCAAAGATAAGAAAATTTTAATATTAGACGATAATGATAACAAGAAAAAAATTGGTGCTATATCAGCTGTTGCCGAAAAGTTAAATCAAGAACAGCAAAAAGATGAAACTAAGTGGATTTCTTTGTTTAAGGAGAATAATTTAATTTTAGAAAGAGATTTTTATCATGAAAAAGTAACAAAAAAACTAAATCTAAATTTTTTCAAAAACAAAGAATTTTTAAGAAAATTATCAAAATATAATATTTTAGCAAAATATTTTCAAAATGATTGTATTATAAGCGAAGGAGAAAGTTCTGTGTCTACAAAAAGTATAACAGAATTTGTTTATGCTTTAATAGATATAGGCAAAAAGAATTTGTCATTACAAAGATTCAAGGGTCTTGGGGAAATGAATCCCGACGAACTGTGGCAGACAACCTTAAATCCATCTAACAATTCTCTTTTAAAGGTTAATTATTCAAAAATTAATGGCGAAAATTCTTCACCATCTGAATCAGATAATGAAATATTTTTTACATTAATGGGTGAAGATGTCTCAAAAAGAAGAAATTTTATTAATAAGAATGCCATTAATGTCACAAACTTAGACATTTAAAAAAATGTTTTTTAAAGAGCAAATAAATCCAAAGAATCTTCGAATAACACTTGAAACTTTAATAAATATCAGGTGGATTGCTATTATTGGTCAATTTTTTACTGTTTCATTCGTTTATTACGGATTAAAATTTCAATTTCCATATTTTGTAACTTTAGCATTAATTTTTGTGTCTGCAGTAATTAATATTTTGTTAGAACTAAATAAAACAAAATTTTTAACCATAAATAATTTTTATGCTACTATAAATATTTTTTATGATTTAATTCAGTTAGTATTATTGTTATTTATAACTGGTGGTTTATCAAACCCCTTTTCAATTTTGATTATTGTTCCAACTACAATTTCTGTAACGTATTTATCACGAGATAGTAGTCAATTTATTGTTGCATGTTCAATAATATTCTCAACTATAATTGCTTTTTATCATTTACCATTACCTACGCCACTTAAAGATGTTATATTACTACCAAAGTATTATGAGCTTGGTGTATGGCTTTCATTGACAATAGGCATAATATTTTTAGCTAATTATGCCTATCAATTAGGACGTGATAATAGAGTGCGTGTTAGAGCAATGAATAAATTAGAAGAAGAGCTAACAAACGAAAAAGTTGTAAATTCGGTTGGCGGTATGGCAGCAGCAGCAGTACATGAATTAGCTACACCGTTAGCAACGATATCTTTAGTAGGCAAAGAATTACAAAAAGAGTTATGCGATAATAAATCGGTGCGGGATGATATTAGTTTGTTAATAAATCAAGCTTCTCGATGTAGTTCAATTTTAAAAGATATAGCTCAAAAAAAAGAACAGGACCAGTTTATCTTCAATGTTTCCCCAAAAGAACTGGTTAATGAAATTATTTACTCAATTGAAAATAAGTCAAACAAAGAAATTAATGTAATCAATGAATTTTTAAATGAGAGAATTAAGATACCTAAAAAAACAGAAATTAGTTACGCTCTTCGCAATTTCATTGAAAATGCAATTAAATTTTGCCAAACAAAAATAGACATTATAATTAATCAAAATAAAACAACTACAACAATATTTATAAATGATGATGGTGCTGGCTTTGATGATGATATTATTTCAAATTTAGGACAGCCATACTTAAGTTCTGCTAATGTGAAAAAAAATAAGCAGGGTATGGGATTAGGTGTATTTATTTCGAAAAGTTTATTAGAAAGATGTCATTCAAAAGTAACTTTTTGTAATAATAAAAAATCTGGCGCTTCTATAAAAGTGAGTTGGGTCAATGATCAATTAGCAAATTTGTAGGATAAAATTTTATAAACTAGTTTTGCCGCTAAAAAATCACATGCAAATAAATTTTTTTTTGGCGATAATTCACTCACATCAGCGCCCACAACGTGTGAATTTTCAAAAGTGGTTTTAAGAATTTTCATTGCATCATTCCAAAACAAACCTCCAGGTTCAGGTGTACCTGTTGCCGGCATCAAACTAGAGTCAAAACCGTCTAAATCAAAAGTAACATAAACATTTTTATTTTTTAATAATTTTTTAAATTTTGTCATATTCCATTTATGTGAGTCTTTGGCCCAAAAAATTTTTATTCTTTTTTTATTTTTATTAATATAGTCATATTCTTCTTGAGAGAGATTTCTAATTCCAAAAGAAATAATATTAATATTTTTGTAATCTAAACATCTTCTCATCGCAGTTGCGTGAGAAAAATTTAAACCTAAGTAATTATTTCTTAAATCTGCATGTGCATCAATTTGGACAATGGTTAAATTTGAATATTTATTAGAAAAAGATTTAATGATAGCTGGTGTAATTGTATGCTCTCCGCCTAATACAATAGGAAGTTTATTTTTAATTAAACTTTGATCTACAATTTTCGTTAATTGAAGTAATGCGTCTTTTAGTTTGGATTTTATCTTTATTATTTTAAGTGTCTCAATGTTAAATTTTTTATACGATAACATTTTAAGTTCTTCATCAAATAACTCTACTTGGTGTGATGCTTTGATAATATTTCTAGGTCCAAATTTTGTGCCACCATTATAAGTCACTGTCTTTTCTAAGCCAAATGGGATAATTTGGACTTTATTTTTACTAACTACTTGATTTGGTAAACCAAGGAACCCATTTGATGGCTTATGTATACTCATTTTAAAATATTTTAGATAAATTTTTAATTGGTCTATCTCTCCAGTATCCACGGTGGTAAGCATCGCTTGCAATTAATGGCATTACTGATGTTGCCTCAGCATAAACCATTTGCTCTTCTGAAGAATTAACTTTACCCCAGGAGCTTGCCTCTTTTAAAGTAGAGCTACTACAAGCTCCATCACGACTATCAGCTACAGTAATTTGAACTGCATATTTGTGCATATCAACTTTCTTTTTTAACAATTCGGCACAAACAACAGTATCTTGAACAAAGTTTTTAGGAACACCGCCTCCTATCATTACTAAGCCAGATGACCCAGATTGTATCTTGATTTCGGTTAGTTCTCTAAATTCTTTAATAGAGTCTATAGTAATATGATTATCAGGATTTCTTTCTTGATGCATTACTAAACCAAATCCAGCAGAGCTATCAGTAAATGCAGGGCAAAAAATTGGTACATTATGATCATACGATATTTCTATTAAAGAATTATTTTTTTTACTGTTAGATTTTAAATATGCACCTAGTTCTTGAATAAATTCGCGAGATGTATATGCGCGTGGTTTTAGACTATCTGCTATTTCACCGATTATTTGATCACATTTCTGAAGTTCATCCTCATCAATATAAGTATCATAGATACGGTCAATATAATTATCTCTTAAGATATTGTCATTTTGAAATTGTGAACCTTGGTAATGTCTGTATCCAAGAGCCTCAAAAAAATCCATATCAATAATGGAAGCACCAGTAGCTATTATTGCGTCAACCATATTGTTTTTTACAAGGTCAGCATAAAGCTGCATGCACCCTGCAGCTGAAGTAGAACCAGCTAATGTTAAAAAAATAGTACAATTTTTTTCTTTTAGCATTTTGTTGTATATTTTTGCAGCATTTGCAGTTTCTCTAGAAACAAAAGACATTTTCGACATGGCATTTATAATTGGCCTTGCATCAAAAGAGGTAATATCAATGTGTTCAATTGGATGCTTTAAAAAGCTAGACTTATTGTGACCCATAATTAAGCAAATAAAGTTTTAATATTATAATTATCGTCAGCTTCGTAAATTGACATTATAGGTTTATCATTAATTTCGTGTATTTGATTAGAGTAGAAACCGTTAAAATTAGTTCTAAAACTCATACCGTATGCACCTAACTGACCTATTTCGATGTAATCACCTGTTTTTATATTCGAAGGTAGCATAAATGGTCCCTTCATATAATCTAAGCCGTCGCATGTAGGTCCATAAAAACTATAAGGGATCAATCTTTTTGATGGAATATTTTCAATCTGAATAGCCTTTGTTGGGAAAATAAATTTTGGTGTACCAGCATCAAATAAGGATCCATATGTACCATCATTTATATAAAGATTTTGTTTTTTTTTTAGTTCTATCTTTACAATCGTAGACCCGCTCTCTGCAACTAAAGCTCTTCCAGGCTCACAAATTAACTTAGGTTCTTTTTTTAAATTAAGTTTTTTTATAGCGTTTTTAATTTCTTTGAAATAATTTTTAATTGGTTGAGGATATAAATCAGGATATGTTGTAGGAAAACCTCCACCAACATTAATTATATCAGGAAAAATGTTCGATTTCTTAATAATATTACCCATGTTTCTTATAGCTTTTGTATATGCTATGGGGTGCATACACTGCGAACCTACATGAAAGCTAAATGCAAATAATTTAGATTTTAATCTTCCAACTCTTGCTAGCGTAATTGCTTCATTATTATTAGCTCCAAATTTTTTCGATAGATCAATTTCAGCGTGTTCATTAGAAGCTTGGATTCTTAAAAATAATTCTAGATCATTCGCATTTTTAGTAACTTTCAAAATTTTTTCTAATTCTTCTTTGCTATCATAAGAATATGCCTTTACACCATATGAAAAATAAGCCTCTCTAATACTACTTTCTTTTTTGACGGGATGCATGAAATAAATAGTCGAGCTTGGTGATATTTTTTTTATTAATTTTATTTCATCAATTGATGCAGCATCGAAATGAGAAATACCATATTTAATTAAGGATTTGATAACTAAATCTGCAGGGTTACACTTTATAGCGTAAAGAACATCTCCTGGGAAATTGTTTTTGAACCAATTTGCAGCCAATTTTAAACTTTTTTTTCTTAAACAATAAACTGGATCTATTGGGTGTAAAGCTTTAACCAATTCGTCCACACACTGAAATTTCGCCATCTCATAAAACCTCTCGTTAGTTTACAATCAGTCTATTTATTCTCATAATAAATTCTTAAAAAAAAAAACAACCTAAATCGCGGGATAAAGTATTTTGAATTTATGTAAAGAAAAAAAAATAAAAATAAGTCTTTGATTTCAACTTATAATCTATGGATTATTTGCTCTGTAAGAGTTGTAAAATTAAAGAAGGTACATATATATAATCTCATGAGAAATACACCTAGTAAAATGAATATTGCAAATTTTGCAGATAAAACCTTATTAATCGTTGATGACGATGATCCATTTAGGAACAGGCTCGGTAGAGCGATGGAAACCAAAGGTTTTAAAATTTCCCTGGCGAAAAGTGTTGAAGAAGGCTTGATATCAACAAGAAAATCGCCTCCTGCTTTTGCTGTAGTTGACTTAAGACTACTAGATGGAAGTGGCCTTGATGTTATTGAAGAAATTCATAAATTAAATCCAGAAAGCAGGGTTGTAATGTTAACGGGCTATGGGAACTTACCAACTGCAGTATCAGCTGTTAAAGCTGGAGCAATTGATTATTTAGCAAAACCAGCAGACGCAGAAGATATCGAAGCAGCTTTGTTAGCAGAACCTAATAGTAAAGCGCAACCACCAGAAAATCCAATGTCAGCAGATAGGGTTAAATGGGAACATATTCAAAGAGTATTTGAATTATGTAATAGAAATGTTTCTGAAACTGCAAGGCGTTTGAAAATGCACAGAAGAACATTACAAAGAATTTTATCTAAAAGATCTCCTAGATAGTCCTGTAATACTTTGCAAGTATATTATATTTTTTTTTTGGTCCTTTTATTTTAGTTTGGATCATAAAAAAATTTTGTGAAACGATATTTAGTGTCATCAAGTAAAAATCTTTTTTACAAAAAAAGTAAGATATGTATCTCTCTCTTTTTTTAAAATTTTGATATATATCTTTTT
>QCSF01000020.1 GCA_003209195.1 Pelagibacteraceae bacterium AG-470-E16 | reverse complement strand
TGTGTCGTTCATTGAATAACCAACTATTGTTAAAATTGCTGCAATAATCGATAAATTAAACTCAAATTCAATTATGCTAAATGCACCAAGTGTAAGAATAACATCATGAGACAAAGCTAAAATTGCGCCTAGACTAAATTGCCACTCAAATCTAAGCCAAATATAAAATAACATCAAAATTAAAGCTATCAAAACAGCATATATTCCAGATTTTGTGAGTTCTTTGCTTATTTTAGGACCAACCATTTCGACTCTTCTAAAATTTATTGTTTTACTGAGTTTTTTTTCTAAATTAATTTTAATTTGAGAAATAAAATTTGCTTTACCACTTTTTTTTTCTAAAATAGCTAAATACGTTTTATTATTACCAAATTCTTTAACCTTAATATCGCCTAGGTTTTGTTTTAAAAGCGATTGGCGAATTTTCTCAGCTGTAATTGGTGAGTCAAACTGCATTTCAATTATAGTACCACCTTTAAAATCAATACCTAAATTTAATCCTTTTATATAAATTGAAATTATTGAAATTAATAAGAGAAAAATAGAGGCTAAATAAAATTTCTTATAATTTTTTAAAAAAGGTAATTTTCTATTATAAACATTAATCATTAAATTTTGATTTTTACATTTTTATTAGATTTTATATAAAGTGATACAAATAACCGACCTAAAACAAACGTTGTAAATAAAGATGTTATAATTCCAACTGTTAAAGTCACCGCAAAACCCTTAATTGGTCCACTACCAATAAAATATAATACAATAGAAGCTATTATTGTAGTTATATTGGCATCCAGTAATGTAGTTAAAACTCTTTTATACCCATTGTCAAAAGCAATTATAAGATTTTTCTCAATCATTAACTCCTCTTTAATTCTCTCATATATTAATACGTTAGCATCTACTGCCATTCCAACAGTTAAAATTATACCTGCTATTCCAGGCAAAGTTAAAGTAGCTTCTAAAATTGTAAGTATGCTAATCAACAAAATTAAGTTAATTAAAAGAGAAACATTAGCAAATAGACCGAAAATTCTATAATTGTACAGAATATAAATTATTACTAAAAAAAAACCTATTATCAAAGAGATCACTCCCTTATCTATACTTTCTTGCCCAAGATCGGGTCCGACTGTTCTCTCTTCAATAATAGACATTGGTGCCGGCAAAGCTCCCGAACGTAAGACAATAGCTAGATTATTTGCCTCTTCAACACTAAAGCTTCCTGAAATTTGACCACTCCCTGTAGTTATAGCGTCTCTTATTACAGGTGCGCTTACAACTTTATTATCAATTATTATTGCTAATCTCCTTCCAATATTATTTTTCGTAGCATATGCAAATTTTTTTGAACCAAAACTATCTAATTTAAAATTTACAACCGAAGAGTTATTTAAATTATCAAACCCTGGTTGTGCATCGGTTAAATGTTCTCCTGAAAGTACTAATTTTTTTTCAATATTATAATCTTCTAGATTATTTTTTGATTTAAGTTTTTCAAAACTATTTAGATTTGCATCATTATTGGCTAAAAATTTAAAAGTTAATTTTGCAGTAGTCCCAATGATATCTTTAATTTTTTTAGGATTTTTTATGCCAGGTAGTTCAATTAATATTCTCTCTTCACCTTGAGCAATAATTGTTGGTTCTCTAGTTCCAAGTTCATCAATTCTTGATCTAATGATTTCTAAAGATTGTTCCATTGCATTTTTTTTTATTCTTTTCAAATAAAAATCACTAAATTCTATTTGAATAGAATTTTTCTCTATTTTATAAACAAGTTCATTTTCTAACTCATTAACTCTAGGGTTTATTTCGCTCTGATTAATTATTTTTTTAAATTTCTCAGTATTAGCAGGATCTAAATCAAACATTATCTTTAAATTTTCAATTTTATAATTCTTAATATTCATTCTTTCAGATCTAATTTTCTTTCTAATAATGAATGACTTAGTTTCAATTTTTTCTTTAAATAAAGGTACCGTGTCTACTTCTAGTAATAGATAAGAACCACCTTGCAAATCTAAACCTAAAACTATTTTTTTATTAGGTAAAAAGAAATACTGATCTTTAAATAAATTAGGAATAAAAAATATAAAACCTATCATTATTAATAAAAAAATTATAAATATTTTTATTCGTGAAAAATGTAACACACTAAACTATTTTTTGGGCTCGGTTTTGCTTAATACTTGAGAAATAGTAGACTTTACTACTTGGACGTTAACATTTTGTGAAATTTCTAATTCTGCCTTATCATTATCTAAAACTCGAACTACTTTACCCACTATTCCACCTGCAGTAACAACGTTGTCTCCTCTTGTAAGAGCCTCAACCATAGCTTTATGTTCTTTTATTCTTTTTTGCTGTGGCCTGATTAACAAAAAGTAAAATATAACAAAAATCAGTATGAGTGGTATAAATTGTCCAATAGCTTTTCCGTCCATGGACGAAATATTTAAACTAAATCATTTTTTATTCAACCTATTATTAATGATCTTCTAAAAAGTTTTTAATTTTTATAACCACTCCTATAGTATCTAATTTTAGATTAGGTTTTTTCATCACAAAATAGTCAGTTAAAACTTTGTCACTAACTTCTAAAAGTTTCTCAAATTCATCAAGATCGACCTTTGTTAAGTTTTGATGTTTTTTTTTAAAAAAACCACCAAGAACGATATCCATCTCCTTCGTTCCTCTATGATTAGATCTAAACAACAGTTTTTTTATAAAGTCTTTATTGCTCACGAAGAAAATACATATAAAAATAACAATTATTATCAATGAAAAATGAGCTTTTTGACACAATTATTAAAATTAAGGGAATTGGCCCAATAATACAAAAAAAATTAGAAGAGAAAAATATTTTTAACAAAATTGATTTACTACTAAATTTACCAACAGGCTGTATTGATAGAAGATACTGTCCAAAATTAGATCAATTAGAGGTTGGTAAAATATCTACTGTATTTGCTATTCCAATTAAATATAATTTTCCAAGAATAAGAAATTTACCAAGTCGAGTAACTTGTAAAGACGAATATAGCAAAATTGATATAATTTTTTTTAATACAAGAGAAAATTATATTAAACAAATGCTGCCGCTTAATGAAGAGGTAGTCATAAGTGGTAAAGTCAATACATATAAAAATAAATTTCAAATTACTAATCCTGAATACATTAGAACAACAAACAAAGGATCAGATATAAAGAAAATAATGTCAAGGTATCAATCTATTAAAGGCATATCAGATAAAACATTACAAAAAATTTATAGCAATGAAGCAAATAATATAAAACAAGTTCCTGATTGGTATGAAGATTGTTTTTTGAGAGAAATGAAGTGGGTGTCATGGTCTGATAGTATAAAAAGAATTCATAATCCTATTGAAATAGATGACATAAATAAAAATTCTAAATTTTATGAGCGTTTAGCGTATGATGAAATATTTTGTAATTTACTAGTATTTAATGAAATAAAAAAAAGAATTCAATTAATTAAAAAAAATCCAAAAAAGATATGTAAAAAAGAAATTAATTTAATTTTTAAAATGTTACCATTTAAACTCACTGATGATCAAAATTTATGTTTAAATGAAATTATTCAAGACATGAAATCTGAAAAAAAAATGATGAGAGTTTTGCAGGGAGATGTAGGATCCGGTAAAACTGTGATTGCTTTAATTGCTATGTTTTTAAGTGTAAAATCAAACTTCCAATCAGCCATAATGGTCCCAACCGAAATTTTAGCTATACAACATTTTAATTTATTTAAAAAATTTTTAAATAATTCAAATATTAAGATTGAGTTACTTACTGGTAAAACTAAGTTAAAAAATCAAGAAATAATCAGATCTCAATTAAAAAAAGGAGAAATAAATATTTTAGTTGGTACTCATTCTTTGTTTCAAGATAAAATAGAGTTTAAAAATTTAGGTTTAATAGTTATAGATGAACAACATAAATTTGGTGTAAAACAAAGAATAAGTCTTGCTTTGAAAGGATCTAATAATACTGATGTTTTATTAATGACAGCAACACCCATTCCAAGAACTTTGGTATTAACTAATTATGGTGACATGGATATTTCCACAATCAAAAACAAACCTTTTTCAAATGATAATATAGATACTCTAATTAAACCTATAGATAAATTAGATGAGGTAATAGATTTTGTTAATAAAAAAATTAATTTTGGAGATCAAATTTATTGGGTGTGTCCTTTAATTGAAGAAAGTGAAAAATCAAAACTAATGGCCGTTATAAAAAGACATAATTTTTTAAAAAAGAAAATTAATAAGGAAATTGGCTTGATACACGGATCATTAAAAAAAAATGAAAAAGATTTAATTATGAAAAATTTTATACAAAAAAAATTAAAATGTATAATTTCAACAACAGTAATAGAGGTCGGAATTGATAATCCAAACGCAAATACAATAATAGTTGAAAATGCGGAAAGATTTGGTTTATCGCAATTACATCAATTGAGAGGTAGGGTTGGAAGATCTGGGTCTAAAGCTCACTGTTTGCTTATTTATTCTTCTTCTATATCAGAAACCGGAAAAAAAAGGTTGAAAATAATGAAAAAATCTAATGATGGTTTTTATATTTCTGAGGAAGATTTAAGACTTAGGGGTTTTGGTGATATCGTAGGTTATAAACAAAGTGGTGAAAAAGATTTTATAATTGCAGATCCTATTTATCATTCACATCTTTTTGAATTAGCTAAAAATAATTTAGAGAAAATAAATAAAATCCAAAATAAAAATTTTGAAACTTTATTTAAAATTTTTAAAAAAGAAAAAGTTTTGAACATTATAGACACAGGTTAAGCAATTTTTTTGTAGCCTATTGCTATTTCAAATTCATTTAGCCTTTTATATATTGATCTTAATTCCGTTATTTTTGTCCAGTTTTGAGTGAATAACGAAAAACTATTATGAACTCTAGCAAAAGCATTTGATACCTGAATAACAAAACCTAGTGTTATCGCACCAGTAAACAAGCCTGGCGCCATTACAAGATAAGGAACTATAACCATAAATTGATCGTATATATTTATCCATATATCAAAGTATCCATAATGAAGAAAAAGACGATGGTAATTAAATTTAATTCCTGTGAATAATTCAAAAACAGTGTCAGGTTTTGCATAAGTGTCCCTATCATCTTCCCCATAGACTAATTCTTTTCTAAATTTAGCTTCGACTCTTTGATTATTGTACTCCAATCCAGGTAGTTTAATACCAACAAACCAACTTATAATTAAGCTTCCAATACTTGTTGCAAAAGCAACCCAAACTAAAGAGCCTGGTATATTTTTTAAAAAATCAATTTCTACTTTTGATGATAAAGACCAAAGTATTGGTGTGAAAGCAATTAAAGTCATAATTGCTCTAACAACTTGCAAACCCAAATTTTCAACAATTTTTGCAAAATTCATAGTGTCTTCTTGAAGTCTTTGAGCCGAGCCTTCGACATTAACTCTACCTGTTGTCCACATTGGAATATAGTCAAATGTCATGGCTTCTCTCCACCTAAAAGCGTACAATCTTGTGAAATATGCTGTAAATGTAGCTAATGCTACATACGGCATTGCTAGATAAGTAAACTCAAAGATTTTATCCCAAAACATTGAAATATCATTTTCAGTTGGTTTTTGTAAAAGATCATAAAAACCTTTGTACCACTCATTAATTTTAACTGTAATTGTAACTTGGATTAAAAGTGATAATAATAAAAATATCCCCCCACCCCAAGACCAAAGTAACCACTTTTTATTCAAATAAAAACTCCGAAACATATTTTAAGATAAAAAGTTATCTGAGTAAGATTTTAATTTCAGTTTATTTTGTTTTGGTTCTAAAACTTCATAATCAATATTTTTTTTTTTTGCATAATTTATAGCTTTATCTTTTGTGTCAAAAAATAGTTTTACCTGTGATTGTGTGTCAGATGTAGAGGTCCAATTCATTAAAAAATCGCTTGATGTTTTTTTTTTAGTAAATTCCAATAACCATCTAGTACTATTTTTATTACCAGATTGCATAGCAGTCTTTGAAGGCACATATATTTTTGCTTTTAATTTCATTTTTAAATGGTCGGGGCAGCAAGATTCGAACTTGCGACCCTCTGGTCCCAAACCAGATGCGCTACCAGGCTGCGCTATGCCCCGATTGACTGACTTATATACATATTTTATTGATCTTTTAAAGATTTAAGAATTTCATTTCTAAACTGAAAATGATAATAAATCTGCGTGATTTATAAAATTTCATCATTTTTTAGGTGGTATATTAAGCATGAGTCTACTGCTGGAATTACTCTTTTAATTATGACAATAATAGCGTTAATTATAAGTAATTCAGCATTATCAGATGATTATTTTAATGCATTAAAGACTTATTATGCTCTTGGCATAGGAGAGTTTAAACTTAAATTATCATTATTTCACTGGATAAATGATGCATTGATGGCAATTTTTTTTCTTGTTGTTGGACTTGAAATTAAAAGAGAGTTTGTAGAGGGTGAGCTATCACGTCCCACACAAGCAGCATTACCAATTCTGGGGGCTGTTGGTGGAATGCTTGTGCCAGCTTTAATCTACATTGGTTTTAATATACAAACTCCAGAAACATTACGTGGTTGGGCAATACCTTCAGCAACAGACATTGCTTTTTCAATTGGGATTTTATCTTTATTAGGTTCAAGAGTTCCGTTGTCACTCAAGGTTTTTCTTGTAGCACTAGCAATAATTGATGATATGGGCGCAGTTATCATAATAGCATTATTTTATACGACAAAGTTAAATATTACCTACTTAATTTTAATGTTTATTTGTTTTGCAATTTTAATTCTTATTAACAGATTAAATGTCAAATATTTTTCTGTATATCTTATAATTGGAGTCTTTATGTGGTTCTTTACTCATGAGTCAGGGATACATGCTACTATTGCAGGTGTTCTTCTTGCAATTACTATACCCCATAAATCAGATAAGTCCCATCATGGTACATCTATGCTGAAACATGTTGAGCATACTTTAGCTCCTTATGTTTCATTTTTAATAATGCCAATATTTGCTTTTGCTAATGCAGGTGTTAATTTTGATGGAATGTCAATTACTCAATTTTTTATGCCGGTACCGTTAGGGATTTGTTTAGGATTATTCGTGGGTAAACAACTTGGTGTTTTTATATTTTCTTATGCGGCAATAAAGTTTAAATTAGCAGAAATGCCAACTGGAGCTAGATGGCTAAGTTTTTATGGTACAGGTGTATTGACTGGCATTGGCTTTACAATGAGTTTATTCGTCGGTAACCTTGCATTTCCAGATTCTGAAATAATTGATGGGGTAAAAATTGGTGTATTACTTGGATCGTTGTTTTCTACTATTTTGGGTTATGGATTATTATTAATATGCTCTAAAAGACATGCAAATATTTAAATATTTATTTTTAATTTTTTTTATAAATACTTTATCTTATGCAAATATGAAAAGTGCTTTTGATTTTAAATTTAATAATATTAATGGAGAAGAGTTGAGTTTATCGAAGTATAAAGGTAAAAATTTGCTCATTGTAAATGTAGCGAGTAGATGTGGTTTTACCAATCAGTATGAAGGTTTGCAGGCTTTATGGGAAAACTACAAAGACAAAGGTTTAGTTGTCATTGGTGTCTCGTCAAATGATTTTAATCAAGAATTAAAAAATAAAGAAGAGGTAAAGAAGTTTTGCGAGGTAAATTTTGGAATAAACTTTCCAATGACCGATATTACAAGTATCAAAGGAGATGATGCTCATCCATTTTATAAATGGGTCAAAGAAAAATATAATTTTCAGCCCAAATGGAATTTCTTTAAAATTTTAATAAATAAAGATGGTAGAGTTGTAGAGACTTTCAGCTCGTTCACAAAACCTCAGAGCAGTAAAATAATTGACAATATTAATAAACTACTCTGAACTTTCATTAAAATGAAAACATTTAAAAAAAAATAGAGTGCTATCGAATGATAGCACTCATTAAACTAATTTTGTTGACAAACGTCTCTGACAATTGGAGTATTAAAACATTCATCACATTTGGTTATTTGAACTAAACAACCATTTGCCACCACAGCAAAATCAACAGTTTTTTCACATTTAGAGCATGTAGGTGCAACTCTAATTCCACATTTTGAACAACTTACTGTATTAATATTTTTCATGATTAACTCCTAAAATAAACTTATTTACAATTTAATAATTTGCAAGAAACAAAATTGATTATCTTTGTTAATGATAATCATTATCAAGTTAAGGAATAAAATTAAATATTATAAATAAAATTTAAATTTAAATATCTACAATCATT
>QCSF01000019.1 GCA_003209195.1 Pelagibacteraceae bacterium AG-470-E16 | reverse complement strand
AGCACCTGATGTTACCCCAATACATTTTGCATTTTGAATTGTTTCTTTTGGTAATTCAAACTCTTGATGAACTAAGAAACTTTGTTTACTTCCATTTTTTTTTGCTACTTCGACTAATCTTTGAGAATTAGAAGATTGTCTACTACCTACTATAAAAAAAATATCACATTTTGCGGCAATATTTTTTACTGCAGTTTGTCTATTGGTTGTAGCATAACAAATATCACTTTTAATTGGTGCTTTGATTTTTGGAAATTTAGTCTTTAAAGCATCTATAATATTTTTTGTATCATCAACTGACAATGTTGTTTGGGTAATATAAGCAATCTTCTTTTTTTTTAATTTAATTCTATCAATATCTTTAATCTCTTCTATCAATGTAACATCTTCATTAGGTATTTGGCCCATTGTTCCTATGACCTCAGGATGATTTCTGTGTCCAATTAAAATTATTTGATAGTCTTGTTTGTTTAGCAATTCAGCTTCACGATGAACTTTAGACACTAAAGGACATGTAGCGTCTATAAACTGTAAATTAGTTAAATTTGCTTCTTGATAAACTTTCTTTGGAACTCCGTGAGCTGAAAAAATAACTGGTCTTGTTTTATCACTAATTTCATTCAGCTCATCAACAAAGATCACACCTTTTTTCTCTAAAGTTTGAACTACATGTTTGTTATGAACGATTTCGTGTCGTACATATACTGGTTTTCCATATTTTTTTAAACTTTTTTCAACTATGTCGACAGCTCTATCAACACCCGCACAAAATCCCCTTGGGGCACATAACAATATATTTAAAAAATTATTCATTTTTTTTACCTAAAACTTCTAATATTATATGTGGAAGTGTTAAAGAAGCCAAACCTATAAAAATTATTTGTATTATATTTTTATTAAGATTATCACCTAGAAAATAAATAGTTAATATAGAAGTTACTGCAGTTAATAGCGTTAAGGGTATAGCTTTGATAAAAAAAAGCTTCAATCCATTTTTATGATTAGAAGGATCTAACTTTCTTGATAGGCTAATTATATGTTTTGATGAATGTAGAAAACAAAAATACAAAGTAAAAGAAAAAATTAAAGGCAAGTGCATGAACGACAAAGTTACCACTAATATTTCAAACAAAACTGAGGTTAACCTGTCAATATGACTCTTAAATAAATAAATAATTCCAAGTGTAGCTAAAATTAAATTAGTTGAAAATAAAATAGATTTAAATTTAGTTAAAAATTTATAATTTTCTTCAGGTACCATCAAATAATCAAAAAACAATGTAGTAGTTTCATAATTAAAATGAAAAGAAAGGGTGATAATTAAAAAACCTTTTAAGAAACTTATAAAATTAAATAAAATTCCTTTATTTTTCAAAAAAAAACTTAAATCTTCCTCACCGAAATGGTAACTAGCAACTAAGAGAAATAGCAATAAGGTTAAATTTGGATACGAAACCCAACTTATAATAACAATCAATATCAGTGAAATATAACACGGGTAAAATAGCAAGTACCATTTATTCTTTAGCATAGGTAATAAGATTTTTTTTCCTCTCATATTATCAAGCGCTCCATGTGAGATACCAATTGATAAAATTAGAAATAGACAAAATAATAACAAGTAAAGATTATTATCTATGAAATCATCATTAAAAAAAAGATGAAACATAAGAGCTAGGAAACTAAAGTTTGCTAAGAAAAAATAATGTATTCTTATTGTATTCATTAATTAAACATCTGTTTTAGAAAAATTAGTTTTGGAATTTTACTCATTACCTTAAGATCATCATAAAAACTACTATTACTTGATAAAAAACGTATCACACTATCTTGATTATTTTCATCAAAAATTTTGAAGAAAACGCTTGGCATTATCTTCGTATTATTTTGAAGAACCTTAATAAAAAGAGTGTCTAGAAATTCATATTTTTGAGATATAGGGCTATTAATTTTAAAATTTTTAATTGACCTTGCAATAAATTCTGAATGTTTTTGAATATATGGAAAAGTATATCCAGTACTCATTCGATTTATATTTCCGCGTAAACCGATATTAATATACCCTTTTTTATTCTCATTTTTTTTTCTAAACATTGGAATTGCTCCAATCTCCTCTCTAATTATATGATATCTTTTTAATTTTAATTTTTTTTCTATATAATTTTTTATTTCATCAACATATTTTTTTTTTTCTAAATTATTTAACTTAGACAGCCATGTTGTTTCAATTAAAGCTTTTCGTTTAGAAAAAGGTAATATATAAAAAAAATGTACACCATGTTTTTGATCACAATCAAAATCCATTAAAGAAACTTCTTCACTATCAAAAAAGTCTTTATCAGTTTGAATCTCAATACCAAAAAAATGTTGATATAATTTTTTAAAATTTAATTTTGGAACGCGACTGTCAAATATAAATTTAGATTTAATGACTTCATTTTTAGAAAAAATCTCAAAGTAATTTGATGTTTGTTGTATTTTTTTAATTTTTGTATTTAACTTTAGTTCAAAATTATCAGTGAGACTTTGTTGAATTTTTTTATAAAATTTTAAACTATTAATAGTTTGATAAGGATATTTTAAACTCTCAAAAATTTTTTTTTTATTATTAAATTTAATGTTAAATCTTGACCACTGTTTATCTAAACAATCCTCAAAATCATGTTTATTAGTTTTCCAAAATGACCAAGTTCTATCTTTTGTAAAAAATTGTTTATTATCTAAAATTATAATTTTCTGATTAGAATTTTTTTTTTTTGTTAATTGATATGCTAACGACAATCCAGCACAACCAGCTCCTATAATTGCAATATCATAGATCATAAAATAGTAAAATAAGGTTTGTGTAGTTGGTTTGTTTTATGAATTGGTTCCGTTAACTTGCATTTCCTTTTTTGTATTAAATAGTTTTTCATGAGTATGTAGATTTTTTCAAAGACATTTACATAAACTCTTTTCTTGAGAAATAAGAATTTATTTTTAATAATTTTTTTCCCAATTTTATTATAAATTTGTGCAGCTATTAGGATACTGAATTTATTTTTTTTATTAGGTATATAAAAAATACCCTCTAAACCACTTTTATAATAATTTTCAGCAATTTCTAATATTTCTTTAATTTTTGTGAAAATCATCTCATTATTTCTATTTGTAGAAATATCCTGTGGAGAAAAACTTTGCGGGAGCATATCTTTAGGAATATAAATTCTCTTGTTAAGCGAGTCTTCTTTAACATCTCTAGATATATTTGTTAGCTGCATACCAATTCCTAAGTCAACAGCAAATTTCCACGCATTTTTATTATTGGCACCTAGAATTTTAGCCATCATTCCGCCTACCGTGCCAGCAACCTGATAGCTATAATAGATAAGTTGCCTCAAACTCTTAGGTTGTTTGAAATCGACATCTGAGGATATTCCATCAATTAAATCATCTACAAATTTTTGATTTAAACAATATTTTTTTTGTATTTTTTTGAAAGCTAAATTTACAGGATCTATTGAAACTTGATTTCTATAATCTGCAACTAAATATTTTAACTGCTTTTTGGGTGAATTTTTATGATTTTTATCCACTGCATCATCAAGCTGTCTACAAAATGTGTACAAAATAGCAGCATCATCAAGTGTATGTTTTTTTAATAACAATCCAGCAAAATAAAAGGTTTTTGCATGATTTTTTAAAGTTTTTTTAGATATATCATTCATAACTAAATTTCAAAATGATCTAAAACTTTAGCAGATGAAAGTACCCCCGGAATACCAGCGCCAGGGTGAGCACCTGCTCCAACAAAATATAAATTATTTAATAATTCCGATTTATTATGAAATCTAAAATATGCTGATTGCGTAAAGATTGGCTCTATCGAAAAACCTGATCCATGCTTTGTATTCAATTTTTCTTCAAAATAATCAGGTGAAATAAAAATTTCTGCTTCAATATATTTTGAAAGTTTCGGCATAGAAGTTTCTTCTAATTTTTTTATAACTTTTTTTTTAAAATCATATCCTTGAGACTTCCAATTTATTTTAGATTGATTATTTGGCACAGGTACTAAAACATAAAAGCAATCTTTTCCAGCTGGAGCCATATCCGGATCAGTTGCTGAAGGTCTGTGTAAATAATAACTGAAATCATCATCTAACTCTTTTGTATAAAATATTTTATTAAGTAATTTTCTGTGAGATTTTCCTAAATAAATTGTATGATGTTCAATGTTTTCATATTTTTTTTTTGTTCCAAAATAAAAAACATATAGACCCATAGAATATTTCAAACGATTACATTTTAACTTGAAAAGTTTATTTTGTATTTTAGGATATATTAATTCATCGTAAACTTTAGGTGGATCGGCATTACAAACTAAAGAATCTACTTTAATTTCGATATTATTTTCTAAAATAATACTTTTTACGTTTTTATTTTTATGATTAATTTTTAAAACTTCTTTTCCTTTGATAATTTTAATTCCAACTTCTTGCATAAGCTTTTCTAGAGCATTAATTATATTACCTGTGCCACCCATTGAGTAATGCACCCCCCATTTTCTTTCAAGAAAAAGAATAAGTGCATAAATTGAAGTTGTACTATATGGATTTCCTCCTACAAGAAGTGGATGAATAGTAAACGCTTTTCTTAATTTATCATTTCTAATATATCTTGAAACAAAATCATAAACAGAATTATAACTTTTTAATTTAATTAATGCAGGAATTTGCTTTATCATATACCATGCTTGATGAAATGGTTTATCTGCTAGTTTGAGAAAACCTATATTAAAAATTTTTTTTGACTCTACTAGTAGCTTTTCAAATCCATCTTTATCTTTTTTATTAATTTTTTTTATATCCCTGAGTAACTCTTCTAAGTTTTCACCGTAATTCAATTTTGACAAATCATCAAAAATGAATTGATACCAAATTTTAAGTGGGATAATTTTTATGTAATCATCGTAATTTTTTTTAAACAGCTCAAAAAGTTCATAAATTAAATGTGGAGCAGTAATAACTGTTGGTCCAGCGTCAAAAATATATCCATCTTTTTTAAAAACTCTGGCACGCCCACCTAGATCATTTTGTTTTTCAATTAAAGTAACTTCATAACCTCTGGACTTGAGCCGCAGCGCTGCAGCTATCCCTCCAAATCCAGAGCCTATAACAACTACATTTTTAATATTTTTCATCCTGTTATATGTAAAAACTATCTTAAAAGTTGTGTTTTTTCAGGAAAAAAAACACATTTATCATGAAATTTTTGAATTTTTGGGGTTCTTTAATAATCAAATTTAAGTATAAAGTGACGCAGAAAGCGGATCCAGATGGTTTCGCTTTTTTTGTTTAAACAAAAAGGAGAAAAATATGAAAGAAGTGTTACTTCAGCCAAATGATATTGTTGGAATTTCATTCTGGGTAATATCAATGGCTATGTTAGCTGCTACAGTTTTCTTTTTCGTAGAAAGAAACTCTGTAAAAGCTTCTTGGAGAACTTCAGTAACTTTAATGGGACTAGTTTGTGGTATTGCATTCGTTCACTACATGTACATGAGAGGTGTTTGGATTAATACTGGATCAAGCCCAACAGTCTTTAGATACATTGACTGGTTACTAACAGTTCCTCTACAAATGTTAGAGTTTTACTTCATACTAATGGCGGTTAGAAAAGTTCCATCAGGAATTTTTTGGAGACTTCTAGTTGGTACTTTGGTGATGCTTATTGGAGGATACGCTGGAGAAGCAGGATTAATAAATGTTAATGCTGGTTTCTTCATTGGTATGGCTGGATGGATCTACATCTTGTATGAAATTTTTGCTGGTGAGGCGGGAACTATTGCAAGTAAGATAAAAGGTCCTGCAGCTGGTGCATTTAATTTCTGTAAATGGGTTGTTACAATAGGATGGTCAATCTATCCATTGGGTTACCTATTTGGATTAATGATGGGTCAAGCAGATCCTATTACTTTAAACGTAGTTTACAACTTAGCTGATTTACTAAATAAAATCGGTTTTGGTTTAGTAATTTACGCTGCAGCAAAGCAAATGACACCTGCAAGTCAAAAGTAATAATTGCTTTTAAGATGATTTAAAAAGGGGGGGAGTGACCCCCCTTTTTTTTTTGTACAATTTATTTATTACTTATATAGTATTTATAAAATGAAAACTCCATTACTTGATAAAGTTAACTTTCCTCATGATTTGAGAAAATTACAAAAAAAAGATTTACCTCAGCTTGCAGATGAACTTAGGGAAGAAATGATTTCAGCCGTTTCAGTCACTGGAGGACATCTTGGCGCTGGTTTGGGGGTAATAGAGTTGACTTTATCGATACATTATATTTTCGACACACCTAAAGACCGATTAATTTGGGATGTAGGACACCAGGCTTATCCTCATAAAATAATTACTGGAAGGCGAAATAAAATTAGAACTTTACGTCAGGGCGGAGGATTATCAGGTTTTACTAAAAGATCTGAAAGTGAGTACGATCCTTTTGGAACAGCACATAGCTCGACCTCAATTTCATCTGGCTTAGGTATGTCAGTTGCCAGAGACTTAGATGGAAAAACAAATAATATTATTTCAGTAATTGGCGATGGAGCAATGAGTGCAGGAATGGCTTATGAAGCTATGAATAATGCAGGGTCTATGGACTCTAGATTAATAGTAATTTTAAATGACAACGATATGTCCATAGCACCACCTGTTGGTGCAATGAGCTCGTATCTTGCTAAATTGTTATCAGGCAGTAAATATATTGGTTTCAGAAACTTTTTTAAGAAACTAGCAAACCGTTTACCAAAATCCTGGAAAAAAAGCATCGGTCAAGCAGAAGAATACTTAAGAGGTCTGGCAGTCGGGGGAACTTTATTTGAGGAAATGGGTTTTTTTTACGTGGGGACTATTGACGGACACAAATTTGATCATCTATTACCTGTTTTGGAAAATGTAAAAAATTCTAAACATGAAGGACCTTTTTTAATTCATGCAATCACACAAAAAGGCAAAGGTTACAAGCCTGCCGAGGATTCAAAAGATAGATACCATGGTGTTACAAAGTTTAATGTTAAAACAGGTGAACAGTCTAAATCAAAATCAAACATACCCTCATATACATCTGTATTTGGTGAAACACTAACTAGACACGCAGAACAAGACAGTAAAATTATTGCAGTTACTGCTGCCATGCCATCTGGGACAGGTGTTACAATATTTCAAAATAAATTTCCAAAAAGATCATTTGACGTTGGTATTGCTGAGCAACATGCAGTTACATTTGCTGCAGGATTAGCAACAGAAGGTTATAAACCCTTTGCTGCTATATATTCAACTTTTTTACAACGGGCTTATGATCAAATTGTTCATGATGTTGCGATTCAAAAATTACCTGTCAGATTTGCAATTGATCGTGCTGGTTTAGTTGGCGCGGATGGACCAACACACGCAGGTTCATTTGATATAGCTTGTTTGTCAACACTACCCAACTTTGTCGTTATGGCAGCAAGTGATGAGGCTGAGCTAGTTAGAATGATTAATACATCTGTAAATATTAATGATACTCCATGTGCGTTTCGATATCCTAGGGGAAATGGAATAGGTTTAGAGTTACCAAGTATTAATGAGACAATTGAAATAGGAAAAGGTAGATTAATACAAGAAGGTACAAAATTGTGCATTTTAAATTTTGGTGCAAGATTAGAAGAATGCAAGTCAGCAGCTAAACAATTAGATGCTAAGGGAATTTCAACAACTATTGTTGATGCGAGGTTCTCAAAACCACTAGATCAAAATTTAATCTTAAGGTGTGCAAGAGAACATGAAATGATACTTACAATTGAAGAAGGATCTATAGGAGGTTTTGGATCGCATGTTTCTCACTTATTAGCCGAAAAAAACTTTTTTGATAAAGGGTTAAAGTTTAGATCCATGACTTTACCTGATAGATTTATAGATCAAGATAGTCCTGAAAAGATGTATGATCACGCAGGATTAAATGCAAAGCATATAGTTAATAAAATTGAACAAGTATTTTTCAATAGAGACGATATAAAAATTATTAAATAATATAATAAAAAATTTAATTCGTAGGTTTTTTCTCTTTACAAAAAAAAATTCTCTAAGTAAAACCCAGAATGGGGGTTTATATTTAGTTCACATGAAATTATCAAAAAAATCTTTTGGGTTACCTGTCGACTCAGATACAGATATAGAAAATAACACACAATACGCAAATGCTTCGTACAGTTGGCAGACTTTTTTAATAGATTTTTATAGGAGAGTAAAACAATTTTATAAATTTGATTTTGATAGTTTTATGATTTTGATTGTTACTGTCAGTCACATAACTCACGAAAATTATAAAGATGATGTAAGTAATGATAAGACCTATAGAGATTTTGTAAAAAGCTTCAAGGATGTTAAGCCTGGCTCACTTTCAAAAAGAAAACTTGGTATTAATGCTATTTCTAATATTCTTGAAATGCCAGAAGAAACTACAAGACGAAAAATTGAAAAATTAATTAAAAATGGTCTTTTGGCAAAATCAAAAACAGATGGAATAATTTTATCAGATAGTTTTATCGAAAAGGATTTCCCATTTGCGGATCAAACAGTTAAAAGTCTTGGAAAATTAATACGTACTTTTGATAAAGCTGGTTTGTTGCATGCTGCCAAAAACTTTAAAATGTAAAAGATGACTATAAATATTTCATTTTACTTTCGCGATATCAGTTTTTTTTACGAAATTTTAAATATAGTTTGA
>QCSF01000018.1 GCA_003209195.1 Pelagibacteraceae bacterium AG-470-E16 | reverse complement strand
AACTATTGTTATTCCAAAAACTCAATCCGAAGAAAAAAAAAATACTTTAAAAAATCTTGGAGCTGAATTGATTGAAGTTGATGCTGTTCCATATGCAAATCCAAAAAATTATGTGAAATACTCTAAAAACGTTTCTGTAGAATTAGGAAAAAAATTAAAAAAAAAAGTTTATTGGGCAAACCAGTTTGATAATATTATAAACAAAGTAGCACACATTGAAACAACAGCGCAAGAAATACTTAAACAAACAGATGGAAGTGTACATGGATTTATATGTTCTGTAGGAACAGGAGGTACATTGGCCGGTACTGCTGATGGTTTAAAGGAGAAAAATAAAGATATTATTACTGGATTGTGTGATCCAAATGGATCTGCGTTATATAATTTTTTAAAAAAAAATGAACTTACTGCAAGTGGAGAATCAATTACAGAAGGTATAGGAACAACAAGAATAACTGAAAATTTTAAGAACGCTAAAATTAATGAAGCTTTTCAAATTGATGATCAGTATGCTTTAAATATTGTTTTTGATTTATTAAAATATGAGGGTTTGAGCCTTGGTGCGTCATCTGGAATTAATGTTGCTGGAGCTATTGAACTTGGTAAAAAAATTGGACCCGGTAAAAATATAGTTACAATTTTATGTGATATTGGAGCCAGATACGCTTCTAAATTGTATAACAAGGAGTTTTTAAAATCAAAAAATTTAAAATTTCCGGATTGGCTATAAATTTTGAATTTTAATTTTTTTTCTGTAAAAATAATCTTTTTTGAGTTTGTACTCGTTTTTCAATGCCTCAGATTTAGAATTAAATCTTCTAAAATAAATAATTCTCCATGATCTACCTTTTGTGAACTTCGCGCCTTTACCTGAATTGTGAAGTTTAAGTCTATTATTTAAATCTTTTGTATAACCTACATAAGTGTGTTTATGTTTATCATTACTTATGAGTAAATATACAAAATACATAAATATGGCGCGCCCTGGAGGACTCGAACCTCCGACCCTCGGTTTAGAAAACCGATGCTCTATCCAGCTGAGCTAAGGGCGCTTACAAATCTATTACAAAATTTTAGGATAACTGTAAACTAATTGTTATTTAATAAATTTATATTTTATCAGAGCAATGAGGCTTAAAGGGGTTATCTTTGAAAATATTAATATCAAGATTGTTAATACTAAGGATAAATCTGAGAATTTTGTAAAATTGACACTTTCAGACATATACATAGTTGATGGCAAAGTATTAAATGTTATTAAAAATGAGGTTAAAAAACTATTTTCAAAACTTATATTCTCAAATGTCAATAGAAATGAATAGCTAATAAACAAAACTAAATATAATAACAGTAATAAACAACACGAATAAAAATCACTTGTTTTTATTTTTTCATTTGATTTGAATATTGATAAATTTATGACAGCAGAAGGTGATAGCAAACGTAATAACTCAAAATATATTTTATTAAAAATAATTAAAATTCTAGAAACTTTAAAACCAGAGGTAGATGAAATTAAGCAGCCACCGAAAAAAGATGCTGATAACAAAATAAATACTATATTTTTGTTATAGTTATTTGTAAAATTTATTCCAGAATTTGAGATAGAAGATGATAAATATAATAATTTATCAGAAATACTAACGTTTGTTCCAAAAATATATAAAATAATGAAAAAAAATAATAACAAATAAAGAAAACTTCTATCTTCGTAAAAATTATAAGTATTATTAATTCTTAATATTCTTAATATTAAAAAAATATTCAATGATGACAAAATAAATAAAAAAGAGATTATTACTTTTTCATAGTTGTTTAAAATAATTTCTGATGTTTGAAACCCACCAGTTGAAATAATAGTTAAAGAAAGATTAAATTTATCGAGCATTCTTAAATCAGTAAAATTTAAAAAAAATAGTGAAATGAAAAAAATTATTGAATAAGCATAAATTGTATTATGAAAAATATTTTTAAAATTAAGAGAAAATGATATAGGTTCTCTTTTTCTTGTAATAAATTTAAGAGGATATAAATTTAATTCCCTGCTTCCTAGAACTAAAATTATAGTCATTATAAAAAATATTGTACCTACTAATTGAGTTGAACTTCTCCACAATAAAATTGGTGAATCTAACAAGTTAATCTGCTCAAAAAAAATACTTGCTCCAAAAGATGTAAAACCTGAAATTGACTCAAAATATGAGTTTAAAAAACTTGAATAACCACCTAACCAAAATGGTATTGACATAATAAAAGGTAATATAATCCATCCTGCTATAGAAAAAAAAATAAGGGTTTCAGTTCTTAATTTTTTATCATCAACTTTTATTTTTAAAGTAGATAGATAAAAAAGCAAAGAAATTAAGAAAGTAAAAAAATATGCTTTTAGATTAGTTTTAAAATCAAAATAAAAACAATAAAATAAATTAATAATACTAAAAAAAATTATAAGTAAATTAATTTTTCCAATATAGAAATATATTATCTTTAATTTCATTTAATTGACTAATAATATTCACTAATACGAAAAAGTTGCTCAACTTTTTTAACATTTGCCCTAGATGACAAAAGAATTACAATGTCATTTAATTTAAACTCAAAATCTTTTTTCGGTACCAAAACTTTCTTTTCACGAACAATTAATCCAATTCTTATACCTTCCGGTATAGAGGATTTTTCTAACGTTTGATTTATCAATTCTGAATTTTCTGTTACTTTTGCTTCGATAATCTCAAATTCACCATCATCTAAAGTAAATACACTGTCTATTTTACCCTTATGAATATGTTTTAAAATTGTAGAAACTGTGGTCATCCTGGGATCAACTATATCGTCAATTTTAAGTGAGGTTTGTAACAAGCTATAATTATGACTGTTAGCAATCGCAATTACTCTTTTAATTCCACTTTTTTTACATAATAGAGCGCTCATTAAATTTACTTCATCATCATCAGTGATGCAAAGAACGGTATCAATTTCCTCTAGGTTAACTTCTTTTAATATATTTTCGTCTAATCCATCTCCTTTAATCACCATAGTTTCATTTAATTCATTGGCAACATACTGAGCTCTTTCCTCATTTTTTTCTATAATTTTAATCCTAGGATTACTAGAAAGATCCTCTAATGATTTTGCTAAATCTAGCCCAATATTTCCAGCTCCAATAATTAAAATCTTATCAGATATCTTTTCATCTTTTCCAAAGACATTCATTGTTCTATCAACCTGTTTAGAGTCAGTTAAAATAAAAGCCTTATCGTTTTCTATTAGAACATTTTTTTTTTTTAAAATTAAAAATTTATCCTCTCTTTGTACACCTAAAACATTAGAATTTAAGTCTGAAAAAGACTCTGTAAGCCTTTGAAGAGGCGTGTTTACTAACGGACATTTTTCATCTAAATTTATCTCAACCAAACGTACCAAATCATTTACAAATGGGAAACTTTCAATCGCACCTGGTGCTTCTATCTTTCTTAATAATGATTTAGCTACCTCATATTCTGGAGATATTATAATATCAATTGGTAAATGCGACTTGCTAAAAAGACTGCTATATGATGGATTAAGAAATTCTTTTGAGCGAATTCTTGCAATTTTTCTAGATACATTGAAAAGTGAGTGCGCAATCTGACAAACAATCATGTTTGTCTCATCATTTCTAGTAACAGCAATAATCATATCCGCATTTTTAGCATCTGCTAATTCTAAAACATTTGGAAATGTTGCTATGCCGACTATTCCTTTTGCATCTAAATTATCATTAATCTTTTGAATATCTAAACTACTTTTATCGATTACAGTTATTGAGTGACCTTGTTGAGATAATTGATCGGCTATTGAATAGCCAACTTGGCCAGCACCACAAATAATTATATTCATTTTAATATTTAATATTTAAATTAGTTAATTTTCTATGAAGGGCTGATCTTTCCATACCAACTGACTGTGCTGTTTTAGACACATTACCATCATATTTTTTTAATTGACTCATTAAATACTCTTTTTCAAATTTATCTCTTGCTTCTTTCAATGTCAGATTACTGTTTATAGAATTTTTAATTTCAATATTTGTATTTGTATTAAAATAATTATAAACTATATTATCAATATTTTCCATACTATCATTCTTTAAAATTGACAATCTTTCCACCAGATTTCTTAATTCTCTTACATTACCGGGCCATTCATAACTATAAAATATATCAATATTTTTAATATTATTTTTAAGATTAATATTATTTCTATTAAATTTATCAAAAAAATAATCTACCAAAAGAGGAATATCAGAGGATCTATTTTTTAACGATGGTAAATCAAATTTTACAACATTCAATCTATGAAAAAGATCCTCTCTAAAATTACCTTTTAAAACTTCATTTTTTAAATCAATTGAAGAGGATGAAATTAATCTAAAATCAACTTTTATATCAAGAGAATCATTCATGCGTCTAAATTTTTGATCTGAAATAACTCTTAAAAGATTAGTTTGAGTTTCAAGTGGTAATTCATTAATATTATCTATTAATAATGATCCATTATTTGCTCTCTCTAAACAACCTTTAATAATAGTTCCGTCTTTAGAAACTCCAAATAAATTTTCTTCAAAATTATTTTTATTAAGTCTTAGAGAATCTAAGACTATAAAATTATTTTTTCTTCTATTTGATGTTTTGTGAATTTCACGGGCTAACAACTCTTTACCTGAACCACTTGGGCCCTGAATTAAAATTCTACTATTAGAATTTGAAACTTGTTCAATTGTATCTTTAATTTTTAATATTTCTTTGGTTTCACCAATAAAATCAAATGATTTAAAAATATTCTCTTGCAATTCTTGTTTTGAATTTACTAAATCTGAATATTCAATACCTCTTTTAATAAAATTTAGTAGTCTTTCTTGATTGAAAGGTTTTTCTAAAAATTCAAACGCACCTTCTTTTACTGAGTTAACGGCTATTTGAATATTTGCATGGCCAGACATCATGATAACAGGTAAATCTTTATTTTTATTCTTAATTAAATTAAGCAAAAACAAACCATCTCTTGATTTTTCATCAAGTAATACATCTAAAAGAGCTATATCAAATGTATTTTTTTTTATGTAAGTTTCAGCCTCTTTAATGGTTCCCGCAGTATAAACAAAATATTTATTTTCTGTTAATATTTCTGCTAGGATAAAACGAATATCCTTTTCATCATCAACTATAAGTATTTTTTTCATTTTTTTTAGGTAAGGTTATAGTTACGAATGCACCTTTTTTTTCTAATCTATTATCATAGAATATTTGTCCATTATGTTCATGTATAATCTTTGAAACTATAGAAAGTCCTAAACCACTACCATCTTTTTTTGTTGTAAAATAAGGGTCTTGTTCATTGTCTTTTCCAGTTTCTTTAAAACCAACACCGTTATCATAGATTGTAATTATAAAATTTTTTTTATCGTCTGATATTTTAGTTATAATTTCTCCAGTATCTTCTCTTTCTGAACTAACCTCCTCAATTGACTCAACTGAATTCTTATAAAGATTAATCAAAACTCTGTTTATCTGATGTTTATCACAAAATATTCGAGTAGCTTTTAACTCATTATTAGTTATGAAATTAATTTTTTCATAATTCAATTTATATGTATCAATACTATTATTAATTATATCTAATAAATTGTTACCTTCAAAAATAGGTTTAGGCATTCTTGCAAAGTCAGAAAAATTATTTACCAAACTTGATATCTCTAAGATTTGATTATTAATTATTGTTAAGTGTTTTTTTGAACTATCATCAGTTGATATTTTATCTGCAATCCTATCTAAAGAAAGTTGTATTGGGGTCAAAGGATTTCTAATTTCATGCGCCAATTTTCTAGCAATCACTTGCCATGCTTCAAAACGACCTGATAATATATTTTTTTGCTTTTGTTTTTTAATTTGAGAAATCATATCGTTAAATATTAAATTTAAATTTTTAAAATCAAGATTTTTGTCATCCTTAAGTTTAACATCGTAATTTCCTTCTCTGACACTTTTGGCTGCTCTGAATAAATTATTTAATGGTTTGGTAGTTTTTGCAGCAAAGTTTATACCAAATAGTGCAGACATTAATATTAAAATCAAGGTAAAGATTATATAAATTATAAAAAAAGTAATTTGTATTTTAAAAGTATTTTGTTTGACTTTATAATAATATGCTGAGGCGTCCCCAGTTTCTTTGATAAAAGAATTAATTTTTTCGTCAACATTTTGGAATGAAAATAGATATAAGTTCTTAAAATTATTTAATTTTATTAATACATAGGTTTTTTTTTCTATAGCATTAGAAATAATTAAAGGTTTACCATTGCTCGCTTTAATTAACATGTTTTTTGACGGAGGTTTATACGTATCTTGATTATTTGCGAAACGCATTAAAGTACCATTATCATTTATTAAAAAAATATTTTTTACATCTCTAAATTTTAGTTGGAATAAAAGATAGTTTTGAAATTTATTTTTATCACTTAATAGGACGTTTTTATTTCTGTTTAAATCATTTGCAATTAGTTTTAAATCTTTAAAAATAGATTTTTGATAATCATTTAAATAATTTAATGCAATATTTCTTGAATTATTAACTAGTGATAAAATTTTGTTATCAAACCAATTTTGAATTCCATAATTAAAAATAATTATTGAGAAAATAACAATTAATAAAGAAGGGAGAGAAGAAATAAGTAAAAAAGAAATGACTAGGTTTTTGCTAGTTTCTCCGCCAAGTTCTTTTACCTTTTTTTTTAAATAACTATTATAAATCTTCGTAAATATTGAAATGATTAGAGTTAAGAATAAAATAAGATTTAAAAAAAGTAATGCTTCGACATTAAATCTGTTTAATTGAAAAAATCCAACACCTATAAAGGTTTGTAGTGATATTATACCAACTGCGATTGAAATTATAAATAAACTTGATAGTAGATATGTATTAGAAAAAAATTTTAAAATATATTTCATGAAGTTAGTATCGATAATTTTAGCCGCTGGTACCAGTTCGAGATTTAAAAGTAATATTCCTAAACAATTTCATTTTTATAATGATGATATAATATTAAATCATAGTATAAAAAAACTAAATCAAATAAAAGATATTAAAGAAATTTATATTGCGATAAACCCAAAAAATCAAAAAAAATATAACTTCATAATAAAAAAAATAAAAAAAATTAAATTTTCCAAAGGAGGGAAGTATCGAAGCGACTCGGTAAAAAATGCAATATTTAAGTTAAAAAATAAATTTTCACATGTTTTGATACATGATGCAGCGAGGCCTAACTTTTCAATTAATTTATTAAAGAGATTAATCAGAGAATTAAGAAAAAATGACTGTGTTGTTCCTACCGTAAATAGTGCTGATAGCACAATATACAAAAAAAAATATATTGATAGAAATTACCTAAAATTAGCTCAAACACCGCAAGGGTTTAATTTAAACAAAATTTGTAAATTTCATAAAATAAATAAAAATAATTTGATTACAGATGATGCAAGTTTATTTTGTAATAATCAAGAAAAAATAAAATTTATTAAAGGAGAAGAAAAAAATAAAAAAATTACTTATTTAGAAGATCTAATATTAAAAGAAAAATTTATTGGGATTGGTTATGATATACATCAAATGCGACCTGGATATAATTTATATATCGGAGGTATAAAAATACCTTCGAAATTTGGTAGCGTAGGTCATAGTGATGGGGACAGTTTAATACATGCCCTAATAGACAGTTTTTTAGGTGCGGCCAAATTAGGAGATATTGGGACATTATTTCCAAACACAAAAAAATATAAAAATATTAGATCAACTAAATTACTTCATGATGTAGTAAAAAAACTAAAAAATATTAATTTAAAAGTTTCATCTATAGACTTAAATATTATATTACAATCACCAAATTTAAAAAAATATAAAGAAAAAATAAAAAAAAATATTTCTTTGATCTGTAAAATTAATAAAAATAAAATTAATATTAAAGCAAAAACAACAGACAAAATAGGTATTATAGGAAAAAGCAAAGCATTAGCATGCGAAGTAATATCAACTCTCGAAAATGATATCTAAAATTAATTATTATTTATTTACAATTTTAAATATAGGCAAATTACCTTTGTCAGGAACTTTCGGAAGTTTTTTTACAATTATATTTTACTACTTAATTTATAATTTTTTCTCAAATATTATTTTTATAGTTATTTTTTTATTTATTTTATTTTACTCATTATTTTTTTTAAAATATATTTTAATTAACTTTGAAAACGAAGATCCAAAAGAAATTATAATTGATGAATTCATAGGTCAATCAATACCATTACTATTTTGTAATGGTGATGTAGTCCTTATTATAATATCTTTTATTACTTTCAGATTCTTTGATATCACTAAAATTTTTCCTGCTAATTTTTTTGATAAAAAAATAAAAGGATCTATTGGTATTATTGGTGATGACATTGTAGCTGGTATTTATAGTTTAATTCTAATTTTAATAATTCAAATGTATCAATGAATAATAACTCACTTATAAGAAAACTTATAAATAATAAAATTTCTATTTCAGTTGCAGAGTCATGCACTGGCGGTCTATTAGCAAGTGAAATTACATCTGTTTCTGGATGTTCAAAAATATTTAATTCAGGATTTGTAACTTATTCAAATACAGCAAAAGTAAAGTTTTTAAGAGTAAAAAAGAAGACTTTAAAAAAAAATGGAGCAGTAAGTCCAGAAACTTGTAAAGAAATGGTAGAAAACTTATACAAATTGTCAAAATCAAAATTATGTATTTCAACAACTGGTATAGCTGGACCTAGTGGTGGTACATCAACCAAACCAATTGGTTTAGTTTATGTGGGTATTAAATTTAAAAAAAAAACTAAAATTTTTAAGTTTAATTTTAGTAAAAAACTAAAAAGAAAAATGATTCAGATAAACACTGTTAATAAAATTTTTAAAATCTGTAAAAATTTACTTTAATTTACTGAGGTATTCTGCTCTACTTTCAAATGATTTTACAATTTTGTCAAATCCAACATCGAACATTTTTGAAAGCATTTTATTTAATAAAAAGTTTTTTAATTCTAAATTTATAAAAAA
>QCSF01000017.1 GCA_003209195.1 Pelagibacteraceae bacterium AG-470-E16 | reverse complement strand
GTTACATTTTTTACTTTTTTTAGTAAAATTTGTTTTGATAGGCTTCTTTTAGTAATTTCAACTTCTGGAAGTTCTGGCATATAGTTTTTAATTTTTATACATTGATCTTTGGTAAATTATGAAAAATATTCATCTATACAAAAATAACAAGATAGTAAATAAAGTTTTTGATAATGTTTACCAAAACTATGATTTAATGAATGATATAATGTCGTTGGGTACACATAGATTATGGAAACAACAATTTATAAATTCTATTGATATTTCAAATTCAGATTATATTATTGATATGGCCTCTGGCACTGGAGATATCTCTAAAATTATCTTAAAACAAAACCCCAATCAGAAAGTACTAAGAGTAGAACCCAATAAAAAAATGTTAAATTTTTCGCACAATAATTTTCAAAAATTTAAACATACACACAGTATATGTGGTTACGCGGAGGAAATTCCTTTAAAAAATAATTCTATTAACAAATATTTAATTAGCTTTGGATTGCGTAACGTCTCTAACTTAGACAAATCTTTGAAAGAATGTTTCAGAGTTTTGAAAAAAGGTGGTGGTTTTTATTGTTTAGAATTTTACAAAGTAAATAAGCCGATATTTAAAGATTTGTATAAACTATATTCTAAAGCAATTCCACTCTTTGGAAAGATTTTTAATCAAAACTCTGAACCATATAATTACCTCGTTCAAAGTATTAATGATTTTCATACTCAAAAAAAAATTAAGCTAAAACTCCATGAAACTGGATTTAAAAACATAAATATTAAAAATATTTTTGGAGGAATTGCTTCAATTCATTACGCGTGGAAATTGAATGATTAGAAAGATTTTAATTTTAACCAAAATAGCAAGAGCATTAGCAAAGTCCTCAACTTTGGATTACTTTGGTAAATTGTATAAACCAAATTTATTCATACGGATTTTTATAAAAATTATCGGTTTTTCGTCATTCAAGAAAAAAAGTTTAGATAGTAAAAGTGTTGGATTGAGATTAGCGTCAGCCTTAAAAGAGCTCGGACCAACATTTATTAAATTAGGTCAATTTCTAGGTACGAGACCTGATATTGTAGGTAAGGATCTCGCTATAGAACTTCAAATACTTCAAGATGATTTACCTCCATTTGAAATGAATATAGCTGAGCAGAGTATTAAAAATGAGATAGGTTCGGAAAAATATAAAAAAATTCTAGACTTAAGTCCTGCTATTGCTGCTGCATCTATTGCTCAAGTTCATTTCGCAACCATCGATAATAAACAATATGCCATTAAAATTTTGAGACCAGGTATTGAAAAAAAATTTAATGAGGAATTAGAATCTCTAATGTTATTCGCTTCTATTGTAGAAGGTATATTACCAAAAACACGAAGGTTAAAATTAATTGAGGTTGTTCATTTACTAAAGGAAATTACTGCAATTGAAATGGACTTAAGATTTGAAGCATCTGCTGCTAGTGAATTAAAGACAAATACAGAAACTGATCCCAAATTTAAAGTTCCAGAAATAAATTGGGATTTTACCTCTAAAAGAGTTTTAACCTCAGAAAAAGTTGAAGGTATCAGTATAAAAGATTTAGATAAAATTGATAAGATTAATATTGATAAAAAAGAATTAGCAAAAAATATAATTCAAAATTTCTTAAGACAGGCAGTAGGTGATGGTTTTTTTCACGGTGATATGCACCAAGGAAATTTGTTTGTCGATAATGACGGAAATATAATTCCTGTCGACTTCGGTATAATGGGTAGATTGGATTCTGATAATCGAAAGTATCTAGCAGAAATTTTATATGGATTTATTCAAAGAGATTATGAAAAAGTTGCTGATGTTCATTTTGTAGCTGGATTGGTTCCTCCTGATCAATCTAAAGATGCGTTTTCACAAGCTTTAAGATCTATAGGCGAACCTATATTTGGTCAATCTATTAAAAATATTTCTGCAGGTAAATTGCTAGCGCAGTTATTTGAAATTACAGAGCAATTTAACATGGCTACACAGCCACAATTACTTTTACTACAGAAAACTATGGTAGTTGTGGAAGGTGTCGCTCGCACACTTGATGAAGACGCAAATATTTGGCAGATATCAAAACCTGTTCTAGAAGGCTGGCTTAAACAAGAAGTGGGGCCAGAAGCTAAATTTAAACAAGCGATGGACACAACCTCAAAAGTTATAGATAGATTACCTGAACTTCCGAACATGATGGATAAAGCGCAAAAAGCATTAGAGTTGTTAGCTTCCGGCACCGTTTCAAATAATAATGAAATTTCCAAAAAATTTGAATACGAAAAATTAAAAATCAAAAATCAGCAAAATAAAATAATAATTTTTATTTTATTAGTAGTAATTTCTTTATTAATAATATTTAATTAATTTTAAAATGAATAAGTCAAAAAAAATTTTACTCATTATATCAGGTGGTATTGCTGCATATAAAATACTAGATTTGGTTAAAAGTCTAGTTACCCAAAACTTCGAAATTAAAACCATATTAACTAAAACAGCAGAAAAATTTATTACGCCGTTGTCAGTTTCATCATTATCAAAAAATAAAATTTATCAAAATAAATTTGAAATTGGCGAAGAGATTGAGATGGATCATATTGCTCTATCAAGATGGGCTGATTTGATTCTTATTGCGCCAGCTACCGCTAATATTATCTCGAATATTGCAAATGGTTTTTCACATGATTTTGTTAATACTATTATTTTGGCGTCAGATAAAAAAGTTTTCTTAGCTCCTGCAATGAATGTTAAAATGTGGAAAAATCCAGCAACTAAAAAAAATGTAGAAACTATTATTAAAAGGAACTTTTCTATTATTGGTCCTTCAACAGGTTTACTCGCATGTGGTGAATTTGGTGAAGGTAAAATGGCTGACATAAATGAAATCGAAACAACAATAAAAAATTATTTTTCAACTAAAAATATTAAATTAAAAGCTATTGTAACAGCTGGCCCCACAAGAGAATATATAGACCCTGTAAGATATTTAACAAATGAATCTTCAGGTCTACAGGGTTATCATATAGCAAAAAAAATGAATGAATGTGGTATTGATACAAAACTTATCATTGGTCCTACTCAAATTCATATCGATGATAATATAAAAATTAAAAGAGTTATAAGTGCAAATGATATGTTTGAGGCCGTAAAAGAGAGTCTACCGGTTGATATTGCTGTGTGTACAGCAGCCGTAGCAGATTTTAAAATGCAAAAAAACAAAACCAAAATTAAAAAAGAAAATTTCAATTTAAATCTCACTCTTAAACCAAATATTGATATTTTAAATTTTGTAAGTAACCATAATAAATATAGACCAAAACTTGTTATAGGGTTTGCTGCTGAAACTGACAATCTAATAGATAATGCAAAGATTAAATTAAAACAAAAACGTTGCGATTGGATTATCGTTAATGACATTACAAATAGAACTATAGGGTTTAACTCTAACAATAATGAAGTTTCAATCATTAAAAAAAATAACTCTATTGAAAAAATAACAAAAAGGGAAAAAGCTGAGGTGGCGTCAATATTAGTTCACAAAATTATTAAAAATTTTTCGAAAAATGAAAACAAAAGCATTAATTAAAAAACTATATTCAGAAGTAAACATCCCGAAATATAAAACTCCTGGATCTTCAGGTTTAGATATTAAGGCATTTATCAATAAAGATTTAATAATCAAACCACTAAAAACTGCCTTAGTGCCCACAGGAATATCAGTTGCAGTAGAGGAAAATATGGAAATACAAATAAGACCAAGGTCTGGTTTAGCTGTAAACAATAAAATTACAGTTTTAAATACACCTGGAACAATTGATTCGGATTACAGAGGCGAAATTAAAGTAATATTAATAAATTTTGATGATACTGACTTTGTAATTAAGAACGGCGACCGCATTGCTCAAATGATTGTTTGCCCAATAGTCAAAATTGATTTTGAACTTTCTGACGAGTTGCCAAACACTTTGAGAGGTATGGAAGGCTTTGGTTCAACAGGTAAAAATTGACTATGTTGTCAAATGACCAAATAGATCGTTATAGAAGTCAAATTAATCTTAAACAAATAAATATCCAAGGTCAAATTAAATTAAAAAATACTAAAGTTCTTGTAATAGGTGCTGGTGGCATCGGTTCGCCTACTACATTATTTTTATCTAGATGTGGTATTTTAAAATTTGGAATTATTGATGATGATAAAATAAGCAAAAGTAATCTTCATCGTCAGATATTGTTTGACCTTAAAGACATTGGTAAAAAAAAAGTTTATGTATCAAAAAAAAAAATTTTACAGATCGATAAGAAAATCCAAGTTAAAATTTTCAAATTAAGAGTAAATAAATTTAATTTGAAATCAATTGTAAAAGATTATGATTATATAGTTGATGGAACAGATAATTTTAAAGCCAAACTAAATATTAACGATATATGTTTAAAATTTAAAAAAAAACTGTTTATTGGGTCTGTAAGTCAATTTGATGGTCATATTTTTTTTTTCGATTTCTCAAAAAAAGGTCCTTGTTTAAGATGTTTTATGCCTTCTGCGCCAAAAATTTCCCCACGTTGCCAAGATGAAGGTATACTCGGTACAGTAACAGGTACTGTTGGCACAATTATAGCTAATGAGCTTATTAAGAATGTAGTTGGCATTAAATCGCATCTAACAAACGAAGTTCTAATAATTAATTTTGAAAATTTACTTTTTAGGAAAGTCAAAATTACTAGAAGTACGAAATGTAATAAACATGAATAAATATTTATTGTGGATATTTTTTTTTGTATTTTTCTCGCACTACTCTTTTTCAGAAATAAGAAGTCTAAAAAATAATAAAGTTAATGTACGGCTAGGACCCTCTAAAAATTATCCAGTTAAATTTATTTACAAAAATAAATACCTGCCAGTTTCTGTTATTGATGAACATTATAACTGGAGAAAGATTAAGGATTATGAAAATGACGCAGGTTGGGTTCACATATCTCAATTATCTAGAACAAAAACTACAATCACTATAAGAGAAAATGGAGTAATTTTTTCTTCACCAACTATATATTCTAAACCTATAGCTAGGTTAGAAATTCACAATATATTAATAATTAAAAAATGTAATGAATATTGGTGCAAAGTTAAAAACCCGAAAACTATCGGTTGGATAAAAAAAAAATATCTTTGGGGTATAAAAAATAAGAAATAACTTAAAAATAACATTTTATTTTTTGTTTAATTAACTCTTATCATCAAGTATAAAAAGTTCTAGAGATGAAGAAAAATTCATTTGATTATGATGATTTAATAAAATGTGCTAATGGAGATATGTTTGGTATTGGTAACGCAAGATTACCATCGCCACCTATGCTAATGTTCGATCGTATAGGCAAGATCACACAAAATGGAGGTGCTTTTGATAAGGGATACGTTGAGGCAGAACTAGACATTAAAAAAAATTTATGGTTTTTTGATTGTCACTTTAAAACAGACCCAGTAATGCCAGGATGCTTGGGATTGGATGCAATGTGGCAACTTGTAGGCTTTTTTTTAGGTTGGGTTGGTAATCTGGGAAAAGGGCGCGCTTTAGGGGTAGGTGAAGTAAAGTTTACTGGTGAAGTTTTAAAAAATAATAAGCTAGCAAAGTATATAATAGATATGAAAAGAATTATGAAAAAGGGAGAAACCTCTGTTGGTCTTGCTGATGGTATGCTTTTAATTGATGATAAAAAAATATATAGTACGAAAAATTTGAAAGTGGGTTTGTTTAAAAGCTGAACATGAAAAGAGTTGTTGTTACAGGTATCGGTATAGTTTCATGTTTAGGAAACAATCAAAGTGAAGTTTTTACATCTTTAATTAATTCAAAATCAGGCATTAGTTTTAGCAACGAATATAAAGAATATAATTTAAAAAGTCATGTGCATGGAAAACCGAAGATTAATTTAGAGGATCATATTGATCGTAAAGTAATGAGGTTTATGGGTGCTGGATCAGCGTATAATTATATTGCTATGTCAGAGGCTGTCAAAGACGCGGGGTTAGGGGATGATAAAGTAAGTAATACAGAAACAGGTATGATTATGGGCTCTGGTGGTCCCTCAATTGAAAATGTAATTTTGGCTGCAGATAAGACTAGAGAAAAAAATCCAAAAAAAATGGGACCATTTATAGTTCCAAGAACAATGGCAAGCACTGCTTCTGCTACTTTAGCGACGCCATTCAAAATTAAAGGTACAAATTATACAATTAGCTCTGCGTGTGCCACTAGTGGTCACTGTATCGGCAATGCGATGGAGCTCATACAACTTGGAAAACAAAAAATTATATTCGCTGGTGGTAGTGATGAAGTACATTTTGCTATGACGGCAATGTTTGATGCTATGACTGCACTTTCATCAAAGTATAATGATAAACCTACAACGGCTTCAAGACCTTATGATAAAAGTCGTGATGGATTTGTTATTTCTGGTGGTGGTGGTGTTTTAGTGCTAGAAGAATATGAACATGCCAAATCTAGAGGTGCAAAAATATATTCTGAAATAACAGGCTATGGAGCCACATCAGATGGATATGATATGGTTGCACCATCAGGTGAAGGTGCTATGCGATGTATGCAGATGGCTTTAAAAACATCAAACAAAAAAATAGACTATTTAAACACCCATGGTACTTCAACACCTGTAGGTGACATAACAGAATTAAAAGCTGTGGGAGAAGTATTTAAAGATAAAGTACCAAAAATTAGTTCGACCAAATCTTTATCAGGACATTCTCTTGGAGCAACATCAGTTCATGAAGCAATTTATAGCTTAATAATGATGAAAAATAACTTTATATCAGCATCAATAAATATTGCTGAAATTGACGAGGAAGCAAAGAAATTTCCAATAGTTCAAAAAGTTGAAAAAGGTGTCGAGCTTAATGCGATAATGTCCAATAGTTTCGGTTTTGGTGGAACAAACGCAACCTTAGTTTTTGAGAAAATTTAAAAATGCTTTTAAAAGGAAAAAAAGGTTTAGTCATGGGTGTTGCCAATGAAAGATCCATCGCATGGGGTATTTCAAAAAAAATAGTGGAGCATGGTGCAGAACTAGCATTTACGTACGTAGGAGATGCATTAAAAAAAAGAGTAATACCATTGGCAGAAACTTTAGGATCTAAATTCACGTTAAATTGTAATGTCGAAAATAAAGAACAGATCATTAATACTTTTCAAGAAATAAAAAAAAAGTGGAACGGATTAGATTTTGTTGTTCATGCTGTAGCCTTCTCAGATAAATCTGAATTAAGTGGAGAATATTTAAATACCACTAGAGATAACTTTTTAAGAAGTATGTTAATTTCCTGTTTTTCTTTCACAGAAGTGGCTCAAGAAGCCTCAAAACTAATGAATAATGGTGGCAGCATGATTACTTTAACTTACGAGTCGACAAAAACGATACCTAACTATAATGTCATGGGTGTTTGTAAGTCAGCACTTGAAACAAGTACCAAATATTTAGCGAGAGATCTTGGAAAAAAAGGTATTAGGGTCAATGCGATAAGTGCAGGTCCAATTAAAACACTGGCTGCATCCGCTATTGGAGATGCCAAATTTTTATATAAGTGGAACGAAGACCATTCCTTTTTAAAACGTAATGTTAATATTAATGACGTCGGTAATTCAGCTTTGTATCTTCTGAGCGATCTTGCGAGTGGCGTTACAGGTGAGATTCATTATGTTGACGCGGGCTACAATAAAGTTGGTATGCCTGATCCTAAAAACATTTCATAAGTTGTGAAATTACAAAAAAATTAGCAACAAAATATTATTATTTCTGGTTACAACTTAACCAATACTTATTTTAGAGCTTCTTTGATAGAAAGTTTCACTTTTCCTCTATCAAATCCGATGACCTTTACGCTTACCTCATCACCTTCTTTCACAACATCCGATACTTTTTCAACTCTCTTGACAGCTAGTTGCGATATATGAACTAATCCATCTTGTTTACCTAAAAAATTAACAAATGCTCCAAAGTCCATAATCTTTACAACTTTACCAGGATAAATTTTTCCAACTTCAGGTTTTGCCGTAATATCTTTTACCATTTGCATAGCTTTATTTCTAGACTCCTCATCTGGAGCAGAAACCGTTACTGTTCCCTCATCATCAATATCAACCTTTGCACCAGATAGCTCTACGATTTCTCTAATTGTAGCACCACCCTTTCCAATAACTGCAGCGATATCTTTTTTATCAACTTTAACCTTTTCCATTTTTGGTGTGTACTGAGATAACTCCACATTAGATTTGCTAATTGTTTTATTCATTTCATTAAGAATATCAATTCGTCCCTGCTTTGCTTGACTTAAGGCTTTTTCCATAATTTCAAATGTTATTCCTGTAATCTTAATATCCATTTGAAGAGATGTAATTCCATCTTTTGAACCCGCAACTTTAAAATCCATATCTCCCAAATGATCTTCATCACCTAAGATATCACTTAGAACTGAAAAATCATTTCCTTCTTTAATTAAACCCATTGCAATTCCTGCAATAGGTTGTTTAATGGGAACGCCTGCATGCATTAATGACATTGAAGTCCCGCAAACAGTTGCCATTGAAGATGATCCGTTTGATTCAGTAATTTCAGAAACAATTCTAATTGTATATGGAAACTCTTCTTGTTTTGGTAGAGCTGCGTTAACTGCTCTCCATGCTAATTTACCATGCCCAATTTCACGTCTACCAGTGCCAATGCGCCCAACTTCTCCAACAGAAAATGGAGGAAAATTATAATGTAACATAAATCTTGATCTTTGCATGCCTTCAAGACTTTCTGTTCTTTGTTCATCATCGGTCGTTGCTAATGTAGTTGCTACAATTGCTTGAGTTTCGCCTCTAGTAAATAATGATGAACCGTGAACTCTAGGTAAAATTCCAACTTCACACTGAATGGGACGCACTTGATCTAATTTACGACCATCAATTCTTATCTTATTTTTTAAAATTTTTGTTCTTACGATTTCTTTCTCTAAATTTTTGAACTGATCCATGAGTTCAACTTTAGTATAAGTCTCATTGCCTTCAAAATTAGATTGAATTATTTCCCTAGCCTCATTTATTAAATTACCTCTAATCTTTTTATCTTTTTCTGAAAAAGCTTCCTCTAACTTAATTTTAGCTAGATCTGAAATTTTCATTTTTAAATCTGTATAATCTTTTTCTTCAATAATAATTTGTTCTTTATTCACCTCTTTTTTAAATTCCTCGATCATTTTTATAATTGGATTAAAACCCTCATGCCCAAATTTCACCGCAGCTAACATCTGCTCTTCTGACAAACCTGAAGTCTCTGACTCAACCATCAAAACTGCGTCTTTTGTGCCTGCTACTACTAATTCTAAGGAAGAATTCTGAAGCATTTCTTTTGTTGGATTCAGAACAAGTTCGTTATTGATATAACCAACCTTTGCAGCTGCTACGGGACCCAAGAAGGGTAAGCCAGATATGCTTAATGCTGCTGAACAAGCAATTAATGATAGTATTTCAGGATCATTTTTTTTATCGTAAGAAATTACTGTAGCTAATACCTGAGTTTCATTTCTGAATGAATTCGGAAATAATGGTCTAATTGGTCTATCTATTAATCTTGAAATCAATGTTTCTGCCTCAGTTGGTCGCGCTTCTCTTTTAAAATACCCACCTGGAATTTTACCAGCTGCGTAATATTTTTCTTGATAGTTTACTGTCAAAGGAAAAAAATCAGTTTCAGGGTTTGATTTTTTTGCAGCAACAGCAGTCGCTAAAATTACAGTGTCACCTGATTTTAATATAACTGCGCCGTCAGCCTGACGAGCAATTTTTCCAGTTTCTATAGATAATTT
>QCSF01000016.1 GCA_003209195.1 Pelagibacteraceae bacterium AG-470-E16 | reverse complement strand
TTACAAAGTATTTTTTAACAATATTCAAACACGAAAACTGAGCTTGAAAAATACAGTTTTGATTTTTAATTTCTTTATAAATAGTACAAAAAATATTACCTTTCTTTGAAATCCAAACATTTCCATATTTTCCTCGTCCTTTACTCTGTAGATCTGATATTATAATTCCAAAATTTGATATCTCGCAATATATAAGATCTTTAGCGAAGTCATTCGTGCTAGATACCATGTCTAAATAAGATATATCTATAATTTTCAAAACTTAATTAAAAACCTTCGAAGCAATATCAGTTAAATTCAATAAATAAGATGGGCTAATAAAATAAAATAAAATCAAAAATGATGTAATAGCTAATGATAATTTCATACCAAGCCCCGAAATCTCGTCAAATTTTTCTTTTTCTTCCTCAAAATACATAATCTTTATTACCCTTAAATAGTAAAAAGCTGATACGACGGTGCTCAACAGACCAATTATAGCGAGAATGTACATTTCTGACTCTATTACAGCTTTAAAAATATAAAACTTTGCAAAAAAACCTGCCAAAGGAGGGATGCCAGCCAAAGAGAATAAAATTAAGCAAAAACATGCGGCGATAATTGGATGGTTTTTCGATAAGCCTCCTAAATCTCTAATATCTTCAGAATAAACTTTATGCCTACTAAAAAAAAGAATGCATGTAAAAGCGGATATATTCATAATTACATAAATAAAAATATAAGTTAGTGTTGCAGAAATACCAACTGTAACACCTGTTGCAACACCAGCAAGAGCGTATCCCATGTGACCAATACTTGAATAAGCCATGAGCCTCTTTATATTAGATTGACCAATAGCGGCAACAGAGCCTAACAACATAGATGCAACTGATATAAAAATAATAATTGATTTCCATTCAACAAAAGCCTCATTAAATGCTACGAATAATATTTGAATAAAAGCACCAATACCTGCAACTTTAGGTGCTAACGCGAAAAATGCTGTCACAGATGTTGGGGATCCCTCATAAACATCTGGCGTCCACATATGAAATGGTACTGCAGAAATTTTAAAGGCCAAACCTACAATTATAAAAACCAGCCCAAAAATTAAACCTAGATTATCTATACTGAAGTTTTCATTAATGATCAAATAATTTGCTGAGCCTGTAAAACCATAAATTAAAGAACAACCATACAAAAACAGGCCAGAAGATAGTGCACCGAGAACAAAATATTTTACACCAGATTCAGAAGATTTTAAAGATTTCCTATCAATTGACGAAAGAACGTATAATGATAATGATTGCAATTCAATCCCAAGATAGAGACCTATTAAATTATTTGCACTAACCATAACAAACATTCCGATTGTAGAACTTAAAATTAAAATCATATATTCAAATTTTTCAAGATTTATTCTTTTTAAATACTGACCTGTAAAAACTAAACAAAATATACATGATAGCAAAATTATGATTTTCAATAAATTTGAAAAAATATTTATACTATAATTCTTATCAAAAATTAAAATTTGATTATCAAAATTTAAGTATACTAGCGGAATACATACTAACATACCTGAGATTGTTATTTTTTTTATCAAAGTAAAAGGGTCTTTTAGAAAAACTCCAAATACAAGTAAAAATAAAAGCAAAAGTGTTAAAAAAATTTCAGGAAAAATATTTTGCAATTCAAGCATTATTTAAACAGATCTGATGTTTTTGTATAATCCATCATATTATTTGTAAGTTTATCAACACTTGATGAAATTAGGTCTAGAACTAATGATGGATAAAACCCTAAAACTAATGTCATTACTAATAAAGGTATCAAAATTAAATATTCGTTTTTATTAATATCTTTTAGGTTATTAATTTTTGTATTTTTAATGACACCAAACACAACTCTACGATATAACCACAAGCTATAACATGCAGATAAAATAACACCTATTGCGGCAAAAAAAGCTATCCAATAATTAAACTTAAAAGATCCAATTAAAATTAAAATTTCTCCAATAAATCCACTAGTACCAGGTAAGCCTAAACTTCCAAGTATAAAAATCATAAACATTATTGAATATTTAGGCATAATATTTACAATACCTCCATATTCAGATATTTCCCTTGTGTGCATCCTATCGTAAATAACACCCACACATAAAAACAACGCAGAGGAAATAATTCCATGACTCACCATTTGAAAAATACTTCCTTCGATACCCTCTTTATTAAAAACAAAAATACCAATTGTTACAAAGCCCATATGAGCAACTGATGAATAAGCTATTAACTTTTTCATATCTTTTTGTACCAAAGCCACTAAGGAGGTATAAATTATTGCAATAATACTTAAAATAAAAATCATAGGAGCAAAGTAAACAGAGGCATCGGGAAATAATCCTAAAGAGAATCTTATAAATCCATACCCTGCCATTTTTAGTAATATTGCAGCTAATATTACAGAGCCAGATGTTGGCGCTTCAACATGCGCATCCGGTAACCAAGTATGAACGGGCCACATTGGTGTTTTAACTGCAAATGAAGCGAAAAACCCTAACCATAAATATTTTTGATAATCTAAATTAATTTGAATATTTAATAGCTTTTCAACATCAAGAGTGCCAGCATCATAATATATACAAATAATTGAAATTAACATAAAAACTGATCCCAAAAGGGTATATAGAAAAAATTTAAAAGCTGAATAAACTCTTCTTTTACCACCCCATATGCCAATAATTAAAAACATTGGAATTAATCCAGCTTCAAAAAACAAATAAAAAATAAATAAATCAAGAGAGCAAAATACTCCTATCATCATGGTTTCCATTAATAATAATGCAATTAAAAACTCTCTTAATCTATTTTTGATACTGTTAATTGTAGCTAAAATACATATGGGTATTATAAAAGTCGTTAATAATACAAAAGTAAGAGATATTCCATCAACACCTACTTTATAATTTACAAAATTAAATATCCAATCATGCTGCTCTGTAAATTGAAAGTCTGGATTTGAATAATTAAAATTTAATAAAATTAAAATTGATGCAAAAAATGTTATACCACTTGTTAACATAGCAACGTATCCAGAAGTTTTGTAGACAAAGTTAGGTTGACCTTTTATTAATGTCAAAAATAGAACGCCAATTAATGGTAGAAATATTGTCAATGTTAAGATTGGTATTTCATTCATAAAATTAAATAAGTTAACAAAATTGTTAATCCAATTAAAATTACAAACGCATAATGATATAAATACCCAGATTGAAATAATACTGCTCGATCAGAAATAATTTTTATAATTTTTGCAAAACCATTAGGTCCATAACCATCAATGATTTTTATGTCACCTTTAAACCATAAAAAATTCCCAATAATTTTAATAGGTTTAGTGAACAAAAAATTATATAATTCATCAAAATACCATTTATTTAATAAAAAATCATAAAAAGGTTTATTTATTTGTTTTAGACCCTCTAAAATTTTTTCATTTTTAACGTAAAGAAAATAAGAACCAAAAATTAATAAAATTCCAGATACTGGAGTAAGTAACAAAAACCAAAGTGGAGGGTGTTTTAAATTAAATACTTCTTTGAAAAAAATTGAACTTTTCCAAAATTCTTGATGGTCTATTCCAATAAAAATATCTTTAAACAAAAATCCAGAAAATAATGCTCCAATAGTTAAAATAAAAAGAGGTATTAAAATTACTTTTGAGGACTCTTTTACTTTATTTAGTTCGTGAACTTGATTACGATATTGTCCATGAAATGTTTTATAAATTAATCTCCATGAATATATAGATGTTAAAAATGCTGTAATAACTCCTAGAACAGTTGCATAACCTGCCATGTTATTATTTGAAAAATATACAGCCTCCAAAATTGCATCTTTAGAATAAAAACCAGAAAAAAAAGGGAAACCAGTTATAGCTAACGTTCCAATAAACATAAAACAGTAAGTGAAAGGAATATTTTTGTATATACTACCCATTTTTCGAATATCTTGTTCACCATGAAGGCTGTGAATTACTGAACCGGCGCATAAAAATAATAAAGCTTTAAAAAAAGCATGAGTGAATAAGTGAAATATTGCTATGTGATATGCGCCTACACCAGCTGCAAAAAACATATATCCTAACTGGCTGCATGTAGAATAAGCAATAATTTTTTTTATATCATTTTGAACTAAAGCAATTGTTGCAGCGAAAAATGCTGTAGAGGCTCCTATAAAAATTATTATGTTTTGAGAAAATTCAGAAAATTCATATATTGGAGAGCATCTTGCAACTAGAAATACTCCTGCAGTTACCATTGTCGCTGCATGAATTAACGCTGAAACTGGTGTTGGACCTTCCATTGCATCTGGTAACCATGTATGTAAAAAAAGTTGAGCAGATTTTCCCATAGCTCCAATAAACAAAAAAACACAAATATATGTAACAACACTACCGTTTGTACCGAGAAAGTTTATTTTTTTTTCTACCAAACTAGGAATTAATTCAAATACATCTGAAAAAACTAATGAGCCTGTATATTTATAAATTAAAAATATACCTATAGCCAAACCAAAGTCTCCGATACGATTCACAATGAAAGCTTTAATGGCTGCAGTATTTGCACTTGGTTTTTTAAACCAAAAACCTATCAACAAATATGAAGCAAGTCCGACACCTTCCCATCCAAAAAATAATTGTAAAAAATTATCTGACGTGATCAACATTAACATTGCAAATGTAAATAAAGAAAGATAACTCATGAAACGTGGTTTGTTTGGATCATGTCTCATATACTCGATTGAATAAACATGAACTAAGAAGGATATTAAATTAACAACAACTAACATTACAGCAGTTAGAGAATCTATATAAATTGACCAATTTAAATTAATATTACCAATAGATATCCATTTAAATATCACTAAATTTAAAACTTCGGAACCATTGATAAAAAGATATAAATATAGGCAAGATATTATAGTAGAAATTAAAACTAATGAACTGGTAATAATTTGAGAAAAAAAATCTCCCAATTTTTTACCAAATATCCCTGAAATCAAAAAACCGATTAGTGGTAAAAAAATAATTAAATATGCCATTTTATGATTTAACCTTTTAGAGTATTTATATCTTCGACATGAATACTTCCTTTGTTTCTAAAAAAAACAACTAGTATCGCCAAACCGATTGCTGCTTCACCTGCGGCTACAGTTAATACAAACATTGTAAAGACTTGGCCAACTATATCTTGAAGGTAAACTGAAAAGGCAACAAGGTTAATATTCACAGCAATTAAAATTAATTCAATTGACATTAATAACACAATTACGTTTTTTCTATTTAAGAAAATTCCTACTATCCCAATAGTAAAAATTATTGCAGCTAATAATAGATAATGTCCTAAAGTAATCTCAGTCATTTAATTTGACTCCTTTAAAATTTTCTACATCCTCAAGCGAGACTCCGTCATCTCTCTCTCTCATAATTTGTTTTGTGATATCTTGCCGTTTCAGATTATCTTTACGTCTAAAAGTAAGTAAAATCGCACCTATCATTGCTACTAATAAAATTAAACCTGAAATTTGAAAATAATATAAAAAATCAGTATACAAAACATTCCCAATTGCCTCGGTGTTACTTAATTGTGTATTTATTTTTATTTCAGAAGTTTTGATAAAATTATCTTTAAATTTCCATGTGCCAATCATCATGCCAATTTCTATCAATAAAACAATTCCAATCAGTGAACCAAATGGAAGATAACTCAGAAATCCAGTACGCAAATCTCTTAAATTAACATTTAACATCATAACCACGAATAAAAAAAGTACTGCCACTGCACCAACATAAACAATTAACATTAACATTCCCAAATACTCAGCACCCATCATTATAAACAAACATGAAATACTAACAAAATCTAAAATTAAAAAAAAAACAGCGTGAACTGTATTCTTAGAAGAAATTACAGCTAAAGAAGAAGCTACTGTAACAAATGAAAAAAAATAAAAAATTAAAGTATGCGCGAGCATAACTATCTGTATTGCTTATCTAATTTAATATTATTTGCAATTTGTGATTCCCATCTGTCGCCATTCTCAAGTAGCTTTTCTTTTGTGTAATACAATTCCTCTCTAGTCTCAGTAGTAAATTCAAAATTAGGTCCTTGAACAACAGCATCAACAGGACAAGCTTCTTGACACAAGCCACAGTAAATACACTTTACCATGTCAATATCATAGCGAGTGGCTCTTCTAGATCCATCATCATTAGGTTCTGACTCAATTGTAATTGCTTGAGCCGGACATGCTGCTTCACAAAGTTTACATGCAATACACCTCTCTTCACCATTTGGGTACCTTCTCAATGCATGCTCTCCTCGAAATCTAGGACTAATTGGTCCTTTTTCAAAAGGATAATTAACAGTTGCTTTCGATTTAAACATAAATTTTATTGCAAGGTATAACCCTTTGACAAATTCGCTTAAAAAAATAATTTTTAAAATTCTATTAAACTTCATATTATTGTTTTGTTGGTAATAATTCAAAATAAACTAAAAAACCAGAGACTATAACTACCCACGTTAAAGATAAGGGTAAAAAAACCTTCCATCCAAGCCTCATTAACTGATCATATCTATACCTCGGTACGATTGCTTTTATTAAAGCAAAAGCAAAAAACAATAGTAATATCTTTACAATTAACCATATTGGAGATGGGATAGAATTGAATGGAAAAATATCAATAGGTGATAACCATCCACCCAAAAACAATATTGAGCCCATGGCGCACATTAAAAGTATATTTGCATATTCACCAAGCCAAAATAGAGCGTACATCATACCAGAATATTCAGTTTGATAACCCGCAACAAGTTCTGCTTCAGCCTCAGGCAAATCGAAAGGAGGTCTATTGGTTTCCGCTAATGCTGATATAAAAAAAATTATAAACATTGGAAATAATGGAATTGCAAACCAAATTTTTTTCTGAGCAATCACAATATCAACTAAATTCAGAGAACCAACACATAACAAAACTGTTACAATTATAAAACCAATTGAAACTTCATAAGAAACCATTTGCGCTGCAGATCTTAACGCTCCTAAAAACGGATATTTAGAATTTGAGGCCCACCCAGCCATTATAATTCCATAAACTCCCAGTGAAGAAACTGCTAAAAGATAAAGTATACCAACATTTATATTTGCTACATACAAATTTTCACCAAATGGAATGACAGCCCATGCGAGTAATGCTAATGACATTGTTACCACGGGTGCTAAAATAAAAATTACTTTATTTGCTCCAGCTGGAATAATTATTTCTTTTAAAATATACTTTAAAGCATCTGCCGCAGTTTGAAAAAGTCCAAAAGGACCTACCACATTTGGGCCTCTTCTTAGTTGCACTAAGCCCCAAACTCTTCTGTCAACCCATACAATCATAGCAACTGAAATCAAAACAGGGATTAATAAAGAAAATATTTTTAAAGAATCTATTAAAATAATATTTAAATAATTATTTAGCATATCTAATCTGTCCCAGTTTTCTTAAGTTGATGTTTAATAGATTTGCATTCCTGCATAGTTTTAGACGATCTTGCAACTATATTGGTTTGGTAAAAATCAATGTCATCAATTTTTACTTTAATATCTTTTCTTGTATGTTTCAAAATATCAATTTTTTTAAAATCAGATTTTTGCAAATCATCATACTTTCCCAAACTTTCAAAATTTTTTGTCATTTGTTCTCTTAATTCTTCAAAAGTGTTAAAATTTAAGTCAACCCCATTTTTCCTTGCTATTTCTAAAAAAATTTCCCAATCCTCTTTTGCGTAACCTGGAGGATAACTGGCTTTATACGATCTTTGTACCCTGCCTTCTAAATTTACAAATGAGCCATTTTTTTCAGAGTAAGCAGCGCTAGGTAGGATTACATCAGCTTGTACTGAATTTTCACCACCGTGAGAACCTTGATAAATAATAAATTTATTTTTCTTTTCCTTTAAATTGATTTCATCCGCATTTAGCAAATATAAAACATCAGCATCATACACTCTATTTAGATCATTAGATTGCAAACCTAAAATTAAAGAGCCAACGTTAGAAGCAGATTGATGCAATATATTGAAGCCATCTAATTTATTAACTTTGTTCAATAAATGTTGGACAGATGATATTACATATTTTGATATATTTGATTTCAAAACACTTTCACCAATAATTATTGCAGGATTTTTTGATTCTTTCAAAATGTTAGCCTCTGAAATTTTGCTATTTATTAGATCATCTAAGATTGTTAAGTTATTTCCAATAACTTTATATTTATAATGTAATTCTCCTGGATCACCAATTGAAAAAACTTTACTACCATTTTTCACTGCTTTTCTTATTCTGGAGTTTACGATTGTTGCTTCATATCTTGGATTTGTACCAACTAATAAAATAAAATCACATTTTTCGATTTCATTAATTGATGTATTAAATTTAAAATTAAAATGATTTGAAGTATCAAACAAAATATCCTTTTGTCTAAAATCTACACATTCGGATTCAAAAACATCCTTAAAAAATTTTTTAAATGCATAGCTCGTCTCTAAATCAATAAGTTGACCTACTATACCTCCGAAGGTTTTTTTGTCTTTAATATTGTCTTGAATAAAATCTAAAGCTTTTTTCCATGAAACTTCTATTAATTTACCATTTTTTTTTATAAATGGAGCATCGATTCTGTTATTTAATAATCCGTCACAAGCAAACCTAGTTTTATCTGAAATCCACTCTTCATTAATATCGTCATTAATTCTGGGTAAAACTCTTTTTACCTCCCATCCTTTTGAATCCATTCTTATATTCGAACCAACCGCGTCCATCACATCAATAGTTTCAACTTTGTTTAATTCCCATGGCCTAGCTTCATATGAATAAGGTTTTGAAGTTAAAGCACCTACTGGGCATAAATCTATAATATTACCTGACATTTCTGACTCTACAGCTTGCTCCAGAAAAGTTGTTATTTCCATATTTTCTCCTCTATTGACAGCTCCAATTTCTGAAATACCAGCAACCTCTTCTGAAAACCTTACACATCTCGTGCAGTGAATACATCTGTTCATATGAGTTTTTATTAAAGGTCCCATGTACTTTTGATCAACAGATCTTTTGTTTAATTCATATCGAGATCTTCCTCCACCATAATTAAAAGCTTGATCTTGAAGATCGCATTCACCTCCTTGGTCACAAATTGGACAGTCTAATGGATGGTTTATTAATAAAAATTCCATTATTCCTTCTCTAGCTTTTTTAACCATAGATGTATTCGTCTTGATCACTTGACCATCAACTGCTGGCATTGCGCATGAAGCGACAGGTTTATGTGATTTTTCCATCTCTACAAGACACATTCTACAGTTTCCTGCAATCGATAATCTCTCATGATAACAAAACCTTGGAATTTCTTTCCCAGCTGCTTCGCAAGCTTGCAATACAGTTGATCCTAATTCTACTTCAACTTCAATTCCATCAACTATAACTTTTGGCATTAAGCTATTCTCCGATTTGTAAAATTGCTGCATTTATTTTCTAATTCACTTTTAAAATGTCTCAATAAACCTTGTATTGGCCAAGCAGCAGCCTCGCCGAATGCACAAATAGTATGTCCCTCAATTTGTTTTGTTACATCTAACAACATATCTATTTCTTGAATTTCAGCCTCTCCTCTATTTATTCTTTCCATCATTCTCCACAACCATCCTGATCCCTCTCGGCATGGAGTGCATTGGCCACAGCTTTCATGTTTATAAAATCTTGAAACTCTAGATATGCATGAAACAATATCTTGTGATTTATCAATCACAACAATTCCAGCTGTTCCCATGCCACTTTTCGCTTCAATTAGTGAGTCAAAGTCCATTAATATATTATCGCAAACATTTTTTGGTAAT
>QCSF01000015.1 GCA_003209195.1 Pelagibacteraceae bacterium AG-470-E16 | reverse complement strand
TCTCGTCGTGCTTTGCTAATATTTTTGATGCAGTAAGATTTATTCTCGTTTCAAGTTTTCCTTCAACAACAGCACCCTGACCTTCAACAAATAGATTGGGTTTAATACCCATATAATTTACTGTAATTTCATTTTCATAATCTGTTATTACAAAAGTATATTTGTTACTTATTTTTTTTAAAGTGCCTTTTTTTACCATTCCACCAATACGAATTTTACCATTTGGAATTTCTGTAATATTTCTAAGCTCCGTAGGTGAAAAAAAATAAATAGAGCTTTTCACTAAAGAGTCATAAATAAATTTTCCAACTATTAAAAAAGTAACGACAGATACCAACAAAACATATAATCTTTTTTTAATATGTATATTCATTTGTTTGAGTTTATTTTCATATTCAAACTCTCTAATTTAAAACGAATTAAAAAAATTATTACTGCAAACGATAAAAAAGCTATAAACATAATTATCAATGGCGTTAACATCGATGAATGTATAGTTGAACTTTCCATGAGCTTAATGGTTGCTGGTTGATGTAAAGTGTTCCACCAATCGACTGAGTATTTAATTACAGGCAAATTGGCTAATCCGATAAGTGATATTATAGAAGATAATTTCTCAGCGAGATAAAATTTCGAGATTACCTTCCAAGATAAGATGTAGAGTATATAAAAAATAACTAAAATAAGCATTGAAGTTAGCCTCGCGTCCCAAGTCCAAAAAGTCCCCCATGTTGGTTGTCCCCAAATAGAACCTGTAAAAAGAGAAATTAGAGAAAAAGTAAAGCCTATGGGCGCAATGCTTTTTGCTATTATAGTAAATATTCTAATTTTAAATATTAATGTAACAAAACAACAAACACTCATTGCTGCATAAGTTTGTAATGCTAGCCAAGAAGCTGGTACATGTACATACATGATTCTTACAGTATCACCTTGTAAATAATCAGAAGGTGATAAAAAAAGAGAAACTATCAAGCCAAATATTACCAACGAAAGAAAGAAAATTTTAATCCAGAAAATATAATGGTCATGGAAATCTTTAAAACTTTTTGTATTAAAAATACTAAACATTATTTTAAGATAATTGAAATTAAATATTTTGGTATGTGTTAGTCTGTCCAGTTTGAAGAGGGAGAATGAGAAAACTTCAAACTGGACCGTAATATACTAGTAACCTATAAAATTGTTTGTTTACTGAAGAAAAAGTGTTTTAATTTAGGCGAGACTAATTTGTTGGTCTGAGATATAGACCGTCTTTTCCTTGACCCTTAAATATTTCATTTACTAATGGATGGCTTACAGGTTCATTTCTGTCATCTAAAACTAAATTTTGTTCTGAAACATATGCTTCATAAGTAATTTCATCATTTTCTGCTAATATATGATAAAATGGCTGATCTTTTTTAGGTCTAACATCTTTAGGTATAGATTGATACCATTCCTCAGAATTATTAAATTGAAAGTCTACGTCATAAATAATTCCTCTAAACTCGAATAATCTATGTCGAACAACTTCTCCGATTGAAAACTTAGCTTTTTTAGGAATTTTATTTTTCATTAGTATATACATAGTTAATTATACTTTCCTATAAATCAAGGCTTTAAAACTGTTGATAAATACATTTTCAAAGGAATTAATTTTAATTTAGTTTCAAAATAAACAGGAATTATCTTGCCATTAACTTTTGCAAAATAAACATCCAAATATCTTGAATTTAATTTTTTTTCTCTTTTTATCTTGTGCCCAGCTACTGCTTTATATCTTAATCTACATGAAAAAAGTATTTTATATCTATTATTCTTATAATTAATAAATAAGTAATTTTTTGATTTTTTTGTTAAATAAATATTAAAAACATCATCACCATCATATATATCCTGATCAATATTACATTTTGAATTTAAATTATTACTAAATAAAATTAGTTTTGCTGCCGAAAGAGGGTCGACTACTCTAGACAAGTTTATTTTTTTTATATTTTTATAATCCTTACCCTTATTAAGTTTAACGTTTTTTAAATTTATTTTATTATTAATTTTTTTAAATTGATAAATTTTTACTTCATTATTTTTTTGCAAATTGAAATAATAATTCAAATTATTTTTTTTATCAAAAGATGTTTGAATAATATTTTTAAAATTTACAAAATAACCAGTCAAACCTTCACTTACTATAATGGAGTATATTTTTTTTTTATCAATATTTATCTTTAATTTTAAAAAATTGATGTTTAAACCAAAAACCTGATACCTAAATTCACTTGAATATAAATTAGAATTCTGAAAAAATATGAAAATTAATAAAATTAAAAACTTTTTAAACATGAATAAATCGATTATTAAATTTATAACAGATTTTGGACCGTTATTAATTTTTTTTATTTACTACAAAAAATATGGCATGACCCAGGCTATTTTACCATTAATTTTAGCAACATTAATTGCTACTGGAGTATTATACTTTTTTGAAAAGAAAATACCCAAGGTCCCAATTATTAGTGCAATCATTGTAACAATATTTGGTAGCTTAACTTTATATTTTGATAATAAAACTTTTTTTTATATGAAGCCGACAATTGTTAATATTTTTTTTGCTTTAATTTTATTTATTGGGAGTTTTTTCTTAAAAAAAAATTTTTTAAAATCAATTTTAAAAGGTTCAATTCAATTAGAGGAAGAAGGCTGGACAATTCTTAATAAAAGGTGGATAATTTTCTTTTTATTCTTAGCAATTCTGAATGAATTAACTTGGAGAACTCAAACAGAGGATTTTTGGGTAAAATTTAAAGTATTTGGTATTTTACCAATCACATTAATCTTCACAGTGCTCCAATTAAATCTTATTAAAAAATATAAAAAAAATGTTTAAAATAATTCAAAAAAAAAATTTTGATAAAGAGTTTTTTTTTAATAAGAAGGAATTAGGAGAAATTTTAAATATATATGGATCCATGGTTTCAAAAGGGGTGTGGAAAGATTATACAATATTTATAAGCAAAAATGTTGTTGGATTTGACATATATAAAAAAGCATCAGAAAGACCCTTATTTCGAATAATTAAAAATCTTAAAAATAAAGTCGACCAAAAATACCTTTTAAAAGATCAAAATGGCAAAGCCATAGGATACTCTAACGAGTTAAAAAATATAATCTCAGTTTTATACAAAAAAAATCTTCGTGTTATTAAGTGATTAATAAAAAATTTCTTCCTATCAAAATTTGCAAAACTTGTAACAGAGAATTTACTTGGAGGAAAAAATGGAGAAGTACTTGGAAAGAAGTAAAATATTGCTCTAAAAAATGCTCTAATAAAAAACCCTAGTCTAAAACGATAGACTAGGGTTAGAAATTCTACTTATCTTCTTTGTCCAAATAATCTTAATAACATTATAAATAGATTTATAAAATCCAAGTATAATGTCAAAGCGCCCATAACAGCTTTTTTTGACGAAACTTCTGATGAGTCGCTTTCAAAATACATATTTTTAATTTTCTGAGTGTCGTAAGCTGTTAAGCCTACAAAAATTAATACTCCTAACACTGAAACAATGAAATACACTGCTGGAGACTTTAAAAAAATATTCACTAAAGATGCAATCAATATTCCAATTAAGCCCATCATTAAAAAAGATCCCCAACCAGTTAAATCTTTTTTTGTGGTATAACCGTATAAACTCATTGCTCCAAACGTTCCTGAAGTTATAAAAAATACTCTTGCAATACTTGCTCCCGTGTACATAACAAAAATCGAAGCTAATGATGCTCCCATCAAAGCTGCAAATATCCAAAATACAGTTTGAGCTTTAGCAGCGCTCATTTTGTTTATTCCAAAACTCATATAAAATACTACTCCAAGTGGGGCTAGTGCAACAACCCATGCAAATCCGGATTTAAATATCAAATCTCCTAACGGTGTTGTTCCAGTGATACCTAGTTGAGATACTTGAATGCTTTCTCCTCCAGATAATTTAAATAAAAATAATGAAACAAAACCTGTTAACAATATACCTGATGCCATAAAGTTATAAACCTTTAGCATATAGTTTCTCAACCCCTCATCAATGCTTTCACCCGCAACCGAAGATGTGGATTGAACTCTAGCTATTCTATCTTTTAAACTCATAATCTCCTTTTAATTTTTTTGTTTAATGCATATATGATAACATTTTAAAAATATTTCAAGATGACAAAAACCTTTATATTCAATATTTTTAAGATAAACTTTCCTAATGATTTATAAAAAATTAGGTAATTCAAGCATTAAAGTCAGTAAAATTTGCTTAGGCACAATGACGTGGGGTGAGCAAAATTCAGAAAAAGACGCCTTTGAACAAATGGATATGGCGTTTGATTATGGTGTAAATTTTTTAGATACTGCTGAACTTTATCCGATACCCCCAAGTTCAAAAACACAAGGAGAAACTAGTCGCATAATATCAAGGTGGGTCCAATCAAGAAAAAATAGGTCTAAAGTAATTATTGCAGACAAAATTGCTGGTCGTTCTAACATGGACTGGTTCAGAGAAAATAATGAAAATACAAGATTGACAAAAAAACAGATTAAATATGCTATTGAGCAATCTTTGAAAAATTTGAACACTGATTATATAGATCTATATCAACTTCATTGGCCTGACCGTCCTTTAAATGTTTTTTCAGGATTAGAATATGTACATAAAGATACTGAAGATATCGTACCAATACTTGAAACACTCGAGGCATTAAATAACTTTGTCTCAGAAGGAAAAATTAGGTCAATTGGTTTATCTAATGAAACTGCTTGGGGTACTCTTGAGTTTATTAAAACTGCAGAATTAAAAAAATTTGAAAAAATTGTTTCAATACAAAATCCATATAACTTACTTAATAGAAGTTTTGAGGTAGGGCTTTCTGAAATATCATTGAGAGAAAATGTCGGCTTGCTTGCTTATTCACCTCTTGCAAGCGGAACATTAAGTGGAAAATATTTAGATGGAGAGTTACCGGAAGGATCAAGGTTAAAACTTTTTGGTGACAGGTATCCTAGATATAAAACTCCAAATGCTGAATTAGCAATCAAAGAATATTTAAAAATTGCGAAAGAATTTAATTTGGATGCATGTCAAATGGCTATTAAATTTTGTGAATTACAGCCCTTTATAACATCTGTAATTATTGGAGCAACAAAGATGAGTCAGCTAGAAAATAATCTAAAAAGTCATGAGATCAAACTTGATGATGATATTATTCAGGCTATAAATGATGTTCAAAAAATTTACTCAAACCCATGCCCATAAAAAAAATACTAATAATTTTCTTTCTTTTAATTTTCATTTCTGAAAATGTAATTGCTGGTGTTCAGGTGGAAAAAAAGTTTAAAATGTGGGAAAGTCAATACGTTAAGGTTGAGCAAGGTAAAATTTGTTTCGCAGTTTCTATACCAACTAAAATGTTGCCAGATAATTTAAATAGAGCTGAAAGCAGAATCTTTATAACATTCAGACCAAAAGACGGAGTATCAAATGAAATTAGTATTACAAATGGATACACATTTAAAAAAAACAGTAATGTAAACGTAAATGTAGGTAATGCTCAGTTTAAATTTCAAACAAAAGATAAATTTGCGTGGATGATAAGTCTAAATAATGAATTAAAAATGATCAGAGCTATGAAAAAGGCTAACAGGGCACAAGTTATTGGAATTTCATCACGAGGAAACAAAACCAAAGATACTTATTCTTTAATCGGTTTCACCAAAGCGTACAATTCGGCTAGGTCAAACTGTAAAAAAAAATAATGAAAAATATAAAAAAAATAGTCCTTGCATACTCTGGTGGATTAGACACAAGCGTTATTTTAAAGTGGCTTCAAGATAAATATAACGCAGAAATTATATGTTATACTGCTGATTTAGGACAGGTAATTAATAAAAAAGCTATTTACTCAAATGCGAAAAAGCTTGGTGTTAAAAAAATTATTATTGAAGATCTTAAAGAAGAATTCGTAAATGAATATGTTTTTCCGATGATTAGAGGCAACGCACTTTATGAAGGAATTTACCTACTTGGAACTTCAATTGCAAGACCATTGATTGCTAAAAGACAAGTTGAAATTGCAAAAAAATTTAGTGCACAAGCAGTTTCACACGGTGCAACTGGTAAAGGCAATGATCAAGTTAGATTTGAACTTGGTTATTACTATTTTAGTCCAAAGATCAATGTAATTGCCCCATGGAGAGAATGGAAATTAAATTCAAGGAAGGATTTAATTAAATATGCAAAAAAAAACGGTATTATTATTCCTAAGGATAAAAAAGGAGCGCCCCCTTTTTCAATTGATGATAATCTCTTACACACTTCTACTGAAGGTAAAATTTTAGAGGATCCAAAAAAACCAGCCCCCGAATATATCTTTCAAAGAACACTTTCTCCTGAAAAAGCTCCGAACAAATCAACCTTTATTACAATAGAATATAGAAATGGGAATCCAATTAAACTAAATAATAAAAAACTATCTCCTGCAAAGCTATTAATGAAATTAAATGAAATTGCGGGAAAAAATGGAGTCGGTAGAGCCGATCTTGTTGAAAATAGATTTATTGGTATAAAATCACGTGGTATATACGAAACGCCAGGCGGTAGCGTATTGCTATTCGCAAACAGAGCTATTCAATCTATATCTCTTGATAAAAACACAATGCATAAAAACGATGAAATAATGCCACGATATGCAGAATTAATTTACAATGGGTATTGGTTTTCCAAAGAAAGATTAAAAATTCAAAAAATCATAGATAAACAAAGATCAAAAATAAAAGGTAAAATTAAATTAAAAATTTACAAAGGAAATATCAGTATAGTTTCCCGTATATCAAGCAGCCCCTTATATTCATTAAAGAGAGTTTCGTTTGAGGAAAACAAAACTTTTAATAAAAAAAATGTAGAGAATTTTATAAAAAAACATTGTAAGCTACTAAAAAAATAAATGAAAAACTTCATAAGAATTGTTCAACTAGTTGGAGCTGCGATTGTTCTATTAGCAACATCAATGGCCTTTTGCTTAGAAATTACCAAGATGGCGGAAGCCAAGAGTATAGATCTAGCAGATCTTTTATTACTTTTTATTTATCTGGAAGTAATGGGAATGGTAGGCAATTACTGGAGCAACCAATCCATAAGATTGACTTATCCACTTTTTATAGCAATCACAGCATTATCACGTTTAATTATTTTACAAAAAAAAGATATAGAATCCTCTTCATTAATTTATGAGTCTGGAGCAATTTTATTATTAGCAATTGCAATTGTAGTATTAAAATTAAGGAAAAGTAAAATGCTAAAGATAAATATTGAGAAAAGTGACATATAAGCTAAGTTAATTTCTTAATTTTTTTGAAAGATTTCAAAGTATTTTCTAATAAACATGCAATAGTCATAGGTCCAACGCCACCCGGTACTGGAGTTATACCATTAACATTATCTTTTAAATTATCAAAATCTACATCACCAACTATTTTATAATTATCTTCTGAAATAATTTTATTAATTCCAACATCAATTATTATTGCAGTTTCTTTAACCCAGTCTTTTTTTACCATTTTAGCTTTTCCAGCTGCAGCGACAATTAAATCCGCCTCTTTACAAATTGCTTTTATATTTTTTGTTTTAGAATGAACAATTGTTACTGTACAATTTTCTCTTAATAGTAGTTGTGTCATAGGTTTGCCATTTATATTTGACCTACCAATCACGACCGCACTCATGCCAGATAGATTTTCCACAACGTTTTTGATCAGATAATAACATCCTAAAGGAGTACAAGGTATCATAGCATCATTCCCAGAAGATAAATTTCCGACATTAATAGGATGAAAACCATCTACATCTTTTACTGGATCAATAGTTTCAATTATATTTTTTTGATTGATATGTGCTGGTAACGGAAGCTGAACTAAAATTCCATGAACAGATGAGTCCCTATTCAATATCTCAATTTGATTTTTAAGATCGAGTTCTGAAATTTCGTCGTTAAACTTTATAACATTTGAATTAATTCCAACTTCTTTAGCAAATTTTTCTTTATTTTTAACATATATTTGACTTGCAGGATGCTGACCTATTAAAATTACAGTCAATCCAGGTTTATCATCAATTGGTAAATCTTGGATATTTTTCTTAATTTTTTTTCGTAACTGTTGTGCGATTTGTTTTCCATCAATTATCACAATAACCCTAATCCATACTCTTTTAATAAGTTTCTTAAAAAACCTAAAATTAAAAATAATATTATCGGAGAAAAATCTAAACCAGAAATATTTGGAATAAAACGTCTAATAGGGTTTAATAATGGATCTGTTAGTCTGAAACTTAATTCTAAAATTGAATAAACAAACCTATTATTTGTATTGATTATATCAAATGCCGTAAGCCAGGATAAAATTACATTTACAATAAGTACTATTGAGTAAAGATAAATTATATTATCAATTAAAATTATTAATGAATTCATTTATCAAATTTTTCTAAGTATATTGATTGAGAAGGAAAAGCAAAAGAAGCATTTGCTTCCTCTACTATTTGCTTTATTTTAATAATAAACTTATCTTTGATCATCAACCACTCATAGTATTTGTTTGTTTTAGTATAACATCTCACCATCATATCTATAGAACTAGCTGAAAATTGATTAAGATTTACACTGCACGGTGTGTTTTTGGAAACAGAAAAATCATTATTGGATTTAATATAATTTAAAATTTCGTCTCTTACTCTTTCAAGTTGCTCGGACGTAGTTTTGTATTCTAGCCCAATTATCCAATTTATTCTTCTATTGGACACCTCAGATTGATTGACAACCGCTTTTTCGGCAAACTGAAAGTTTGGAATTGTTGCTAAAGATTTATCAAACTTTCTAATAACTGTGGATCTGAAACCTATGCTTTCAACAGTTCCCTCAATTACACCTTCTAAAAAGATCCAATCACCAACTTTAAATCTTTTTTCAACTAAGACCAGAATACCTGAAATTAAGTTTTTAAATAAATCTTGTGCACCTAATGCTACTGCAACTCCAAACAGTCCAAGACCAGCAATAATGGGACCAATTTTTATACCCCAAATTTCAAGAGTAGCTGCAAAACCGAGAATTAAAATTAAAACTTTTAACGCACGTAAAATCCAATTTAATAAATCTTTTGATAAAAGTTCTTCAATACTTTTTATTAATAAAGACACAGGATGAATTAACTGATGAATAAACCAAAAAATTAAGATAGTAACTAGTGATCTATTTAAATTATCAACAAAAATTTGAGATTTGCCCTGAATTTCCAGAAAACTTGAAGCTACAAAAAAACCAAAAACAACTGGGAAAAATTTAACCGGTCCCTCAAGAGCCGAGGTTAAACTATTATCAAAATTATTGGTGCTTTTAGATACAAAGCTTTCAATTTTCCCAACAATAAATTTAGAAAAAAAGGATCTTAACAAAAGGAAAACAAAAAAAACAGAAAGTGCAATTAAAATATCTGTGAAACTTGCACCTGAAACTCCTTCCTTCCAAACATCGTTTAAAAGGGCAGAAAAATTATTTAATACATCCATATCAAATTCGAAATATACATCTAAATTGTTCTAATCAAGACAAAATTCGAATAAACATAAACAAGATTATGAAAAAAGATTTAATTTTTTTAGGTATTGAGACCAGCTGTGATGAAACAGCTGCATCTATTATTAAAAAGTCCAAAAAAGGGGACATAAAAATATTGTCCAATATTATATCAAGCCAGGACCAAGTTCATAAAAAATATGGTGGTATAGTTCCAGAACTCGCAGCTCGAGCACATACAGAAAAAATAGAAAAAATTATAAAGAAAGCAATTTCTGAAAGTGGCTTAAGCTTAAATCAGATAACTGGTATTTCATCAACAGCTGGCCCTGGTCTTTTAGTGTGCTTAATGGTCGGTATGACTGCTGGAAAAACTATCTCAAAATTTTTAAATAAACCTTTTTACGGAATTAACCATCTTGAAGGTCATGCATTAACAATTGGCTTAATCAAAAAAATGGATTTTCCATATCTATTGCTTCTAATATCTGGTGGTCACACACAGTTTTTATCTATTGATGGCTTAGGTAAATATAAAAGATTAGGTACAACAATTGACGATGCACTAGGTGAAACTTTTGACAAAACAGCAAAAATTTTAGGAATTGAATTTCCTGGGGGACCCAAAATTGAGTCTTTTGCAAAAAAAGGAAATCATAATGTTTATAATCTACCAAAGCCTATTCTTTATAGATCTGGATGTAATTTATCCTTTGCTGGCCTAAAAACTGCGGTCTTACAAACTTCAAGGAAAATAAAAACACAACAAGATAAGTATAACCTTGCTGCATCTTTCCAATATACTATCAACGAAATTTTGAAAGTTAAATGTAAAATAGCTTTCAAAATGTTTTTAGACAAACATGATAAAATAAAAAATAAAAATTTCGTAATTTCTGGTGGCGTTGCATCAAACATCTCTATTCGTCAGAATTTAAAAAAAATATCTTCAGAATTTGATTTTAATACACATTATCCGCCTGTGAGTCTTTGTACAGATAATGCAGCAATGATAGCTTGGGCTGGTTTATTAAATTATGAAGCAGGAAAAAAAGCCAATATAAAATTACTCTCTCAACCACGATGGCCTTTAGATAAAAAAGCACCTTTTATGAAAGGTCCAGGTTTAGTATTATGAAAAGGATTGATTATTAAAACAATTACTTGTAAATCAATTTGAAGACTAAGCCGACAACCACTAATTTTTACTTTTTTTTATATTTTTTTTAATTTTTTTATAAATAAATAAAGGTAGGAAACCTAGTAGAATAATCTCGCCTAACATTGTTAAATTTTATACTCTCAATATGGCAAATGTAGGGTACATTGTAGGGTACGTGTTATATAAAATACTAGGATTTTAATTTAATGATGATTCAAAAATGCCGTAAACATTGGAGAACCTATTAGATGAAGTATTGGTTAGTAAAATCAGAACCTAACGTTTGGTCAATTGATCAACAAAAAAAAGCAGGTGATAAGGGTGCAATGTGGGATGGCGTAAGGAATTACCAGGCTGCAAATAATTTAAAAGCTATGAAAGCAGGTGATCTTTGTTTTTTTTATCACTCAAATATTGGCAAAGAGATTGTTGGTATTGTAGAAGTTATTAAAGAATATTATATTGATCCTACTGACAAGAAGAAAAAGTTTGTTGCGGTGCAATTAAAATTTAAAGAAAAATTTCGGAATCCAGTTGGATTAGAAATAATCAAGCAAAACAAGCAACTTTCTAATCTTGCTTTAGTAAAACAAAGTAGGTTATCAGTAATGCCAATTGATGCTAAAAGCTGGAAAATAATTTGCAAGTTAGGTAAAATTTAAAAAAATAAAAGG
>QCSF01000014.1 GCA_003209195.1 Pelagibacteraceae bacterium AG-470-E16 | reverse complement strand
ACCTGCAATTAAAGGTTGTGTTACTCTAAAATATAAATTTTCTTTCAAAGCTTTCATACAAATATCATCAGTCATAATCATTCCTTTAAATTTAGTTTCTTTTCTAATTAAATTAATGATTTTTTTTGAAAAAGTTGCCAATATTTTATCAAGTGAATTATATTTTATATGAGCGGTCATGATAAATTTGGATCTTAAGTTTTTAAAACATTTCAAATCATACTTTAATAAATGTTCATATGACTCATTTACGATAGGAAGTGAATAGTGACTGTCTTTAGTAGCTAACCCATGTCCAGGAGCATGTTTTGATACACAGTTAATTCCTCTTTTTTGATACTCAGCGACAAATAACTTAGATAAATTATTTACAATTTCTACTTTATCAGAAAAGGATCTGTCTCCAATAATATTATGTGTTTTATTATAGCTTAAATCTACAACTGGATATGCTATAGTATCTATACCAAAATTTTTTAAGACATTCACATTAAATTTAACAAATAATTTTACTTCTTCATAAAATTTTTTTTTATTAAATTTGTACAAATTACCAAAATATGAACCCGTATATTTTTTTTGCGAAAAAAAATTTGAAAAACGATTCACCCTACCGCCTTCATGATCGATCATCATAAGAGGTTTATCTATAGATATGCTTTTGATATGATTAATAAGATTTTTAAATTGAGAAAAATTTATTATATTTCTTTTAAAAAATATGTAACCAAATATTTTATTTTGTTTAATAATTTTTATTTCCTCATTTTTTAAATAATAACCGCTAAGACCGAATATAACTGGAACTATTTTTTTTTTAGTAATTTCCAAAACTCTTTCTCCTCTGTATTTTTTTTAAAATATTCCGAATTATCTATAAATACTTTAAAATTTTTTTTTGTATTTGTAAGTGGTATATCTTCAATTTTATGATTAAGAAATATTTCATATTTTTCTCGAGATAGTTTTTTATTTTCTAAAAAGTTTTTAGACATATAATGTTTTATAATTGTAAATAAAAAAACAACAAAAATAAAACAGCTCAAAATTTTTAAATACTTCATTACATTTCTTTTGAAATTTTAACACCAAGTATATTTAATCCATTTTTTAATACTAAAAATAGTTTTTGAAGCATAAAAAGTCTTGATTTTGTTATGTCTTGATTTGAATGTTCAATTATTTTCAAACTCTCATTTTGTTTTCCTGCATTCCAAAAAGAATGAAATTCAGAGGATAATTCATATAAATAATACGGTATATGATGCACCTCATAATTTTTATGACATAAATTAACGATCCTCGGCCACTCAAGTATTTTCTTAATTAAATTTATTTCTTTATCATCTCTTAAAAGATTTAAATTTACATCATCAATAGATACTTCGATTTTAAAATTTGTTTTTTTAAACAAAGAATGCAATCTTGCACAAGCATATTGAACATAGAATATAGGATTTTCTTTTGACCTATCAGTAATTACGTCAAAATCAAAATCCAAAGGTGACTGTGAACTTCGAAAAACCATCATAAATCTAACTTCGTCTTTACCAACAACATTTAATAGATCTTTGAGCAAAATAAAATCACCAGCTCTTTTTGACATTCTATATGGTTTTCCAGATTTAAATAATTTAACAATTTGGCTAATCTTAATTTCAAACTTTTTCTCTGAATTTAAAGCATTAACTGCTGCGCATAACCTTTTAATATATCCAGTATGATCAGCACCTAATATATTAATATAATGATCGAAATTTCGATTAAGTTTATGGTAGTGATATGCGATATCATTAGCGAAATATGTCCATGATTTATTCGATTTTTGTAAAGCTCTATCAATATCATCACCATAATTTGTTGATTTGAATAGAAGTTGTTTCCTTGGTTCCCAATCACTAATATCACCTTTTGGTTTTGGTAAAATACCCTCATAAATATCACCCTTTAGTTTTAATACTTTGATCGCTTTAATAATTAAATTATTTTTAACAATGTTACTTTCTGAAACAAAAGTATCATGTTCTATTCCTAATTTTTTAAGATCGTTTTTAATTGAATTTATTGCAATTTTAATCCCGTTTTTTATTAAAATTGGACTCAATTCATCAAAATTCTTAAGGTTTTCAAATTTAATTTTTTTTAAAATATCTTTTGCAATTTCAATAATATATTCACCAGGATACAGACCTTTATTCTCAGGAAATTTTTTTTGTTCTAATAATTCAAGTATTCTAAAATAGATTGATTTTACAAATAAAATTATTTGATTCCCATAATCATTAACATAGTATTCTTTTGTAACTTCATGACCACAATATTTTAAAAAATTACTTAAAACGTCTCCGTAAACTGCGCCTCTACAGTGTCCTATATGCAATGGCCCAGTTGGATTTGCTGATACGAATTCAATGTTTATTTTCTTATAGTTTATATCTTTTAAAAAACCAAAGTTATTATCAATTTTTAATAAAAAATTTAAAATTGTTTTTTTTTTAAACTTTAAATTAATAAACCCTGGCTTAGCAACCTCGATTTTTTCAAAATCGTCATTATATTTCAATATTAAATTTTTAATTTCCTCAGCTAAATTGATTGGATTTTTTTTTATAAAGGAACCTATAATTAATGGTGCATTAAAAGATATATCTCCATGTAAACTTTGTTTAGGGATTTCTACAGAAATTTTGTTTTTTGTTTCTTGATTAAGATCAATATAATCAATTAAGCTCATAAATGTATTTTTATAATATTCAAATAAGTTCATTTTATTGAATTAAAAATATTTAAAGCATATTTATCTGTCATTCCTGAAATATAATCAGCAATATTTCTATCGTCTGTAAAGCCAATATCAAAGTTTGTAATTTTTTTTTTATTTTTTTTAAAATATTTAAATAAAACATTAATTATTTTTTCGGATTTTAAATTCCATTTTTTTATTGATTTATGATTGTACATGTTGTGTTTTAAAAATTCTTTGATTTCATTAAGTCCGTCATAAACATTATTAGAAAAACTTATAATATTCGATTTTTTATTATAAACCTCTTTAATATTTTTTATTTTTGTAATTTTAATCTGATTTAATGAATTTTCTATTAAATCAGTAACTAAATATTTAAGCAATTTTCTAACTATTTCTTCTTTGCTGAATTTTATATTTTTTTTAAATAATATCTTTAAAAATTTTAAATTTAGTAATTCATCTTTAGTAAATAACTCAGCTCTCAATCCATCATCAATATCATGACAATTATATGCTATATCATCAGCTAAAGAGCTTATTTGTGCCTCTAAACTACCTGAATTACTAAAATTAATATCATAATTAAAAATTTCTGGTAATTGATTTTTAAATTTTTTTAGATTTTTAATCGGCCCATTATGTTTAACAAGACCATCAATACAATTTATAGACAAATTTAAACCTTTATGCTGATTATAAGTATTTTCTAATAGTAGCAGGATTCTAAGAGACTGAATGTTATGATCAAAAATATCTACATCCATGCATTCAGACAAAGCTTTTTCCCCCGCATGTCCGAATGGTGTATGACCTAAGTCATGAGCTAAACTTAAAACTTCACATAAATCTTCATTAAGCTTTAAAATTCTTGCTATAGATCGAGCAATTTGTGAAACTTCTAACGAATGTGTAAGACGAGTTCTAAAATGATCACCTTCGTAATATACAAAAACTTGTGTTTTGTATTTAAGTCTTCTAAAAGAATTAGAGTGAATAACTCTATCTCTATCTCTCTGAAATTCTCCTCTATAATTACTAGGATAGTATGAGTATTTTCTACCCAAAAAATTATTATCTTTTGATGCAAATGAAGCCAAATTAGAGTATTTATATTTAAGGTTCATTTAATTTTACTATGAATAATTTACTTGAAATATCAGAAAATGCGAAAAAACAAATAGCAAAACTGCTTTTAAATGAACCGAAAGGATCTTTTTTTAGAGTTTCGGTTGAAGGCGGTGGGTGCTCAGGTTTTAAGTATAATTTCTCAATTGATGATAAAGCTGATGTTAATGATATTTTATTAGGAGAAGTTTTAATTGATAAAGTTAGTCATGAATTTATCAAGAATTCAAAGTTAGATTTTGAGGAAAATTTAATGAGTAAATCATTCAGAATTATTAACCCGGACGCAAAAGCTTCATGCGGCTGTGGAATATCCTTCTCTATATGATTATTTCAAGTTGGAATGTAAACTCAGTTAGAATTAGAACAGGCAATATTGAAACATACTTTAATAAAATTAATCCAGATATTTTACTACTTCAAGAAATCAAGTGCGAAGATGATAAATTTCCTTATGAATTCTTTAAAAAGAAAAAATATCATTGCTATGTTTATGGTCAAAAATCATACAATGGTGTAGCTATAATATCAAAAAATAAACTTTTAAATATTGAGAAAAGTTTTAACGATCCAAATAAACAGTCAAGATTAATATCAGCTGATATTAAAATAGATGAAAAATTAGTTAAGTTAATTTGTATTTATTTACCAAATGGCAACCCAGTAAACACAGATAAGTATTCATATAAGTTAAAATGGCTTAAAAATTTTTTTAATTTTATTAAAAAAGAAAATAACAATTATGATGGAATAATTATCGGTGGTGATTTTAATATAATACCTAACGCAAATGATGTTGATGACCCAGAAAGTTGGGAGAATGATGCACTTTATAAATTAGAAATAAGAAAAGAATTTAGAAAAATACTAAGTCTTGGTTTTAAAGATAGTTTAAGGCTATTTAATAATAATGACAAACAGTATACATTTTGGGATTATACACAGGGTTCTTGGAAAAGAAATAAAGGTTTAAGGATTGATCACTTTTTAATATCTAATAAAATATTAAAAAAGATTAAAAACGTTGAAATAGATAAATTTACTAGGGGCTTGGAAAAACCTTCAGATCATGCACCTATAAAAATTACTTTTTAATTCGACCATAAACATCTTCTAGACGTATAATATCTGTTTCTTTAAGCACTTTCCCTAATTGAGCTTCTATAATCTTCACTGGTTTTTTATATTTATTGTTTATTCTATGAACTGCTCCTTTTGGAATAAATATTATATCATTTTCGGATGCATTAATAATTTTTTTATCTAAAGTTATTTCTGGATTACCCTCAAATATTAGCCAATGCTCTTCTCTATATTTATGTTTTTGTAAACTCAGACAACCATTTTTATTCACTATCAGTTCTTTTATTAAAAAATTTTTCCCTTTAAAAAGATTACGATAAGTTCCCCAAGGTCTTTTAAATAAATTTTTTTTATTATAAAATTTAAATCTTCTATTTTTAAATAATGCGTTAATTGCTTTCCAACTTCCAAGGTCAGACCAATTGGTTATTAGCTTTATGGATTTAATATTATTAATTTTTTCTAAGATTGCATAATCAAAAGATATAGATTTTATTTTTCTGAAAGATTTTTTTTCCAAAAAAATACATTTATTTTTTTTTAAAGCTTGGTGTACCGAATTTAAACAATCATTAAATAATTTATTATTATTATTTAAAAAATGGTAAACTAAAGACTCTTTTGTTGATAAAAAAATACCTGCATTCCATAATGCTCCTTTTTTTATTAATTTTTTAGCAATTATTTTATTTGGTTTTTCAAAAAACTTTGAAACTTCATTAGAGTTTTTATCTCTTAAAAAATACCCATATTGGTCTGAAGGTTCTTTTGGTTTTATACCAAATATAAATATATCCTTGTAATTAATTTTTTTGGAGTATTTTTTAACAGCAGTATTAAATTTAATTTTGTCGTCTATTAACTGATCTGATGGTAAAATAATTATTGGTTGTGACGACTTGATTTCATCTAATAAAGAAGCAGCCAAAATGGCTGGTGCAGTATTTTTTTTAAAAGGCTCTAAAATAATCTTATATTTTTTTATATTATTTATCTTTAAGTGTTTTTTTACTAAAGATATATATTTTATATTTGTACTGATGATTGGAGGTAAGTAAATTGACGTATTTATCCTTTCTAATGTTTTTTGGAACATATTCCAATTACCAAAGTCAATAAACTGTTTTGGTAAATTGTTATTACTTTCAGAAAAAAGTCTTGTACCTGCCCCACCACAAATAATAACAGGTAAAATCTTCATTTTACTATATATCAGCGTATACTTTTTTTTCTTTGAATGCTCCTGGATGTGTAACTGCACCATTAGTTGCATCTCCAACACTTTGAGCATATTTCCATAAAGTACCACTTTCAAAATTAGAGGCTTTTGGTTTCCAATTAGACTTTCTTTTTTTTATTTCTTCATCTGATATATTTACTGATATACTTCCTTTTTCTGCATCAATTTCTATTTCATCACCATTTTTTAATAATCCAATCATTCCACCGATGTATGCTTCTGGTGACACATGACCAATACAAAAACCTCTAGTAGCACCAGAAAACCTTCCATCAGTAATCAAAGCAACTTTCTCACCCATACCTTGTCCATAAATAGCTGCTGTAGTAGAAAGCATTTCTCTCATACCTGGACCACCCTTAGGACCCTCATAACGAATAATTATCACATCTCCTTCTTTATATTTTTTTTCTTTTACCGCTCTAAATGCATCCTCTTCACAATCAAAACATCTCGCAATACCTTTAAAATTTAATCTTTTCATACCAGCTACTTTAACTATAGCTCCCCCTACTGCTAAATTTCCTCTTAAACCAACTACCCCGCCTGTTTTTGTTATTGGATTACTATATGGTTTTATGACATTTTGATTTTCATTAAATTTCACATCTTTTAAATTTTCAGCCATTGACTTTCCTGTGGCTGTTAAACAACCGCCATTTATAAACCCACCATCTAGCAGGGTCTTTAATAACATTGGTACACCTCCAGCTTCAAACATATCTTTTGCAACATATTTACCTCCAGGTTTTAAATCTGCAAGATAAGGAGTTTTTTTAAAAATTTCTGCCACATCCATAATATCAAATTTAATTCCACATTCGTTAGCTATTGCTGGTAAATGTAGTGCTGCATTAGTAGAGCCGCCAGTTGCAGCTACAATCACAGCCGCGTTTTTTAAAGCCTCCAGCGTGACTATATCTCTTGGTCTAATCTTTTGCTTTAATAGCTCCATAACTTGTTTTCCACTTTCCAAAGCATATTTATCCCTTTCCTCATAAGGTGCTGGTGTTCCTGAAGAATAAGGTAAAGCTAAACCTATAGCTTCTGATACACAGGCCATTGTATTTGCGGTGAATTGCCCACCACAGGCGCCTGCAGACGGACATGCAGCTAATTCTAACTCCCTTAAATCTTTATCAGACATTTTACCTGCTTCGTGCATGCCTACAGCTTCATATACATCCACAACTGTAACGTCCTTACCTTTAAATTTTCCTGGTAATATTGATCCACCATACATAAATACGCTTGGTACATTTAACCTGCACATTGCCATCATCAAACCAGGTAATGACTTATCACATCCTGCTAAACCAACTAGAGCATCGTAACAATGACCCCTAACAGTTAATTCGGTTGAGTCTGCTATTATTTCTCTAGATATAAGAGAAGATTTCATACCTTCATGTCCCATAGCAATTCCATCAGTCACTGTAATAGTACAAAACTCTCTGGGTGTACCTTTGTTTTGATGTACACCTTTTTTGACACTTTGGGCTTGTCTCATTAAAGCGATATTACATGGCGCTGCTTCGTTCCAAGTGGATACAACACCAACAAATGGTTTTGCAACATCCTCCTCGGTTAAATTCATTGCATAGTAAAAAGATCTATGCGGAGCTCTCTCAGGTCCAACTGTAGTATGTCTACTAGGTAATTTTGATTTATCTACTTTCATTTAAACTATTTATTATTTCTGAAAGGTTTTTATACTCGTTTTTATTGTTTTCTAGAAGATCTTTTTCTTGATTAATAATATTTTTTGGTGCTTTTTTTATAAAGTTATCGTTTTTAAGTTTATTTTTAGAGTTATTTATTTGGTTTTGCAAAATTACTAATTTTTTATTAAGCACCAGAATTTGCTTATCTAAGTCTACGTCATTACCAAAAGAGATAGATATTTTATTGTTAGATAAAATAACTTTTACAATTTTAGATTTAACACCATGAAGATTAAAGTTTTTTATACGACCTAGTTTTTTTATTATTAACTCATTATTATAAATTATTTTTTGATTTTTTTTTGACAATTCTTTTACACTCAAATCAACAAAATTACCTGGTGAAATATTAAGTTTTGCTTTAATTGACCTCAAGTCAGTTATAAAATTTATAATAAAATCAACGTCTTTGGCATTTTTAAAGTTTTTTAATTTATGATCTTTTTTGAAATTAAAATTCACTAAATCTGTTTTTTCGAGTTTTCTAAAATTATTTAGCTTCCAAAGCTCCTCGGTCACAAAAGGAATAAATGCATGTAAAATTGAAAGGTTTTCCCTCTGAACGTATAGTAAAGTATTTTTAGTCTCTTCTATTGTTTGTTTATTACTCGCATTTAATAATGGCTTAGAAAACTCAATGTACCAATCACAAAAATAATTCCAAATATATAAATAAATATTTTTTGCAGCTTCATCAAAACGGTAATCATTAATATTCTTTTCAATTTTATTTTTATATAAATTTAATGTTTTAATTATCCATTGATTAGCTGGATTATTAACATTTTTAAATTTTATTTTTTTTGTTTTAAAAATGTTATTCATATTACAGTAACTAAATGAATTCCAAATTTTGGTTATAAAGTTTCTGTAACCCTTAACTCTATCTATTGACAATTTAACATCTCTACCTGGGGATGACATTGATATTAAAGTAAACCTTAACGCATCAGCACCAAATTCATTAATAATTGTCAGAGGATCTATGACATTACCTTTTGATTTAGACATTTTTTGACCCTTTTCATCTCTTACTAAAGCATGAACATAAACATGCTCAAATGGAACTTCTTTCATAAAATAAATTCCCATCATCATCATTCTAGCTACCCAAAAAAATATTATATCAAACCCTGTAACTAATACTGTTGTTTTATAAAAACGCTTTAACTCGTAGGATCTACTATTTGGCCATCCCAAAGTTGCAAATGGCCATAAAGCAGAAGAAAACCAAGTATCAAGAACATCAGGATCTTGTGTTAAAATAACTTCCTTTTTAAATTTCTTCTTAGCAATTTTTTTTGCTTCTTTAACATTTTCAGCAACTATAATCTTTCCATCTTCAGTATACCATGCTGGAATTTGATGGCCCCACCATATCTGTCTAGAAATACACCATGGTTCAATATTCTCCATCCATTGAAAATAAGTTTTTTTCCAATTATCTGGAAAAAAATTTGTATTTTTTTTTCTAACCTGTTTTATTGCTTCTTCTGCTAATTTTTTAGCATCAACAAACCATTGTTCAGTCAATAAAGGCTCTATTATTGAATTTGTTCTATCACCGAAAGGAACTGTGTGTTTTATATCTTCAATTTTTTCTAAATAATTTTTCTGTTCTAGTTCGACTATCAGTTTCTTTCTTGCTTCTAATCGGTCAATATTTATATAATCTCTTGGAGCATTTTTATTTAAAGTTCCATTTTTATTAAAAATATTTATCAAATTAAGTTTGTTTCTTTTACCAACTAAATAATCATTAAAATCATGAGCTGGGGTAATTTTCACTGCTCCAGAGCCTTGTTCTGGATCAGCATATTCGTCCGAAATGATTTTAATTTTTCTATTAGAAATAGGAATAGTTACTTCTTTACCTATTAGTTCACTAAATCTTCCATCATTTGGATGAACAGCAATTGCAGTATCTCCAAACATTGTTTCAGGCCTTGTAGTTGCAATTACTATATAATTGTTAATATTAACTAATTTGTATTTGATATAATAAAGTTTTCCTTTTGTTTCTTTCTGAATTACTTCTAAATCCGAAATTGCAGTTTGTAATTCAGTATCCCAATTTGTTAATTTTAAGTCTTTATAGATTAATTTTTTAGCATGCAAGTCTACAAACGCTTTTATAACCGCTCTAGATAGACCTTCGTCCATAGTAAATCTATCTCTTGACCAATCACAAGAGGTACCTAGTTTTTTTAATTGATCGGTTATTATTCCACCGGATTTATTTTTCCATTTCCATACTTCTTTGAGAAATTTTTCTCTTCCCAGATCTTTTCTACTTACACCTGTTGAAAGAAGTTGTTTTTCAACAACTAATTGAGTAGCAATTCCAGCATGATCTGTACCAGGTTGCCACAAGGTTTCTAAACCTTTGTTTCTATTAAACCTGATTAACAAATCCTGAATTGAATTATTTAATGCATGTCCCATATGAAGGCTCCCAGTTACATTTGGTGGCGGTATTACTATTGAAAAATATTTTTTATTTTTATTTTTTTTTGGTTTAAAACAGCCTTTTTTTTCCCAATATTTATAAATTCGATCTTCTATTTTTTTATGATTATATGAGCCAAGTTTAGACATTATATTGAATATTATAAAACTTTATATATATCTCAGCATTATTAAACAATTTCAAAAATTGGCCACGTGGCGGAATGGTTACGCAGAGGATTGCAAATCCTTTTATCCCAGTTCGATTCTGGGCGTGGCCTCCAAAAAAAATATTGTTTTGAGGTAAAAAATCTATATTAAAGCTATATTCCCCGGTAGCTCAGTTGGTAGAGCAAGCGGCTGTTAACCGCTCGGTCGCTGGTTCGAGTCCGGCCCGGGGAGCCAGATTATATAGCTTTTTTTATATTTTTATTATCTCTTAGAACTTCAATCAACTTTTCTTTTTGTTGAGGCTCAAGATCGTTAAATATCCTTAATATAAAGCTATAATTAATATCTTTCGATGAGTTGTTAATATCCTCTGATGTTGAAAAATCCTGATAATCCTCAAAAAAGTATTTAATTGGGACTTTTAAAAAACTTGAAAGTTGCAACAGTCTTGCAGAACTTACTCCATTAGTTCCTTTTTCATATTTTTGTATTTGTTGAAAGGTTACGTTTATTGCTTGAGCTACTTGGGTTTGTGTTAATCCTAGTGATGTTCTTCTTAATCGAAGTTTTTTACCTAAATGCTGGTTTAGCTGTGCACTCACCAATCCCCCCTATATGGGTATGTTAAATACTTTTTTAACATTTATAGCAACAAAAAAAATATAAAATATATATAAAAATTCTCTTGATTTTGTTACTGAATTAACAGTTTTTTTTATAAAAATATGCTTATTTATTGGATCAGAAATGACTTTCGCTTAATTGACAATGAGAGTCTTGACTATTTTTCTAACTATAAAAATGAAAAAAAATGTTTATTTTCATATGATGAAATCAAATTTAAAAATAGGTCTGCACAAAGATGGTGGTTATACAAAACACTTACATATTTTAGAAATACACTAGAAGA
>QCSF01000013.1 GCA_003209195.1 Pelagibacteraceae bacterium AG-470-E16 | reverse complement strand
ATTTAAAAGTTTGACTCCATAACCTGTTGCTCCTGAAGGAATAGTTTTAGTGCTTTTTTTAGTCCATGCCATCCCTGCAATATCGAGATGAGCCCAAGGAGTTTTATTAAGTACAAATCTTTGTAAAAATTGAGCAGCAGTGATTGATCCAGCTCCACCTGAGTAATTTATGTTTTGAACATCTGCTATTTGAGAGTCAATCAACATATCAAAGTTTTTATTTAAAGGTAATCTCCAAGCTTTTTCGTTATCTTTATAACTGCAATTACTAATCCTTTCAGCTAATTGATCATTATTAGAAAAAAGACCAGCATACTCATTACCCAAAGAAACTATTATTGCTCCAGTCAAAGTCGCTAAATTAATTATAAATTTTGGATTAAACCTATTCTCAATATAAGTTAGTAAATCTGCAAGCACTAACCTTCCCTCTGCATCTGTGTTAAAAATTTCAATTGTTTTCCCACTTAGGGATTTAACAACGTCTCCTGGTCTTTGAGCATTTCCATCAGGCATGTTTTCAACAAGCCCAACTATGCCAACAACATTAGCTTTAGCTTTTCTGCTAGCAAGTGTTTTCATCAACCCAACAACCGTACCAGCTCCAGCCATATCATATTTCATTTCTTCCATAAATCTTGCAGGCTTTAAAGAAATCCCACCAGTATCAAAGCAAACTCCTTTTCCAACAAATCCTAAAGGTTTAGAGCCTGATGCCCCTCCATTCCATTTCATTATTGCTACATAACTATTATTTGAACTTCCTTGGCCAACACCTAGCAATGCATTCATTCCAATTTTTCTAAGTTTATTTTGATCTAGTATTTCGATTTTTAAACCATATCTTGAAAGTTTTTTAATTTCTTTTGTAAATTTAAAAGGATTTAATATATTTGGTGGCATAGTAACTAAGTCTCTTGTTTGAGACACTCCGGTGTCAACATTAGATGCATACTTAATACAACTATTTACTAAAGATTTATGCTTGGTGACGAGGTTTATTTTTACAATTTTTTTAAAATTTTTTTTATCTAATTTGTAATCATTAAATACATAAGATTTAGATAAAATACCAACGAGTATATTATTTATAATTTTTGGTTTTTGTAAATTTTGTGGCAATGTATCTATTATAATATCAACTTTTTCTTTTTTTAATGCTAACGCTTCACTAATGATTTGCCCGCCAATATCCTGATAATCGTAATCATTTTCTTTGTCACATATATTAAAAAAATAAAAATTTTTAAATTTTGAATTTTCAATTTTTGAAATAAATGTGAATTGCTTCTTATTTTTTATTGCTTTATCTTTAAGTAAATTTGCATTTTTTGAATCAATAATACTGCTGATAATTTTAAAATTTGATTTTTTACCAGACAAGATAGCTATAAAATCATAGTTTTGACTATATTTTGTTGAAATACTAAACATTATAAATAAAAAGGTTAATACACATTAAATGGTTAAAAACAAGATATTCCAATATTTTTTTAAAGAATTTTTTAAACTTTTTCTGATTATATCTTTATCATTTTCGCTTTTAATTTGGTTCACCCAAGCTGCCCGGTTGCTTGAGTTAATAACAGAATTTGGAAATCCAATTCAAACCTATATGAAATATTTACTTTTTAACTATCCTAAAATTCTAGATAATACTTTATTATTAAGTTTTATAATTACTTTGTTTTTTTTATATACAAAATTACAAAATGAAAAAGAAATAGATATTTATTGGTTATCAGGTGTAAGCAAGATAACGATGTACAAAATATCATTACTTATTGGTTTAATAGTATTGATTTTCAATATAGTTTTGTCAAATTTTTTAGCTCCTTGGAGCTCTTATCAAGGCAGGATGGTTCTTGGTAAATCTAAATTTACTTTATTAAATGCATTAGTAAAAGAAAAGAATTTTAATTCTCCATTATCTGGTCTTACAATTTATGTTGAAAGTAATGATCAAAGGGGAAATCTTAAGGGTATATTTATTTATGATAAATTAAGATCAATTACGGCTCAAACTGGCAAAGTATTGTCGGATGGTAATAATTCTTTTTTAGAATTATATAATGGGACAACTCAAGAAATTGCTGGTAATAAAATAAACTTTATTAATTTTAACAGTACAGTTTTTGACTTTTCAAAATATCAACTCAAACATACTAGCTACCCAAAATTTAATGAAAGAAATTTTAATTGGCTAATTAAAAATCTTTCAAATAAAAGTATACCAAACGAGAGAAAGCAAGAAATTAGAGAAGAAATTAATTCAAGAATACTAAAACCTTTTCTTATCATTATTATAACTTGTCTAATATCTTTTTCTCTCTATTCAAATGACGAAAAATTTAATTTAAAGAAGTTAAAGATATTTATTTATATTATATCAATAGCGTTATTAATTTTAAATCAAATTTTGTTGGGTATAAGTGGAAAAAACTTAAATTACACATTTGGATACGCATTTTTTTTAATAATATTTTTTTTATCAATAAACTTTTTATTTATAAAATTCATTAAAAGCGAGTCTCAATGAAAAAATATACACCTAAAGTTTTAATTCGTTATTTAATTAAAGAATTTTCATTTTCACTTTTAATTTTTACAATTATTTTTTCTTCCTTAATTATTTTTTCAACGTTTATAGAAGAGATAATTTTCTTTAAAAACAAAGAAATAAATGAAAATTTTTTTTTAAAAATTTTTATTTTAACATTAATTAAATCACCGACATTAATATTAAACTTTTCTCCTTTTATATTTCTTTTTTCCAGTATTTTCTTTTACGTAAAATTTATTAAAAATAATGAAATAATGCCTATGAGTTTATCTGGGTTTTCAAAAAATTTTATAACACTTGTCCCAGGTATATATTCTTTTACACTAGGTATATTAATTGTAATTCTGTTATCCCCTGTAACATCTGAGTTATCTAAATATTATGAAACAGTTAAACAAAAATATTCTGATAATGAAAATTTATTAATTATGAGTCAAACTGGTATTTGGATAAAAGAGATTAAAAACGGAAATACATACATTATCAGAGCTGACAAAGTAACTAAAGAAGATTTTTCAAAACTTAAAAATGCTTCTATATATATATTTAATGATAATAAATTTAAAGGTAGAATTGATGGAAGTGAAGTTTCTATTGAAGGTTTAAGTTGGAGTATAAAAAATGCTAACCACTTTTTTTTAAATGAGAAGCCAAAAATTCAAAATTATGAGTATGATAGTAAAATTAATTTAAAAAAATTAAAAAATTTTTTTAATAATTCAGATATATTCTCAATCTGGAATATTAATGAAGACCTAAAAGAAATAAGACAAAGGGGATATTTCGGTCAGGAAATCATAATTAAATTAAATAAGTATCTATCACTTCCATTTATGTTATTTTCAATGATAGTATTATCTACTCTTTTTACTATAAAAATTAGCTACACTTTTAATAACTTTATGTACGTTTTTTTTGGTATTTTAACTGGAATTATTGTTTATTTTCTCAGTGATCTGTCTATTGCAGTAGGAAAAAGTGGCAAAATACCCCTAATTTTATCAGTTTGGACACCTGTAATATTGATTATCATATTTTCTACCTATAGTTTAATAAGAGATGATGATTAAAAAATTATTACTTTTTTTTAAAATTTTATTTTCTGCGATTTATTTACTTGTTTTGACAAATAATTTGTTTGCAGACGAAGTATTTGAAATTGAAGCAGAAAAAGTTGAATATAATAACGAAAAAAATATTATAATTGCTGAGGGAAATGCGACAGCGTCAAATTCTTCGGGGAAAAAAATTTTTGCTGATAAAATCGTATACTACAAAAACGAAAATATAATTAAAACTTCAGACAATTCTAAATTTTTAGATGGTCAAAATACATTAACAGCCAAAGAATTTCTTTATTACATTCAAAAGAAAGAAATTGAGGCTAATGGCAATGTTACTTTAGAAGATGAAGAAAATAATAAATTTTTCTTTAAAAAATTTATATATAACGAAATAACAACAGAAGGTATTGGTCAAAATATTAGGGGAAGATCATCTGATGGGTCATATCTTCAATCAAAAAAAGGAACAATAAATAAAAAAGAAAATATTATTAAATTAAAAGATGCAGAATTTACAACTTGTGCAAAAATAAAAAACAAAAAAGGTGAATTCTGTCCGTCGTGGTCTTTAAATAGTAAAGAAATTATTCACGATAAAAAAAATAAAAAAATTTCTCATAAACATGCATTACTCAAAATTAAAAAAATTCCTGTCTTTTATGCACCTTATATTTCTCATCCTGATCCGAATGTGAAACGACAAAGTGGTTTCTTACCTCCGATGATAAAAACACTCTCAAACATAGGTCGGACTGTTCAAGTTCCTTATTTTTGGGCGATAGACAAAAATAAAGATTTGACAATTACACCAGTTTATTATTTTGATGAACACAGCCTTATAAAATCTTCTTATCGTCAAGCTTTTAAGAGTGGATTTTTAAATATTGAAAATGGTTATTCTGAAGGTTATAAAAGATTGGAAAAAAAAAACAGGACAAATGGTAGTAGGAATTATTTGTTTGCAGACTATAAAGGTAATTTTCCAAAACTTTTTTTAAAAAATAATAAAGTAGATTTTAAAATTCAAAGAATATCACAACAAAATTTTGTGAGAGTAAATAAAATTAAAACCTCACTTTTCAAGGATGATATTAGAACACTTGAAAATAGTTTTAAAATTTCATCTTCAGATGGACCAGCTCGTTTTTCATTTAGAACAGGTATTTTTGAAGATTTAGATGTTATAGATAGTGGAAAATATACTTATTATTTTCCAGATGGAGTTTATTCATATAACTCAAAAAAAATTAAAAATTTTAATACAAATTTTAATAGCTATTTTCAAGGTAAAAAATTTTCTAAAGATCAGAAGCAAGCTAAAGTTAGAAACGTTATTTTATTAGATAGCAATAAATTTATTTTTAGAAAAAATGGTATAGGTACAGTGGCAAAGCTGGGTATATTTAATAACAACATCTATAATGATAATGTTACAAATTTAAAGAATAATTTTAATAGTGATAGTTATTTCACTATCGCTTCCGATAATACCTTTCCTTTAGCAAAATTTAGTAAAAACTCATATCAATTAATAACTCCAAGAATATTTATTAAATATACAAGCGGTACAATGCAAGATGCATCTGATAACAATAAAATTTTAAATTATTCAGATATATTTTCTATGAATAGAACTAATGACCTGGATACTCCTGAAGTTGGAGCTAGTATTGGTCACGGTTTTGACTATACTTATAGTGTAAGTAAAAAAAATAATTCCAGTAATTTTTTAAAAACAAGTTTTGGTCTTGGTCAAGTAACTAGAAATAGTCGTGAAAAGCTATTACCTAATAAATCTTCTTTAAATAATAAAAGCTCTGATATTAGCGGTTATTTGAAGTTCAATATTTATGGTGATAAAAATAATCTAAATACTAAAAATGCTGATAATATTGGTTTTCTTAGTTATTTTAGGCAAAATTATTTATCGATAAATAACTCTTTTAATTTGGAAAATGATATTTCAGAATTTGTAAGCAATAATTTAGATTTATCAGCAAGTTATAATAAATTTTTTACATCTGTTAAATTTGAAGAAAAAAATAACCATGCTGGAAGTATCAGAAATGGCAGCGTTTCAGTAAAAAAACTTATTGCGGACAATTATTATTTAAATCTTGAAGGTAAAAAAAATCTAAAAAATAATTCTTCAGAATATTTTAGGTTTGGTTTAAATTTTGAAAATGACTGTATTATTACCTCATTAACTTTATCAAGAGATTTCTATTTTGACAAAGATATTACATCATCCAAAACACTTGTATTTGGAATAATGATAAAACCTTTTGCTGATAATTTCGCACCTGATATATCCGATTTGATAAATTAATGATAAAATTTATAAAATACTACACTACAATAATCTTAGTTTGCTCATCTTACAGTGCTAATTCCAAACAAATAAATACTATTGCAACCATAAATAATCATATCATAACGAATGTTGACTTAATGATTGAAATTAAAACTTTAGAATATTTAAATAGTCAAAAAATTATAAAAGAACAAATGCCTTCTATTTTACAGCAAATGATTTCAGAAAAAATTAAAGAACTTGAAGTAATCGAAAACAAAATAAAAATAAACGAATTAGATGTAGAAAAAAAATTAAAAATAATTATTTCCAATAAAAAGAAAGAAACAACAAACTTTGTAAAAAAAAACATTAAAAAGAAAATTATGAACAAAGACTCATGGGCTAAATTAATTAAAATTAAATATAGTAACAAACTAGAAATTAACCTTAATGAAGTTGAACAAATTATTAAAAATCGAAATTTGGATAAAGAAGAAATCAATAAAATAATGTTAATAGAAAAAAATAAAAAATTAAATATTTTTTCTAAAACATTTTATAATGAAATCAAAGGAAAATATTTAATAAAAACTTTTTAATGAATTCAATATGTATCTTATTAACAGATCATGAAGGAATAAACGAGTATATTATTATAAAGTCAATTAATAGATTAAAAAAAAGTAAAATTAAAAAAATATATTTTTTAGGGGATAAAAAAATTTTCCCAATGGTCTTTGAAAAAACTTTGAATAATGATAAATTTATTTTTATAAATTATAGTTTAAAGAAAAAAAAATACTTAGATTATTTATCTCAAATAACAAAAGAAAGTATTTCTCTTTTCAATCGTAAAAAAATAAAAGTTATAATAAATATGCCTTTAAATAAAAAAAAGTTTTTTCAAAATAAATTTTTAGGATTTACTGAATTTTTTTCATTTAAAATCGATAAAAAAAAAGGACAAAATATGTTACTTTATAATGAAAATTTCTCAGTTTGTCCTGTAACAACTCATGTTGAGATTAAAAATGTAGATAAACAAATTAATAAAAAGAAAGTAAATGAGTCAATCAATAATGTTATAAATTTTTATAAAAAAGTTGTGAAAAAAAAAATCCAAATTATTGTTTTGGGATTAAACCCTCATGCAAGTATTGATGTAAAAGGTTTTTCAAAAGATAAAAATGTTTTATTTCCTCTAATTAAAAAATTTTTAAAAAAAAAAGTAAATATTATAGGCCCTCTTTCTGCGGATACTGCCTTTAATAATACCAAAGGTAAAGTTTACATTGGGATGTATCACGACCAAGTATTAATTCCCTTTAAAATTATAAATCAGTTTGATGGTATAAATATTACAATTGGCAAAAAAATTTTAAGGCTTTCACCTGATCACGGTACAGGCGTTGATCTTTTAAAAAAAAAAGGCTTTATAAGCAATGAAAGTTTTATGAAATGCATTAATTTTTGTGAAAAATACTGATGCCTAAGAAAAAGTTTGGCCAAAATTTTTTAATTAATGAGAGTATTTCTAAAATAATTGTTAATTTATCAAATTTAAAACAAAAAAATGTTTTAGAGATTGGTCCAGGTAATCTAGCGTTAACAAAAAATATTATAAAAGAAAATCCAAAAAAATTTATTGCATTAGAAATCGATAAGGATCTAATAAAAAAATATAAAAATACGCCCTTTTCAAAACATTTAATAGATGTTGATGCTTTAACCTTCAATGAGCTTGAAATATTTAAAAAAAAAAGTTTTTACATAATTTCAAATCTTCCTTTTAATTTATCATCAAAGCTACTAATTAAATGGTTAAAAATACAAAATTATTTTAATTGTATAGATGGTATGACTTTAATGTTTCAAAAAGAGTTGGCTGAAAGAATAATTGCTAAAGAGAATTCAAAAAAATATGGGCGCCTTACTATTTTATCAAATGCTTTTTTTTCAATTGAGAAAAAATTAGATGTTAAAAAAGACAATTTTTTTCCCAGTCCAAAAATTGATACATCCGTACTAAAATTTACACCTTTATTAAAAAACAAAATTAAAAAACAAAATTTAAAAAATCTAGAATATATAACTTCTTTTTTTTTTAATGAAAGAAGAAAAAAAAACAAAAAAAAAATAAAAAAAATTTTTAATTCTGATAAAATTAAAAATTACAATTTAGATATATATTATTCACTCAGACCAGAGAATATTACTAAAGAAATTTTTTATAAGATGTCTGAGATGCTATAATTTTTTAATAATTTTATTAATTTCAATATTTCTTTTTTTTTCTTTAGAAAGATAATTAATTTTATTAATTATTTCTTTCATGCAGACATCTAAATTTTTATTAATAAAAATATAATCATATTCTTTCCAATGTGAAATATCTTTTTTGGCTGATGAAAATCTCTGTAATGCAACTTTTTGATTATCCTTGTGCCTTTTCAATAATCTTTTTTTTAACACGCTAATACTTGGTGGAAGTAAAAAAAAAGAAAAGCAATTTGATTTGATATTTTTTTTTATTGTTTTTGATCCTTGCCAATCAACATCAAAAAGAATAATTCGATTTTTTTTTAAATTTTTCTTTATTTCACTATTTAAGGTACCATAATAATTATCATAAACTTTAGCAGTTTCTAAAAATTTATTTTTTTTTTTAAAGTTTGAAAATTTTTTTTCTGACATAAAAAAATAATCAACACAATCTTTTTCTCCAATCCTTGGTTTACGTGTTGTACAAGAAATTGAAAGATAAGAATTTTTAATTTTTTTTAAAATGCTTTTAGTGATAGTTGTTTTACCGGCTCCAGAAGGAGAAGAAATAATTATTGCTAATCCATTTTTTAAAGACAAAATATAATTTATTTAGAATTACTTTCTATAAATTTAACTGCATCTCCAACCGTTAAAATTTTTTCAGCTTCGCTATCTGATATTTCTGAGCCAAATTCTTCCTCAAAAGCCATAACTAATTCTACTGTATCTAAACTATCTGCGCCTAAGTCATCGATAAAACTTGCCTCATCTGTAACTTTAGCTGCTTCAACTCCCAAATGATCTACAATTATTTTTTTTACTTTTTCTTTCACTTCACTCATAAATTCTCCTTTTTGTTATATATTTTAATTAAATGATTAGTTTGACTTAATCAAGACATATACATCCCCCCATTAACATGAATTGTCTCTCCAGTAATATATGACGAGTTGTTTGAAGCTAAAAAAATCACTGCTTTTGCAATATCTACACCCTTTCCGAGCCTATTGATTGGAATGTTTTTAATAAGTTCAATCTTATACTCCTCTTTAAGGTCTTTGGTCATATCAGTATCAATAAAACCAGGTGATATACAATTCAGTCGAATATTTTTTTTTGCATACTCTCTTGCTAGAGACTTGGTCATTGCCACTATCCCAGCTTTTGAAGCAGTATAATTAGCCTGACCTGGATTACCAGTATGACCGACTACAGAAGTAATATTTATTATACTGCCTGTTTTATTTCTTATCATTGATTTAATTGAGTGTTGACAAGTAAAAAAAACTGAATTTAAATTTATATCAATCACGTCTTTCCATTCTTCTTGCTTCATCCTTAATGTTAAGTTGTCTCTAGTTATGCCCGCGTTATTGACCAAAATATCAACACCACCTAGCTTATCAATAAATTTTGGAAATTCATTATTAAGCTTTTCAAGATTTTTTAGATCCAATTGTTGGATATGGATATTTGGAAAATCTATTTTTAACTTATCTAAATTATTTAAATTTGATCCAATAGTCAGAATTTCTGAATTGTTTTCATAGAACTCTTTTAAAATAGATAGACCAATACCTCTGGTTCCTCCAGTTATAATAACTTTCTTGTTTTTTAAATCATTCATAATTTTGTATATCTTCAAGATTATCTATTTTTAAACAATTCATATCAAATTTAAATCTTTTAAACATGTTTGTTAGAGCCTTTCCTGGACCACATTCTATACTTTTTGATATATTTTGATTAGATAAAAATTCTACAGTTTCTCTCCATCTCACTCTTGAAAATACGCATTTAATTAATAATTTTTTAATATTCTCACTATCTTCCTCTGGACTTGCACTTACATTCGATATGATTGGTATAGAAGGTTTCAATAATTTGAATTTTTTAAAAAACTCATTAAGTTCTTTTGCTGCAGGTATCATCAGTTTGCAATGAAAAGGTGCGCTTACAGGTAAAAGTATAGTTTTTTTTTTTCTATCATCTTTTAATTCCGAAGTTATTTTTTCTACGTCGTCTTTAATGCCACTTATTACACATTGACCAGGACAATTATCACTTGCTATTTCTACTGACGACAGTTTTTTTTCACGTATATAACTTTCCAATTCATTAACATCGACATTTAATATTGCAGCCATAGATCCTTTGCCAACGGGAACAGCAGCTTGCATAGCCTGTCCTCTTTTTTTTAAAATTTTAGCTGCATCTGGCAATTTCAAAGAATCTGATGCTACTAATGCGGAATACTCTCCTAAAGAGTGTCCAGCTGTAAAGCTGAAATTATTAACTTCAATTCCTTTAATTTCTTTTAAGGCTTCAAATGTAGCAATGCTAACTGTCATTATTGCGGGTTGTGTATTCTCAGTTAAATTTAATATATTTTTATCTTCACCAAAAATAATATTTGAAAGTTTTTGATTTAACGCGCAATCAACTTCCTCAAATACCAGCTTTGATGATTTAAAATTATCAAATAAATACTTACCCATACCAAGATATTGGGATCCTTGACCGGGAAAAACTATACTTTTTCTCATTTTTAATAAAATATATCTATTGAATTAACATTAATACTCTTATATTTAAGTTTTTTTTTTAATAAATAAATTAATTTTGTGAATATATACGAACATACTTATATAGCATTACCCGATGCAAGAAAAAAAGATATTGAAAATATCGAAAATAAAATTCAAGATATCTTGCAAAAATACTCTGGAAAAATCCACAAAGTCGAAGATTGGGGTTTGAGGAATTTAGCTTACCCTATTAAAAAAAATAATAAAGGCTACTATCGTAACCTGTATCTTGAGGGTAATAATTCAACAATTAAAGAAATAGAAAATTATGAAAAGTTTGATAATAAAATTATAAAATTTTTATCAATTAAGTTAAATAAACTTCCTAAAGAAGACTCAGAAATGTTAAAAGAAAAAAGATAAATGAAAAAAAAACCAATAAAAAGAAAAACAAGTTTTGGCTTATCATCAAAGTTATCTCAAATAACAAAAAAAAGCTGTCCATTAGCTAAAAAAAGTGAAGAAGAATTAAATTATAAAAATATTAGATTATTAAAAAAATATTTATCAGATTCATCAAAAATTTTACCCTCTAGGATAACAAATGTTTCACACTCAAAACAAAAGATTCTTGTTAAAGAAATAAAAAAAGCTAGAGTGTTAGCATTGCTACCATACGTGAGTAATTAAATGAAAGTCATTTTATTAGAAAATATAAAAAAACTTGGCAATGTTGGCCAAAAGGTAACTGTTAAAGACGGATTTGGAAGAAATTATTTAATAAAAAAGGGTAAGGCGCTATTAACCACGAAGGAAAATATTGCCCATTATGAGAATAGAAAAAAAGAAATTATTAAAAAAAATGAAACCGAAAAAAATAATGCACTTCAAGTTGCTGAAAAATTAAAAGGTCTCAAATTAAATATTAAAAAAGAAATCATGGAAAATGGTAATTTATATGGATCTGTAACCATCAAAGAAATATGCTCTGAGTTACAAACTTCTTCCAATATAGAAATTAAACCTGAACAAATTGAATTAAATACTAATATAAAATCCAAAGGTGAATTTAAATTTAAAATAAATCTCCATGCCAATGTTCAATCTGAAGTTTTAATTGAAGTTTCATCAAAAGATTAATTACTAACTTTTCCACATTTAATTAAATGTTTTAAAAAAATATAAAATTGATTATGAACGTACTCAATGAATTCTCAATTAGTAAATCTAGAAATTGAAAGCCAAGAACAAACACCAAAAAATTTAGAGGTAGAACAAACAATCATTGGATCAATACTCTCAAATAACGACTTATTTGACGAAATTTCTGACCAAATAAATGAAATTTATTTTTTTGATCCTATACATAAAAAAATATATAAAATTATCTCAAGTTTAATATCAAAGGGTCTTTTGGCAAATCCTGTAACAATTAAAAACTTTTTTAATTCAAAAGAAGAATTAGTTGAAATTGGAGGTGTAGACTATCTTGTAAAATTAACAAAAGTTGCAATAACTAAAAATCAAATTAAATATTATTCCCAAATACTTGCTGACCTTCATACTAGAAGACAACTAATTCAAATTAGTGAGGAAACCTTAGAAGAAAGTAAAAATAAAGATATTGAAAAATCAGCTACAAATATTTTAGAGGATACTGAAAGAAAATTATTCGAAATTGCTGAGAAAGGTGAATTTCAAAAAAGTTTCGTAACTTTTAAAGTTGCTCTTAAAGAAACAATTGATATGGCTACAGCGGCATATAAAAATGATCAAGGTATTGTTGGTGTTCCATCTGGTCTTACTGACCTAGATGATAGGTTGGGTGGTTTACATAAACAGGATTTAGTTATTATTGCAGGAAGACCATCAATGGGAAAAACAGCTTTAGCAACAAATATTGCATTCAACGCATCAAAAAATATTCAATCGCAAAATAAAAAATCTTCAGTCGCTTTTTTTTCCTTAGAAATGTCTTCTGAACAATTATCAACAAGAATTCTTGCAGAGCAATCAAGAATAAAATCAAATGATATTCGAAGAGGTAAAATTAATCAAGATGATTTTGAAAAATTTATAGAAGCTTCAAAAAATTTAGAAAACTTACCTTTGCACATTGATGATACTCCAGCAATTTCAATCTCTGCATTAAGTAATCGTTCAAGAAGATTAAAAAGAAAACAAGGTTTAGATCTTATTGTAATTGATTATATTCAACTAATGAAATCATCTGGATTTAGAAATGAAAATCGAGTATTAGAAATTGCGGATATTACCCAAGGTTTAAAAGCCTTAGCAAAAGAATTAGATGTTCCTGTCTTGGCTTTATCTCAGTTATCACGTCAAGTTGAACAAAGGGAGGATAAAAAACCTCAATTATCAGATTTAAGGGAATCCGGCTCTATTGAGCAAGATGCGGATGTTGTTATGTTCGTCTTTAGAGAACAATATTATCTTGAAAAACAAGAGCCAAAGCTTGGAACCGCTGAACATGTTGAATGGCAAGAGAAAATGAACCAAGTACATAATCAGGCTGAAATCATTATTGGAAAACAACGACATGGACCAACTGGTCTAATCAAGCTTGAATTTGAGAGTGCTTTCACTAAATTTAAAGATGCTACAAACTAAATAATTGTTACTTTCTTAAAATTTAATTATATAAAAATACTTACTACAATGAAATATTCTACACCTACTTTAGATATTAATATAAAAGCAGTGAAACATAATTATATTGTTATTAAAAAATTTTGCAAAGGTGCTGAAATATGTGGTACCGTAAAAGCATCAAGTTATGGGTTAGGTGGTCATAATAATATAGTCTCCGGGCTTATAAAATCTGGTTGTAAGAGATTTTTTGTTGCAAATATAAATGAAGGGATTTTTATAAGAAAAAAATTTAAATCTATAATAATAAATGTTTTAAATGGTTTAAATAGAAATGAAGAGAAGATTTTTTATAGATACAATCTTACACCAGTAATAAATTCGATTTCTCAATTAAAAAAGTGGTTAAAGTTTCTTAAGAAGAAGAAAAAAGATAGATTAGTTCTCCATTTCGATACTGGAATGTGTAGACTTGGAATTCA
>QCSF01000012.1 GCA_003209195.1 Pelagibacteraceae bacterium AG-470-E16 | reverse complement strand
TAAGATTGATCATCAGAAGATACAGTTAAAACTTCTTTATTAATTCTATCTCCATCTGAATTAAAAAATTCTACATGGCTTTTATGTATTATACAAAATTCTCCGTCCTCGAGATAAGTAACTTTGTTTGTCATATTTTTAAGCGCATATGAGTCTGAACCTAGATAATTTTCATTTGGTCCATAACCAACAGCTAAAGGTGATCCTCTTCTTGCGCCAATAATTATATCTGGAAAATCTTTAAATAGAATACCAATTGCAAAACTTCCATGCAAATTTTTTAGCATTTTGATAATTGATTTTTTTAAATCATTTTCTTTTAAATTTTCAGTTATTAGATGCGTAATAACCTCCGTATCTGTTTGAGATTTAAAAATATGGCCAGCTTTTACTAAATGTTTTTTTAATAAAGTAGAATTTTCTATTATACCATTATGTACAACTGACACTTTTTCAGAGGAATGTGGATGTGCATTAATTGCACTTGGAATACCATGTGTCGCCCACCTAACATGACCAATGCCTATAGTGCCATCACTTTTATTTTGTGCAATTATATTCTCTAAATTTTCTACTCTGCCTTTGCATTTAGTTTCATTTATATATCCATCTTTTAAAGTGGCTACACCAGCTGAGTCATAGCCCCTATACTCCAGTTTTTTTAAAGAATTTAAAATAATTCCTGTAACTGATTTATTACTATTGATACCGATTATACCGCACATTTTGTTATTTTTTTTTAAAACTTTTTTGGTCTGCTCTTGTTAAAGATAAGTTATTATCCTTAACATTTTTACTAATTGATGATCCTGCACCAATGTATGAATTTTTGCCAATTTCTACAGGAGCAATCAATGAGGTATTCGAACCTATAAAAGCAAAGTCTTTAATTGAAGTTTTTAGTTTATTTTTACCATCATAATTACAAGTGATAGTTCCAGCTCCGATATTAACTTTTTTGCCAATTTGAGTATCTCCAATATAAGAAAGGTGATTTATTTTAGATCCAGCTCCAACTTTTGATTTTTTTATTTCAACAAAATTTCCTATTTTGGAACATTTTTCAATTATTGAGCCAGGTCTTAATCTAGCATAAGGACCAATTTCAACTTTATCTTTTACAATTGTATCCTCTAGATGACTAAATGATTTTATAGTTACATTATCTCCAATTTTGACTTTTTTTCCTATTACAACAAAGGGCTCAATTACAACATTTTTACCAATTTCAGTATCTGAGGACAAATAAACAGTATTAACATCTACAAAATTAATACCTTTATTTACAAATTTTTTTCTTAGTTTGTCTTGCATTACCTTTTCTGGTTAAATAGTTTGATTTGTTTATATTAGCTAATAGCATTTTCACTCTTTTCGGCTAAAACTAAGTTAATTTTAAGGCGCTAAATCGTGAGAGCTTGACGATATTAACCAAATATTAGTCTTTTATTTGTTTTTGGTGTTGTATAAACAAGAGTGATATTTGGTCACTAGTTATAATAAATAAATTTATGAGAAAAAGTTTAGTTTTTGATCTTGACGGTACTTTAGTTGACACTGCTCCAGATTTAATGGCCGCTCACAATTATGTAATGAGAAAATATGGGTATCAAGTGAAACCTCTTAAAAGTATACGAAATCTTGCCGGGCGTGGTGCAGCTGCAATGTTATTACAATCGATAGATAAGCAAGGAAATTTATTAAAAGATTTTCCAGCAGACCCTAAAATTCATAAAAAAATGACTGATGATTTCATTTCTTTTTATCGAAGAAATATTTCAGGCTCTTCTACTATCAGAAAAAATGTTGTCTCTTTACTAAATTGGTGTAAAGAAAAAAAAATTATTTGTGCAGTTTGCACAAATAAAATGGAAGACTTGGCTATTAAACTTTTGAGAGAGATTAATCTTTATAAATATTTTGATTATGTAGCGGGTGCTGATACATTCGAATGCAGAAAACCTCATCCAAGACATTTAACAAATATTTTAGACATTTTTAAAATAGAAAAAAAAAATTCGATAATGCTAGGAGATTCTGAAACTGACGCAAATACGGCTAAAGCGGCCGGCATACATTTTATTTTAATAAGTGATGGATATACTGAAAAAAATTTCAGAGACATTTATCATGATCATTTGATAGAGGATTTCGAAGATGTTAAAGAAATAGCATCAAATTACTTCAGAATTTAATAATAAAATTTAATTATCTATAGTATAAACATAAGATGCATTTTATAAAAAAAAATTCATATGAAAAAAGAGATGAGTTTGTTAAAAAGCTTAAAAATGGGAAACTCTTAAGATTTCCTGGAGCATATAATCCCTTAGTAGCAAAGTTAATTGAACAAATTGGATATGACGGCATTTATGTTTCGGGAGGTGTTATGTCTAATGACTTAGGTTTTCCAGATATTGGTCTTACAACTTTAGATGATGTAGCAAACCGGTCACATCAAATTGCTAGAGTTACAAACCTTCCAACTATTATAGATATAGATACTGGATTTGGGGAAGCAATAAATGTATCTAGAACAATACAAACCATAGAAAATCTGGGAATTTCAGGTTGTCATATAGAGGATCAGACTAATCCTAAAAGATGTGGTCATTTAGATAATAAAGAACTGATTTCAACTCAAGACATGGTTAAAAAGATTAAGGCAGCCATCAGTGCACGATCTGATAAAAATTTCCTAATAATTGCCCGAACTGATGCAAATGCTGTCGAAGGATTAACCAAAACTTTAGAAAGATGCAAATCTTATGCAGATGCAGGTGCTGATATGATTTTTCCTGAAGCGATGAAAGATGAAAAAGAATTTGCTCTAATGAGAAAAGAACTCAAATGCTATCTTCTTGCAAATATGACCGAATTTGGGAAATCAAAGCTTTTAACAAAAAAAGAATTAGAGAATTTAGGATACAATTTAGTAATTTATCCTGTGACAACCCAACGTTTAGCTATGAAAAGTGTGGAAGATGGATTGAAAAAAATTTATGAGGATGGTCATCAAAATAATATTATAGATAAAATGCAAACTAGAAAAAGATTATATGAAATTGTTGAATATGAAAAATATGGTGAATATGATCAATCAATATTTAATTTTTCACAAAAAGGACATGAATAATGAGTGATATAAAGAAAGGTTTAATTGGTGTTATATCCGATGAGACAAAGGTATCTGAAGTAATGCCTGAGATAAATTCTTTAACTTACAGAGGTTATGCTGTCCAAGATCTTTGTGAAAATTGTAAATTTGAAGAAGTGGCATATCTAATTTTAAATAATGATCTTCCTAATAAAAAACAATTAAAAGACTTTGAAAATCAAGAAAAAATCAACAGGAGTATTTCAAATAATTTGAAAAATATTATTAGAAATTATCCTAAAAATGCACATCCGATGGATACAACAAGAACTTCAGTAAGTTACATGGGTTTAGAGGATCCTGAGGTAAATAATAATTCTCCAGAAGCAAATTACAGAAAATCAATAAGATTAATGGCAAAAATGTCTACTATAGTTGCAGCGAGTTTCAGAGTAAAAAGAGGCGAAAATATTATTGATCCAAATAATGATTTGGGTTTTTGTGAAAATTTTTTTCATATGTGTTTTGGAAAAATTCCAAGTAAGGAAGTTGTAAAAGCATTTGATGCGTCAATGACACTATATGCAGAACATAGTTTTAATGCCTCAACTTTTACGTCAAGAGTTATATCCAGCAGCCTATCTGATCTTCATGGGGCTATAACGGGTGCTATTGCAAGCCTCAAAGGACCGTTGCATGGAGGAGCAAATGAAGCGGTTGCTCACATGATTAAAGAAGTAGGATCAGCAGATAAAGCTAAAGATTTTATTTTGAGCAAAATAAAAAAAAAACAATTAATTATGGGATTTGGTCATCGTGTATATAGAAATGGAGACTCTAGGGTACCAACTATGACAAAATATTATCATAAAACTGCGAAATATTATCAAAATACTGAGCTACCAAAAATTTCTAAAGTTCTAGAAGATACTATGCTTAAAGAAAAAAATATTAAACCCAATTTAGATTTTCCAGCAGGACCAACATATTATTTAATGGGTTTTGATATAGATTTTTTTACTCCAATATTTATAGTTTCAAGAATTACAGGTTGGTGCGCTCATGTTATGGAACAGTTTGAAAATAATAAATTAATAAGACCACTATCAAAATATATTGGGGAACCGCTCAGAAAAGTTAGTAACAACTAATTTATTTATTTTTATAAATTGGAACAATTTGTGAAAAAATAACTGCAAAGATGATTAACACAATACCAACAATTTTAATTTCATTTAAAATTTGATCTAAAATAATCCATCCTGCTATTGCAGCGATTGCGCCTTCTAAAGAAAAAATAATAGCTACAGATGATGGACCTAAATTTTGTTGACCGAATATTTGTAACAAAAAAGCAAATCCACTTGACAATATTCCAACATATAAAATTTCCTTATATTCAAGGAATATATTTGACAAAATTACATCTTCAAAAATTAAAGCAGGGAAAAAAGTAAAAATTGATCCAATAAAACATTGACTAGCAGCAATCGTAATTGGAAAATTAAATTTTAATAATAGTTTTGATATAAATACAATATGAAATGCCCACAGAAGTGCATTGCAAAAAGCAATGCTATCACCTAGCCTCACAACAACATTATCAAGTTCAGTTAGTAATAAACCACCTAACAGACAAGTGACAACACAAGGCCATACTGACCAATGAATATTTTTTGAATAAAATAAAAATGAAACAAAAGGTACAAAAACAACATATAATATTGTAAAGACAGCAGTGTTTGCTACATCAGTATAAAGAAGTGCATATTGCTGCAACGAATTACCATATGACATTAAAAAACTAATAAATAAAATTAAAGTAATGTCCTTTAAATTACATTTTGATTGTTTTACTTTCTTAAATTCAAAAAATAACAAAAGTGGTAACAATGTTAAAAAACCTAAAAATAATCTAGCCGAAGTAAAGGTTAAAGGACCGATATAATCCATTCCCATATCTTGCGCCACAAATGCTGTTCCCCAAATGAATGAAGTTGTTAACGCGCACGATAGAGAAAATATTTTTTTTTTCATTAAAAAAGGCGGTTCAATTTACCGCCCTTTTTTAATTTGAATGTTGCTTATTTTGTAAAGTCAAATGCCTCAACCCATGAGCCCTTTGTAGATGCTTTTGAATATTCTGTTGCTCTACCTTCAAAAAAGTTCATATGTTCAACTCCATTTAACATTGTATCAATCCACTCAAGAGGATTTTCTTTAACATCGTAGATTTCATCCATCTTAAGTTGTAATAATCTTCGATTTGCAATCCAACGAATGTAATCTTTAATTTGTTGTGCGGTTAAACCTTCAATAGGGCCCATTTCAAATGCTAAATCAATAAAAGCATCTTCGTGCTCAACAATTGTTCTGCATGCGTCGGTGATTTCTTTTTTTAAAGAAGCATCTAACAATCCTGGGTTTTCAGCACAAAAAGTATTAAAAATTTTTATCATTGAATTACAATGTAAAGTCTCATCTCTAACTGACCAAGTCACAACTTGCCCCATTCCTTTCATTTTATTAAATCTCGGAAAATTTAATAAAATCGCAAAACTTGCAAATAGCTGCAATCCTTCTGTAAATGCTGAAAAAACGGCAACTGTCTTGGCAATTTCTCTTTTATTATTTACATTAAAATTTTGCATATAATCATATTTATCTTTCATTTCCTTATATTTTAAAAATGCTGAATACTCAGATTCTGGCATTCCAATTGTATCGAGCAAATGAGAGTAAGCGGCAACATGAATAGTTTCCATTGATGCAAAAGCAGTCATCATCATTAACACTTCAGTAGGTTTAAACACTGTCGTATAATGTCTTAAATAGCAGTTGTTAACCTCGACATCAGCTTGTGTAAAAAATCTAAAAATTTGAGTTAACAAATTTTTTTCGTGTAGTGTTAAGTTTTTTTGCCAATCTCTAACATCTTCTGCTAAGGGTATTTCTTCTGGCAACCAGTGAATTCTTTGTTGAGTTAACCAAGCATCATAACACCATGGATACCTAAATGGTTTATAAACTGCTTTTTCTTTTAATAATCCCTCGTTATCACAATACCCATCGTAATAACCTGATTTTTGATCTATTTTTGGTGCTACTGACATGATAAACACTCCTCGTAATCTGTTGTTTGTTTGTTTTCTTGGTTTTTTTGCTTTTTGGTTTTAGCAAAACTTGTATTCACAACCTCCGCACGTTGTATTGATTTAGATCTACAATAGTAAAGGCTTTTCAAGCCCTTCTTCCATGCTTGGTAATGAATTTCGTGCAATTCTTTTTTGTGAATATCTGCTGGTATAAAAACATTTAAAGATTGAGCCTGAGATATATAAGGTGTCCTCTCAGCAGAGTGATCAATAAGCCATCTTTGATCAATCTCAAAAGCAGTTTTAAATACATCTTTTTCATCTTGAGATAAAAAATCTAAGTGTTCGACTGAACCTTGGTTGGTCGTAATTGAAGACCATATCTCATTTGTATCTTGATTATATTGTTTTAATATTTTTCTTAAGTACTTATTCCTTACATTAAATGAACCTGAAAGAGTTTTATGAGTATAACTGTTTGCTGCTATAGGTTCAATGCCTGGAGATGCTCCACCACAAATAATAGAAATTGATGCAGTTGGTGCTATTGCAGTTTTATTTGAAAATCTCTCGTTAATTCCATATTCAGCTGCATCTGGACAAGGTCCTCTTTCTCCTGCTAATTTTTTTGATGCTGCATTTACCTCTCTGTTTATAAACTGAAACATTTTTTTGTTCCAAACTTTAGCCATAACTGACTCAATTGGGATCATGTGCCTTTGCATAAACGAGTGAAAGCCCATAACACCCAACCCAACACTCCTTTCTCTCATGGCAGAGTATTTTGCGTCATTGAAAGAAACCGGTGCCCGATCAATAAAATCAGTTAACACGTTGTCTAAAAATCTCATTATATCTTCAACGAAACCAGGTTCATCTTTCCATTCATCATAATTTTCTAAATTTAATGAAGATAAGCAACAAACTGCTGTCCTATCTTTTCCATACTTGTCTATTCCAGTTGGCAGAGTGATTTCACTGCATAAATTAGAGGTTTTAACAGTAAGTCCAGCTAGTTTATGATGTTGAGGTATCATTCTATTAACAGTATCAATATAAATAATATAAGGTTCACCCGTCTCTACTCTTGCAGTTAATAATCTAATCCATAAGTTTCTTGCTTTAATTGTTGATTGCACTGTTCCGTCATAAGGACTTTTTAATACCCAGTCATTATCAGTTTCGACTGCTCTCATAAAAGCATCTGTAACTAAAACTCCGTGATGGAGATTTAAAGCTCTTCGATTTGGATCTCCTCCTGTTGGTCTTCTCATTTCAATAAATTCTTCAATTTCAGGATGATCGATTGGAAGATAACATGCTGCTGACCCTCGTCTTAACGATCCTTGACTTATTGCAAGAGTTAATGAGTCCATAACTTTAATAAAAGGAATGATGCCAGAAGTTTTACCAACTCTACCAACTTTTTCACCTATTGATCTTAAATTTCCCCAATAACTGCCAATTCCACCACCTTTTGCAGCTAGCCATACGTTTTCACTCCAAAGATTAACAATTCCATCAAGGGAGTCACTCGCTTCATTTAAAAAGCAAGATATTGGCAAACCTCTAGTAGTTCCGGCATTTGATAAAACAGGAGTTGCTGGCATAAACCAAAGTTTAGAAATGTAATTATATAATCTTTGAGCATGAAGATTATCATCAGCATATGTTGCGGCCACTCTTGCAAATAAATCCTGATATGACTCATTCTCGCTTAAATATCTATCTTTTAATGTTGCTTCACCAAAATCAGTTAAGTTAGAATCTTTCGATCTATCAATTTTGATTGTAATCCCTTTTTCATTTTGAAATAATTCTGTATCGTTAGATAAACTAAATAAATCCGGTCTTTTTAAATCAGTGTAAATCTTGCCAGACTTTTCTACAATTTTATCCTTGTTTTCTTCCAAAGCAGTTTTTATTGCCAGAGCGATGTTTTCTTGCATTTTGTACCTTTTTTTTGGGTTTTATATATAAAAAACTATATGTAGTGTATTACAATGATTGAATACACTAATTGTATTACCCCATCAAGAGAACATAATACGAACTTATGAGAAAATCAATAATAAAATTTAATCCTGTTAATTATTCGCTTTTAAAAGAACTGCTAATTTATTAATAATTTACAATGTCTGATTTATCTGTCCACATTAACCACAATGGATTTAGAGAATATGATGCAAGATGGTTGTACCCGGAAGAAATTAATTTAGCGGGAGTTAAAAATTTAGGTCAAGGGTTAGGTTCCCAGGTTGTATCTAAAACAAAAAAACAAAATCCAAGAATAATTATTGGATATGATTACAGATCTTATAGTGAGAAAATTAAGAATGCCTTAGCCGAAGGTTTAATTTCCGCCGGTTGTAATGTTGAAGATTTAGGTCTTTCACTATCTCCAATGGTATACTTTGCTCAATTTGAATTAAAGGCTGATGGTGTTGCAATGATAACAGCCAGTCATAATGAAAATGGATGGACCGGAGTAAAAATGGGAATTGAAAAAGGTTTAACACATGCACCTGAAGAGATGAATGAACTTAAACAAATAGTATTAAATAAAAAGTTTATAAAAGGAAGGGGAAATATTAAACAAATAAAGAATTTTATAGATGTTTATAAACAAAACTTAATTTCCAAGAATAAAATTAGAAAAAAAATTAAAGCTGTTGTTGCTTGTGGCAATGGAACTGCAGGGATATTTGCGCCTGATATTTTAAAAGGTATTGGTTGTGATATAATTGAAATGGATTGTAATTTAGACTTTACATTTCCAAAATATAACCCAAACCCTGAAGATCTTAAGATGCTAAATGCAATTTCAAAAACTGTTAAGAAAAATAATGCTGATATAGGCTTTGGTTTTGATGGTGATGGAGACAGAGTTGGGGTTATTGATAATAATGGGGAGGAGATATTTTCTGATAAAATTGGATTGCTTATTGCCAGAAATTTGGCTCCGCAATACCCTAATTCTAAGTTTGTAATTGATGTAAAATCAACAGGTTTATTTACTCATGATGAGATTTTAAAAACAAACAATTGTCAAACAATTTTATGGAAAACAGGACATTCACATATTAAAAGAAAGGTCAACAAAGAAAAAGCACTTGCTGGTTTTGAAAAAAGTGGCCACTTTTTTTTTAATCAACCATTAGGATTTGGTTATGACGACGGAATAAATTCAGCTATTCAAGTTTGCCATTTGTTAAATAATCAGAATAAAAAAATGAGCGAAATCATAAGTGAACTTCCAAAAACATTTCAATCACCTACAATGGCTCCTTATTGTAAAGATGAAGAAAAATATGATTTAGTTAATGATTTAGTGAATAGATTTAAAAAATTTAAGAAAGATAAAATTTTAATAGATGATGAAGAAATAAAAGATATATTGACAGTTAATGGTGTGAGATTTTCTTTGCGTGATGGATCCTGGGGTTTAATACGTGCATCATCCAATAAACCTTCTTTGGTTGTAGTTACAGAAAGTCCAACCTCAGAAAAAAGAAAAAAAGCAATTTTTGATTTTATAGATAAAATCTTACAAGAAACTGGCAAAATTGGAGCCTACGATCAGAAAATTTAATTAAATTGTTTTTTTTATCTCGAATGATGTGTGTATTTATTTCATATTTAATCATATGATTTTATTAAAACTAAACCTTCAATAAAAAATTAAATTATTATCCCTCTATTCTTGTAATCTTTAATTTCCATATCTGAAAAACCAAAATTTTTTAAAACCTCTTCTGTGTGCTCACCTAAGATCGGTGCCCCTAAACTTTTTTTGGCATTTGTTTTTGAGAATTTAATTGGCATACCTATCGCTTTTGATTTTCCAGCTTTTTTATTTTCAACTTCAATAATCATATTTCTACTGATTGCATGTGGATCTTTATGCATTTCAATTATTGAATTTATTGGTCCACACGGTAATCCCTCTTTATCAAAAGTATCAATCCATTCCTTTGATGTTTTATTTAATATTTCTTTTTGTAAAATCTTTACGAGAGAATTTAAATTTTTCATCCTATTATCATTATTGTTAAATCTTTTATCAAGTTGAAGTTCCTCTTTGTCTAATGCTTTAATTAACCTTAACCATGTTTTTTGATTTGATGCTCCAACAGTTATCCAATTATCCTTTGTTTTAAATGCTTGATAAGGGGCTGTTAATGGGTGTGCTGAACCCAAAGGTCCAGGAGATATTCCAGTTGCCACAGCAATAGCAGACTGCCAATAAGTATGAACAATGCCTGCCTCAAACAAGGAGGTATCTACTCTCTGTCCATCACCATTTTTTTCTCTGTTAATTAATGCGGCTAAAACTCCTGTTGCACCAAGTATACCAGCAGTGATGTCAGTTAATGGCACACCAACTTTCATTGGTGGCTTATCTTTACTCTCACCAGTAATACTCATCAGTCCAGTCAATCCCTGAGCAACAAGATCAAAACCGCCCTTGTTAGAGTAAGGGCCAGTTCTACCGTAGCCAGAAATTTCGCAAAAAATTATTTTAGGATTTATTTTTTTTAATACTTCATATCCGATGCCGAGTTTTTCCATTGTGCCCGTTCTGAAGTTTTCGATTACTACATCCGATTCTTTAACCATTTTTTTGAAAATATTAATTCCGTCTGTTTCTTTTAAATTTATTGCAATACCTTTTTTGTTTCTATTCATCATCATGTAAGCAGATGCTTCGCCATTAATATCAGGAGGTAAAAATCTTCTTGTATCATCACCACCGGGAATTTTTTCAATTTTAATTACTTCTGCACCCAAGTCTGCAAGCATCAGCCCACATGTTGGCCCAGCCATAATTTGTGCAAGTTCAAGAATTTTAATACCTTGTATTGGACCAGGCATATTATTTATTTTTAAATTTTGGTTTTGTTTTAGTTAAAAATGATTTGTATCCGATTTGAAAATCCTCAGTATCATAACATTTGTAACCAAGATTATTCAATTTACTAGTTACTTTTCCAGTTTTAATAATCTCCTTAGCAAACTGCTTATGCCAACGTGCAACTCTAGGAGCGCCATCGCAAATTAATTCTGCCGTCCTATAAACCTCTTTTTCAACATCAGAATCTGGAACGACTCTGTTTACTAAATTTTTTTCATATGCTTCTTTTGAGTTAATTATTTTTCCTTCTAATAAAATTTCCATTGTTGTGGAATAATTAGTTATTGATAACAAAGCCTGAAGTTCTTTAGCTGCCATCGTTAATCCAAGTCTTTTAATTGGTACACCAAACCTTGAACTTTCTCCACATATTCTCAAATCACAACAAGCAGCGATTTCCATTCCTCCTCCAACACAAATGCCTTCTATTAATGCCACTGTGGGTATTGGACAATCCTGAATCGCTCTTAATGTTCCATGCAAAAAAACTCCGTAAGCTTTTGCTAATTTGCTATTAGATCTCTCTTTTTTAAATTCACTAATATCATTTCCTGGTGAAAAGGACTTATTTCCCTTTCCTCTAACTATGACGCACCTCAAGTTCTTATCTTTTGAAATTTTTTTAAATATTTTACCAAGTTCTTTCCACATTGGTTTTGTTAAAGCATTTAGCTTTTCAGGTCTGTTTAAAAATATCTCAAGGATATGTTTGTTAAATCTATTTTGTAAAATTAGGTTACTCATGATCTATAAAAAAAATCTACAAGTGTCATAGGGATGGCTGGGACATAAGTTACTAAAAGCAGTAAAAACAAGAGGACACATATAAACATAATGTTTGCTCTGGTAACATCCCAAATATCAGCCTTAGCAACTGAACAAGCCGTAACTAGCACACTAGCAACTGGCGGGGTTTGTTGTCCAATTGCTAAATTTAAAGTTACTATTATTCCAAAATGAACAGGGTCTATTCCAACTGCATTTACAAGAGGCATTACTATTGGAACTGTTAAAATTATAGCTGCAACAGAATGAAGAAAAAAACCGATAATCAATAAAAACACATTCAAGATTAAAAGAACCGCAAACTTGTTTTTAGTAAAATCAATAATTGACTCAGCTACTTTCTGTGGAATCTGCTCTATAGTTAAAAATTCTCCTAGTAAAACTGATGCAGCAACTAATAACATAACAGATGCTGTTTGAATTGCACCTTCTGTAGCCGCCACATATAATCTCTTAAAATCAAATTCCCTATAAATTAAGCCGATTACCAATGCCGCAACCACTGCTAAACCGGCTCCCTCTGTAGCTGTTACAACACCACCAAAAATTCCACCTAAAATTATAAAAGGCAACAAAAATGCGAGAGCAGCCTCCCTTCCAGTTTTTCTAAGATTCTTCAAATTAAAAGTTTCTTCAACTGGCAATTTATGTCTAACGGCATAAATATAAGCAGCTAACATCATCAAAAAACCACCAATAATTCCTGGTATAACACCAGCAACAAATAGCTGTACAACTGATGTTTGTGCCATAACAGCGTAAACTATCATTGGTATAGAGGGTGGTATAATAATCGCTAAAGATGCTGAAGAGGATGTGACAGCAGCTGAAAAAGCTGCGGGATATCCTTTTTTTTTCATTGCGGGTATTAAAATTGATCCAAGTGCAGCAACATCAGCAACGGCTGAACCAGATATTTCTGCAAAAAACATTGATGTTGCAATATTAATCATACTGAGCCCACCTTTGATAAAACCTACCAATGCGGATGCGAAAGCTATTAATCTTCTAGAAATTCCAGAGCTGTTCATAATAGAGCCTGCTAGAATAAATAATGGTATTGCTATTAACGGAAATTTCATAGAACCATCAAACATAACAATCGCTGTATCTATTAAAAAACTTGTTCCTGTTTTCATCACCATTGCAATGATAGTTGTAACCGCTAAACCAATAGCAATTGGAACATTAATGCTTAATAAGAAAAAAAGAACTAAAAGCATTGTTAGAATAATCATATTAATTCCTCAACATCATTTTCATTTCTTTTTTGAAGAACATTTATTCTATAATCTTTTGGTATTCTAATTGTTTCAGCTATTATAAATAAAATTGATCCGATAGGAATAACTGATTGAACGAATGTTTGTGGTACCCATTCTAATGTAACTAATGTTTCACCTTTTATTAAAGTAAGAACTAAATAACCATAATATGCTAATAAAATTAAAAACGCATAAATAACTATTTTTGATATCACAAAAAATATTTTCCTTAAATTGATTGGAAAAGCTCTTAAAATACTCGGGACACCTATGTGCGAACCTTTTAAAGCTGCATATGCTGAACCATAATAGGTCAGCCAAGCCAACTGTACAGATGCAACTTCATCATACCATGCTAATGCATGGCCACTAAATCTGAAAGTAACACCAGCAAGGACTACAAGTGCTAATGCAATCATCATTACAAATAATATTACTTGTAAAAATTTTTCGTATAAACTTTCAAATTTATCTAGATTCATTTTTAATAAAAACCGGCCCCCTGAAAAGGGGCCGGCTAAAATTCAATTTAATTTGCTAAGGAAGAAACTTTTTTTACTAAAGCTCCTCCGGTTGGTACCTCTGATGCAAATTGATCATAAATACCCTTGCTAGCTTTGATGAAGGCATCTTTATTAGCTGTATTTACTTTGACACCAGCTTTTTTAATAACTCCTAAAAGTGATTTTTCTAATGATGCGGCTTCTTTATATACAAATTTTTGAGTATCTTTAGCAGATTGCTCAAGAATTTTTTTCACATCACCTGGTAACTTATTCCAAGTTGAGTTGTGAACAGTTACATATGCGGGTGTATAAACGTGACCAGTTATTGATAAATATTTCTGAACTTCTTGAAACTTTGCACTTGCTATTTGTGCGTATGGATTTTCTTGACCATCCATTGTTCCAGTTTTTAATGCAGTAAACACCTCAGAAAATGCCATAGGAGTTGGGTTTGCTCCATATGATTGGAACATTTTTACTCTCCATTTTGATTTTGGCGTTCTAAGCTTAATACCTTTTAAGTCACCGGGTGTATTAATTGCTCTCTTATTATTTGTAATATGTCTAAAACCATTTTCCCAAACTGCTATTACTTTATAGCCTGTTTTAGCTTCTAAGTTTTTAAACATGTCCGGCAAAACTTGTTTCTCAACTTTGTTCATGTGCTTTCTGTTTTTAATAATAAAAGGCATATCAAATACACCAAATTCATCATGAATAGATGCCATTACTGAAGATGGTAACCACATATTAACAGTACCAAGTTTTAATTTCTGCATTCCCTGTTTGTCTTTACCTAGTTGTGAAGACCCGAATACAGTTACTTTTCCTTTGCTTCCTAATCTCTTATTTGCTAATTTTGCAAAGTGATCTACTGAAGCTGAAAATAAAGACCCTGGTTTCCCAACATGT
>QCSF01000011.1 GCA_003209195.1 Pelagibacteraceae bacterium AG-470-E16 | reverse complement strand
GAGGCAGCGACGTTTCTGGAACTTTTTCTAACGGCACCAGATTTAAAACATATTCACCAAATTATCCTGACCTTGTGCAAAAACTTACAGATAAGGGAGTAGCCATTACCGCAGGTCCATCTGAAGATGGCATGCCATCATTTTTGGGTGTTCTTTTATCGTGGTTTCCAATGTTGTTGTTGATAGGAGTTTGGATATTTTTTATGCGTCAAATGCAAGGGGGAAAAGGTGGAGCAATGGGTTTTGGAAAGTCAAAGGCGAAACTGATGAATGAAATTAAAGGTCGTGTAACCTTTAAAGATGTTGCTGGAGTTGAAGAGGCAAAAGAAGAATTACAAGAAGTTGTTGAATTTTTGAAAGATCCAAGAAAGTATCAAAGACTTGGTGGGAAAATACCAAAAGGTGCATTGTTAGTTGGACCACCAGGAACAGGTAAAACTTTGATTGCTAGGGCTGTAGCTGGCGAGGCAAACGTTCCCTTTTTCACAATCTCAGGGTCAGATTTTGTTGAAATGTTTGTTGGTGTAGGTGCATCGCGAGTTAGAGATATGTTTGAACAAGGAAAAAAAAATTCACCCTGCATTATCTTTATAGATGAAATTGATGCGGTAGGAAGAAGTAGGGGCGCTGGTCTTGGCGGAGGTAATGATGAGAGAGAGCAAACATTAAATCAGTTGTTGGTAGAAATGGATGGATTTGAAACTAACGAAGGAGTTATATTAATCGCAGCAACAAACAGACCTGATGTTTTAGATCCTGCATTGTTGAGACCTGGAAGGTTTGATCGTCAAGTTATCGTTCCTAGACCGGACATAATTGGAAGAGAAGCAATATTAAAAGTTCATGCAAAAAAAATTCAAAGAGGACCTGATGTTGATTTAAAAACTATTGCAAGAGGAACACCTGGATTCTCAGGAGCTGATTTAGCCAATATTGTAAACGAAGCAGCTTTACTTGCTGCCAGAAAAAATAAAAGAATTGTAACTATGGTCGATGTTGAAGAAGCTAAAGATAAAATTATGATGGGAGCTGAAAGACGGTCAAAAGTTATAACGGAAGATGATAAACGTTTAACAGCTTATCACGAGGCAGGACATGCTATTGTTGGCTTAAATGTTAAGATAAAGAATATTAAAATGCACAAAGCAACAATCATTCCAAGAGGTATGGCTGGTGGGATGGTAATGTGGTTACCAGAAAAAGATGAGGATTATCAATCAAAAGATCAATTCGAAGGAATGATCGCTATGGCGATGGGCGGAAGAGTTGCTGAAGAGAAAATTTTCGGTAAAGATAAAGTGACTACAGGTGCAGGTGGCGGAGGCAGCTCTGATATCGGAAAAGTGACTCAAATTGCAAAAGATATGGTAACGAAATATGGGATGTCAGATGAGCTTGGCCCTATAGCTTACGGTGATAATGAAGAAGAGGTATTTCTTGGTAGATCAATAACAAAAAATCAAAGTATGTCAGAAGAAACAGTGCAAAAAATCGATAAAGAAGTGAAAAAAATTATTTTTGAAGGATACAAGAAAGCTCAGCAAATTATGGAGGATAAAATCTCAGATCTTCATAAATTAGCAAAGGCTTTGATAGACTATGAGACACTAACTTTTGATGAAATTTCAAACATTCTTTATAAGGATATCTATCCAACTAGACACTCTGATAAGACAGATTTAGATGAGGGAAATGGAAAAAAAGAATCTGCATTAGGCTCAATTGGATTGAAGCCAAAATTGACTTAAAATATATTTTTTAATGCAAAAAATTTATGTGAGACCCATGAGTTTTTCTTATGGATCCAATTCTAGAAAATTAATTAAAATTAAAAAAGCTTTACCAATTTGTTCAAATAAAGATTTATCTTTTAGTAGAATTGAAATAACTATTAAAGGAAAGAAAAATATTGTTAAAAATATTGATATAGATAAAATAAAAAATCTTCCTCATCAAATAAAAACGGAAGTTTTAAATAAAATTAAGAATATTACCCAAAAAAGAGATAAATTAGCAGGATTAAATTTAAACAAGTTCAAAATTTTTGGGGTTTTAAATATTACTCCAGATAGTTTTTCCGATGGTGGTAAATATTACAAACTTAAATCAGCTATTGATCATACTTACAAGATGGTTAAAGATGGCGCCGATGTAATTGATGTAGGAGGTGAGTCAACGAGACCTGGCGCGAAGCTAATCTCAGCTCATATAGAAAAGAAACGAGTGTTACCGTTAATTTCAAAAATTAAAAATCACAAGGTCTCAATTGATACACGAAAAGCTGAAGTAATGATTTGTGCAGTTAAGCAAGGTGCAAAAATTATAAACGATATATCTGCCCTTGATTTTGATATAAAATCATTAACATCAGTATCTAAACTTAACAAACCAATTATTTTAAACCACTCTCAAGGAACGCCAGATATAATGCAAAATAATCCGTCATACAAAAATGTATTATTTGATATTTATGATTATTTTGAAAAAAAAATTCAAATGCTTACAAATAAAAAATTTTTAAAAAAAAATATTATTATAGACCCGGGAATAGGTTTTGGTAAAAATTTAGATCATAATTTAAATATTATTTCAAATATTTCGTTATTCCACGGATTAGGCTGTCCGATAATGCTCGGCCCTTCGAGAAAAAGCTTTATAGGTAAAATTATGAAAAAAAAAGATAGTAAATTAAGATTAGGTGGTACTATTTCAGCTGTGGTCACAGGTTATAATCAAGGTGTACAGTGTTTCAGAGTTCATGATATAAAAGAAATCTTTGAAGCATTAAAAATTCAGGAGGCTTTGAACTCAATTTAATGAAAAAATACTTTGGTACAGACGGAATTAGAGGAAAAGTAAACTCAAGTTTAATAAATGGAGAAAAATTTTTTAAATTTGGATTGGCGGCAGGAGCATATTTTTCTAATCCAAAAAAAAAGAAACCAATAGCAGTTATTGCAAAAGATACTAGATTATCAGGTTATACATTAGAACCAGCTTTAGTATCAGGTCTTACATCTTCTGGAATGCATGTTTTTACTTTTGGTCCTTTGCCAACTAATGGGTTGGCTATGATTACAAAATTAATGAGAGCAAACATGGGTATTATGATTACAGCTTCTCATAATCCATTTGATGATAATGGTATGAAATTATTTGGTCCTGATGGTATGAAATTATCAGATAAAATTGAAAGAAAGATTGAGAAAATTATTGACAATAAAACAGAAAAGTATCTTGTAAATTCTCATAAACTCGGCCGTGTTAAAAGATTAGAAACTGGAACTGATTTATATATCAATATTTTAAAAAAAAATTTTCCAAAAAAATTAAATTTGAAAAATATTAAAATAGTCTTAGATTGTGCTAATGGAGCAGGGTACAAAGCTGGACCAAAGTTATTTAAATCGCTAGGTGCCAAAGTGATTAGTATTGGCACTAAACCTGACGGATTAAATATAAATAAAAACTGTGGATCGACTTTTCCAAAAAAAATTAAATCAGCTGTAAAAAAGTATAATGCTCACATTGGTATTGCTTTAGATGGTGATGCAGATCGTATTATTATATGTGATGAGAAATGCAATATCGTTGACGGTGATAAAATTATAGCAATGTTGGCACAAAGATGGAAAGAGAAAAGGTTACTTAAAGGTGGGGTTGTAGGAACTTTAATGTCAAATTACGGATTAGAAAAATATTTTGAGCAAAATAAAATTAATTTCAAAAGAGCAGATGTTGGAGATCGTTACGTTAAAGAATTAATGAAAAAAAATAATTTTAATTTAGGAGGTGAACAATCTGGACATATTATTTTAGGTAAGTTTGCAACAACAGGTGATGGGCTGTTGGTAGCATTGGAGATTTTATTTAGTCTTAGAAAAAACAAAAAAACTAGTGACTTATTTAATTTATTCAAAATTACGCCGCAAATTTTAGAAAATATTACTGTTAAAGATAAGAATATTATAAATACGACTGAGTGTAAAATGGCAATAAAAAAAGCAAACGAATTAATGAAAGGAAAAGGAAGAATGCTTGTGAGAAAATCAGGAACTGAGTCAAAAATTAGAATTATGGGTGAGTCTGAAAACATTAATTTATTACGAGACTGTATCAAGATAATTAAAAAAACTATTTACAAATGAAACCAAGAGCAAAGATTTTTATAATTGCTGGATCTGACTCATCTGGAGGGGCAGGAATTCAGGCAGATATAAAAACTGTTACAGCTTTAGGATGTTATGCTATGACTGCAGTGACCGCTATAACAGCTCAAAATACAACTGGAGTAAAATCTATTATACCAATTTCACCAAATAAAATTTCTAGCCAAATAATATTTACTGTCAATGATATAAAGCCTGATGCAATTAAAATTGGTATGTTGCACTCTACTTCGGTGATTAAAAGTGTTGTAAATAGTATTAAAAAAATTAAAAAAATAAAAATTGTACTTGACCCAGTTATGGTTGCAAAAGGTGGAGCCAAATTAATAAGCAACAAAGCTATAAGAACTCTAAAAAAACAACTAATTAAAAAATCATATTTAATTACTCCGAATATTCCAGAGGCTGAAGTTCTATCGAACATGAAAATTAATACACATGAAGATATGATACATGCTGGTTCTATTTTATTAAAAAATGGTGCGACTAATGTTTTAATAAAAGGTGGTCATTTGAAAGGATTTTTTGTGAAGGATGTTTTAATAAATAAAAAACAAATAAAAACTTTCAAAAACATGAGGATTAAAACAAAAAATACTCATGGTACAGGCTGCACTTTATCAAGTGCAATTACTACGTATTTGGCATGTGGAAAAACTTTAAACAAAGCGTGCGAATTAGCAATAAAGTATGTTAATAAAGCAATCGAGGCTAAGATCAACTACGGAAGAGGTCACGGTCCAATTAACCATTTAACTTCTATTAGTATAAAAAAAGAGTTTAAGTAAAATGACAAATGTTGCCGTTATAGGTTCACAATGGGGAGATGAGGGCAAAGGAAAAATAGTTGATTGGCTGTCTACTCAAGCAGATGTTATAGTACGTTTTCAAGGAGGCCACAATGCTGGACATACATTAGTAATAAATAATGTAACTTACAAATTAAAGCTTCTACCATCAGGCATAGTAAGATCTGAGAAAATTTCAATAATCGGAAATGGCGTTGTGATAGATCCGTGGGCACTTTTGGAAGAAATTAAAACTTTACAAAATCAAGATATAATAGTTTCTGCGAAAAATTTAATAATCGCAGAGACAGCAAATTTAATTTTGCCATATCATAAAGAAATGGATGAAATAAGAGAAGATACGGCTGGAAAGAGAAAAATCGGCACAACCAGAAGAGGCATAGGTCCTGCCTATGAGGATAAAGTTGGTAGAAGAGCTATACGTCTCATGGATTTAAGATCAGAAACAAATTTAGACCAACGTTTAGATATTGTGCTTCAACATCATAATGCAATACGAAAAGGACTAAGTAAAAAAACATATAGGAAAGATGAACTTAAAAAAAATTTAATAAAAATTGCGCCTGAAATTTTAAAATATTCTCAGCCAGTTTGGAAACTAATTGATCAATTTAAAGAACAAAAAAAAAAAATTTTGTTTGAGGGAGCACAAGGTGTCCTTCTTGATGTAGATCATGGTACATATCCATTTGTAACCTCATCTAATACGGTTGCAGCTAACGCAGCTACTGGATCTGGATGTGGTCCAGACACTATTGGTTTTGTTTTAGGAATTACAAAAGCTTATACAACACGCGTAGGAGAAGGACCCTTTCCAACAGAATTAATCGATCAAGATGGTGAAAAATTAGGTAAACGAGGTAATGAATTTGGTACAGTGACTAACAGAAAAAGAAGATGTGGATGGTTTGATGCAGTGTTGGTTAAACAAACAATTAAAGTTGCAGGTATCAAAGGTATCGCTCTTACAAAATTAGATGTACTCGATGATTTTGATGAAATTAAAGTCTGTATTAAATATCAACTTGATGGAGAAGAAATTGACTATTTTCCTGCAGCTGTAGAAGATCAAAAAAAAGTAAAACCAATTTACAAGATTTTTCAAGGCTGGAAATTAAAAACTAGAGGCGCAAGAAATATTGAGGATTTACCCAGTAAAGCTAGAGAATATATACATGCAATAGAAGATTTGGTAGCCTCAAAAATATCTAGTATTTCCACAAGTCCAGAAAGAGATGATACAATTCTACTTGAAGATCCTTTTAATAGTTAAACAGGATATCGTTAAACTGAAATTAATTTTTGTTCTCTTGCTAACTCAATCATTTTTTTTTGAATTTTTTCAAACGCTCTATTTTCAATTTGCCTAATCCTCTCACGACTAACTTTATGTTTTTTGCTTAATTCCTCTAAAGTTTTTGGCTCTTCATTTAATCGACGATCAAATAAAATTGCCTTTTCTCTATCATTTAATAATACCATTGCTTTATCTAAGAGGGCTTTTCTTTTATTAGATTCTTGGCGATGAGCTATTTGTAATTCTTGATCTGCATTTTCATCTACAACCCAATCTTGCCATTCAGATTCTCCGTCATCACCAGTTATTGAAGCATTTAAAGAAGCTTCTGGACCTTTCATTCTTTGATCCATTGAATTCACTTCATCTTCGCTTACATCAAGTCGATTAGCAATTTCAGTTACTTGTTCGGGTAATAAATCTGATTGATCTGATTTCATAATTTGATTTTTCATTTTTCTTAAATTAAAAAATAATTTTTTTTGTGCGGCGGTTGTGCCGATTTTAACAAGACTCCATGATCTTAGAATATACTCTTGTATTGAGGCTTTAATCCACCACATAGCATAAGTTGCCAATCTAAATCCTTTTTCAGGGTCAAATTTTTTGACAGCTGTCATTAATCCTATATTTCCTTCTGAAACTAATTCACTCATTGGAAGACCATAGCCTCTGTAACCAGTTGCAATTTTTGCAACTAATCTTAAGTGAGATGTAACAAGTTTATGAGCAGAATCTTTATCTCCTTTTTCCCTCCAATTTTTTGCAAGTATATACTCCTCTGCAGAATCTAACATTGGAAATTTTCTTATTTTGCGCATATAAGAATCAAAACTTCCATCTGGAGTTAAAACTGGCAACTTTGCCTTTTTTATTTCACTATTCATAAAACATATATTTAATTTTAAATTAAAATCCTTCAAGTATCAATCTGAAGTGTTTCAAGTTTTTTTTTCAGTCTATTGAGATCTTGGGGTAGCTTAGACTCAAAAAATACATATGAATTTGATGTGGGATGGATAAATCCAAGCGAACAAGCGTGTAGAGCTTGTCTTTGAAGGGAATTTAGAATTTTTTCAAACTTTACGTCAATTCCTCTAATTTTTTTTATTTTTTTCCCATATGTTTTATCTCCTAATATCGGATTTCCTTTATGAGACATATGAACTCTTATTTGATGTGTTCTGCCTGTTTCTAATATACACTTTATTAGGCTTATATTCGGAATTTTTGTACCTTTAAAAACTTTTAATGTTTCATAGTTTGTCACTGCACTTTTCCCCCTTACTACATCTGCACTCATTTTTTGACGATGAGTCTTATTTCTTCCAATCAAAGTTTTTATACAACCATGCAAAGGTCTTAAAATTCCAAATACGAATGTTAAATAGCTTCTTTTAATACTGTGCTCTTCAAATTGTTTGGCTATAAAGGTATGTGCGTAATTATTTTTTGCGACAACTATCAGGCCGGTAGTATCTTTATCTATTCGATGTATTATACCTGGTCGATCTTCTCCATTTATTAATGAAAGATTATTTTTACAATGATAAAGTAATCCATTTACTAAAGTATTTTCATTATTACCTGCTCCAGGATGAACTACCATACCTACAGGTTTGTCTATAATAATAATATCTTTATCTTCAAAAACAATTTTCAGATTCATTTTTATTGGTCTTAATTCAATTATGTCATTTTTTAAATCTACAAATTCAATTTGATCTCCAACTTTAACTTTTTTGGAGGGGTCTAAAGTTGATTTTCCATTAATTTTAAGTAAATTTTTTTTGATTATTTTACATATTTTTGACCTGCTAATTTTAGGATATTCATTTGCGACGACCTGATCAATTCTTTTTTGATTAAAATCTTTTTTAACTTTAAAAATAAAGCTGTTCATAGAGTTATATTTATCTTAAGTGAAAAAACTTATAAAATTTGACTTAAAAAAAGCTTTGTTCTTTCATTTTCTGGATTTTCAAAAAAATCACTTGTTTTTTTTTCTTCTACAATGTTACCCTCATCCATAAAAACAACTCGATCAGCTACTTCTTTAGCAAAACCCATCTCATGTGTTACAACGCACATTGTCATTCCGCCTTTTGCCAGATCAACCATAACATCTAAAACTTCTTTGATCATTTCAGGATCTAATGCTGAAGTTGGCTCATCAAAGAGCATAATTTTAGGTTCCATGCAAAGTGCTCTTGCAATTGCAGCTCTTTGCTGTTGACCACCAGATAATTGGCCTGGAAATTTTAATGCTTGATCGTCAATTTGAACTTTTCTCAAATAATCCATTGCTAATTTTTCTGATTCATTTTTGGTTTTTTTCTTCACCCATATTTGTGCAAGTGTACAGTTTTCTAAAATTGATAAATGAGGAAAAAGGTTAAACTGTTGAAAAACCATACCAACTTCACTTCTAATAGCTGAAATATTTTTTGTATTTTCATCTAGTGTCATGCCATCTACAATAATAGATCCTTTTTGATGCTCCTCTAATCTGTTTATGCATCTTATTAATGTAGATTTACCTGACCCAGACGGACCACAAATAACAACTTTCTCCTTTTCACTAACTGAAAAATTTATATCTTTTAGTACATGAAATTCTCCAAACCATTTATTAACACTTCTTAATTGAATTATATTTTCCATTATTTTTAGTTAGTTATTTTCAATTTTTTTTCTATACTTAAACTATATCTGCTCATTGCAAAACAAAAAATCCAATATACAAATGCTACAAATACATAGCCTTCTGTTGCCATTCCTAGCCAATATGGATTTGTTTTAGCTAAATTTACCATTCCTAAAATTTCTAGAAGCCCAACTACAAAAACTAATGGGGTATCTTTAAAGAGTGCAATAAAGGTATTAGCTATACCTGGAATTACAAGTTTTAGAGCCTGTGGTAAGATAATAAATATATGGCTTTTCCAATAACCCATACCAATAGCTTTTGAAGCATCATATTGACCCCTTCCAACAGCTTGCAACCCTCCTCGAACAACTTCAGCCATATATGCAGCTTCAAACAAGGTAATAGCAATGATAACTCTAACTAATTTATCTAAATTAGTACCTGACGGTAATAAAAGGGGGAACATTACACCAGCCATAAATAACACTGTGATTAGCGGAACTCCTCTCCAAAATTCGATAAAACCAATTGAAAAATATTTTATTACTGGAAGATTTGATCTTCTTCCCATTGCCAGTAGAATTCCAATCGGAAAACAAAAAATGATTGCAAAAATAGATATTACTAAAGTTAAAAATAACCCTCCCCATTCACGTGTATCAACAGGTGATAGACCAAAGACCCCACCAGAAAACAACACTAAAGAAAAGATAGGAAAAGGTATAACCAAAAATAAAAATAAATATTTTTTAAGTTTTTGATTTAGATATTTATAAATTACAATTGAAATTATTAAAATTGCGAATGCAAAATTTATTCTCCAAATTTCCTCGCTAGGATAGAGTCCATATAATAATTTAGTAAACCATATTTTTATAAAAACCCAACATGCACCACCATCAATACAATCTTTTTTTGTTTCACCATAAAATGTTGCATCAATTAAAACCCAGTTAATAAATGGTGGTATAGTTAAATAAATTAAATAGCTAATTGATAAAGTTAAAAATGCATCAATCGGTGATGAAAAAAACCTTGTTTTAATAAAATTTAATGACCTCAAACTATTTCTCCGTTAATGCAACTTTTTTATTGTACCAGTTCATAAAAATAGAAATCAATATACTTAATGTTAAATACGTTAACATAGTGATAGTTACAATTTCAATTGCCCTCCCTGTTTGCATTAATGCAGTTCCAGCAAATACTAAGACAATATCTGGGTATGCAATAGCAGCGGCTAAAGAGGAGTTTTTTGTTAAATTTAAATATTGATTAGTCGTTGGTGGTATAATAATCCTTAGCGCTTGTGGAATCACGATTAATTTTAAGATTTGAGTTTTAGTTAACCCAATGGAAGCAGCAGCTTCTTTTTGACCTTTGTCTATACCTAAAATTCCAGCTCTTACATTTTCTGCAATAAATGTAGAGGTATAAAGAGAGAGAGCAAAAGCTAATGCAATTAATTCAGGAATAATTGAAACACCACCGATGTAATTTGAAATACCCATATTAACTTCTAATTTTGGATGTGAGAATTCTAAACTAACACCAAAAGTTAAAACTACAAATGATGGAATAATAATTAATAGTCCTATTGATATTAAAAATTTTGGTAAATGCTTTCCAGTTTTTTCTCTTAAGATACTTGCATATTTATTAAATATAATAATAAAGAATATTGTAAAAATTATCCCATAAATAAAAAAACTTAAGTTTGTCCAAACAAATCTGGGAATATAAATTCCTTTAATATTTGCGTAGACAAAATTAAACAAAACCAATGAGTTTTCTGCAGATGGCAATAACCTTAAAACTGCAAAATACCAAAAGAAAATTTGTAATAATAAAGAAATATTCCTTAATGTTTCAATGTAACAAGTTGCGAGACCAGATGCTAAAGGATTAGTTGATAATCTTAAAATTCCAAAAAAGAAACCAATGATAGTTGCAAATATAATACCAATTACTGAAACTAAAATGGTATTAAGTAGACCTACTAAATAAGCTCTTCCATAAGTCATGCTAGAATCAAACTCAATCATACTAAATTGAATATCAAACGAAGCCTTTTTATTTAAAAAGCTAAATCCAGTATCAATTCCACGTGCTGCTAAATTTGAACTTGCGTTAAAAGATAAGTAGCCAATTATTATAAATAAAAAAACTACAAGCAAAGCTTGAGGTAAGAAAAATTTTACCTTTGGATGATCACTAAGATATTGATCGAACTTTTCAATTTTATTTTGTAAAAATGACATACTTTTAAGAAATATAAGATAAAAAAAAAGGGCTAGAATTTCTAGCCCTTTTTTTAAAACTTAATTACCTCACTGGCGGTACGTATAAAATCCCGCCTTTAGTCCATAATTGGTTAGGACCTCTTTCAGGCATAATATTAGTGTCAGCTAAATTTCTTTTATAACTTTCACCATAGTTACCAACTTGCTTGATAATTCTATAGCTCCACTGATTATCCAAACCCAAAGCCTCACCATTCTTTGTACCTTCGGCACCGACTATTCTCTGAATAGCTGGATTTTTGCTGTCTTTCATGGAATCAATGTTTCCTGAATTAACGCCGTATTCTTCAGCTTCAATAAAAACATTTAATGACCACCTAACAACATCTTCCCATTTGGAATCACCTTGTCTTACGACAGGTCCTAAAGGTTCTTTAGAGATTGTTTCAGGTAACACAACATGCTCAGTTGGATCTTTCATTTTAGTGCTTTGTGCAGCTAAAGCTGATTTATCTGTAGTATATGTATCACATCTGCCAGCATCATAAGCTTGAACAACTTCATCAGCTTTTTCAAATACTACTGGTTCATATTTTACACTTTTAGATTTAAAAAAATCAGCCATGTTTAGCTCTGTAGTCGTTCCAAGATTAGTGCATACTTTTACACCATTTTTGAATTCATTTACAGATTTCAAACCTGAAGTTTTTCTCACCATGAAACCTTGACCATCATAGAAGTTTACTCCTACGAAGGTTAAACCTATTGAGGCATCTCTTTCCAAAGTCCAAGTTGTATTTCTAGATAGTATATCTATTTCTCCAGCCTGTAGTGCAGTAAATCTTTCTTTAGCACTTAAGCCTGTGTATTTAACTTTACTTGCGTCGCCTAAAACTGCAGCAGCTACCGCTCTGCATACATCTACATCAATGCCTGTCCAATTTCCTGATGCATCAGCATTAGAAAAACCAGGTACACCTTGAGAAACACCACATTTCACAAAGCCTTGTTTTTTTGTAGCATCTAAAGTACTAGCTTTTTTACTGCTGTCACCGCAGGCAGTTAAGACAAGAGCTAATATCGAAAAACTACAAATTGCTTTTATTATGTTTTTCATTTTTCCCCTTTTAATTATAATTAAAAACTTCATAAACTATGAAAATATAGACTAGATATCAATTAATTTATTAAACGTAGTTATGTTTTAAGTTCATATTCAAAACAATTATCAGTTGTATTAAATTTTATTTGATAATTTTCTGGGTTATTCTGTCAAAGATTATTGCAATAAGAACAATACCTAATCCACCAACAAATGCTTGCCCAATATCTAGTCTTCCAAGTCCCACATATACATTTAGACCTAAACCTCCAGCTCCAATTAAAGCAGCTATTACAGCCATCGATAAAGCAAGCATTAAAGTTTGATTAACACCTGCCATAATTGACTTTAAGGCTAATGGTAATTCAATTTTGTACAACACAACAATCTTGCCACACCCTAATGCCTTTCCTGCATCTTTTACACCTTTCGTTACTTGTCTTAACCCCAAATTAGTAAGACGAATAACAGGAGCTAAAGCAAAAATAATTATTGCAATAACACCAGGCGTTAAACCTACTCCAAACAACATTACCACTGGTATTAAATAGACAAAACTTGGAATTGTTTGCATAATATCTAAAATTGGCCTCATAATCATTTCAAAAATATCACTTCGTGACGCCGCAATACCAAGCGGTATACCGATTACGCAACAGAATAAAACTGCAGTTACAATCATCGCCATTGTAGTCATTGTCTCTTCCCATACGTCTACAAGATCAATAAAAATTAGACTAAGAAATGTAAAAATAGCAAATTTTATTCCATTAGTTTTATAAGCGGCAAAGGCGAACATCAAAACTATTAAAGGTAATGGTATGAAATTAAAAAGGCTATCTAATGATGAAAGTGTATTTTCAATTGGTATTGAAATTTTTTTAAAGACTGGTCTTTGCGCAAAAAACCAGTCTTTAGCATATTTTTCAATCCATTCAGCGAGTGGAAAATAAGCATATTTTGATGGATTTAAAAATTCCAATTTTTTATTTTTGTGCTTTTTTTATCCAACCGTCAAAAGTACTTTGATTTGCTTTTATCCATTCTTCTGCATGTCTTCTCACATCTCTTTGACTTTTCTCGCCTTTAAACATTTTAAGGTTTTGAGCCGAAATATCAGCAAGAGGAATAGAAGCTACTTCAAGAAATTTTTTTACTTGAGGGTTTTTTTTCAAAAAATCCTTGTTTGCAGTTGCTCTAATATCATCAAGTTTAAAACCGTGATTGATTTTAGATTTTGTGGCGTGTTTTGATTTAACTACTTTTGTTTTGCTTGATGGAACTTCAATCCAGACAACATCGGTACCTAGTTTTAACTCACCAAAAATCCAGTTTGGTGCCCATGTGTAGTATAATATTGATCCTCCATTTTTATATCTAGATATCGCGTCCGCCAAAGAGGCTGAGTATTCAGCTTTGATAGGATTGATAAAATCACCTAAGCCCAATTCATCAAAGTGACCTGTAATAACTTTTTCACATCCCCAACCAGGAGGACAAGCTACCATATCTGCTTTTCCATCACCATTTGAGTCAAAAGCTTTTGCATTTTTTTTAATGTCTAGAACAGATTTAATTTTAAATTTATCTGCACTTTTTTTATCTATTAAATATCCTTGCAGACCACCTTGTCTAGCGACGTAGCCAACTGGAATTACCTTTCCTTTAGTTGCATCGATGTAGGTAGCTTGAGTCTTTACCCAGCCATTGACCCATAAATCAATATCGCCCGCGGCAGCGGCAACGTAAAAAACCCCAGGTTTTACATCTTTGAGCTTTGGAATTTTATATCCAAGCTTTTCCAAACCAATTTTGTATATTTCAGCATGAAAATATCCTGTATCCCAATTTGCTCTAGCCATATTGATAGTTTTTGCACTTACGTTTGAAATGAAAAATACAACTGGCAATATATATAATACTAATCTTAGTAGTTTCATTTTATAATCTCCCTATTAGTTGATTTTATAACTAACAAAGATATAGTTTTTATGTAAGCTTATACAACTATAAAGTTTCATTTAGCATATATTGTGGTTTAAAGGAAAATATTGGAATATTTGTATATTTTATTAAGAATTTAGATGTGGCGCGCCTGCAAGGAGTCGAACCCTGAACCTCCAGAGCCGAAATCTGGCGCTCTATCCAGTTGAGCTACAGGCGCTAATGACAACACATTATCAATATTTATAAATTATTCACCAATATTTATTAATGTACCGTTTCTTTTCGCACTAACAAATGATCTATAAAAAATCGCAATTGCAAAACTTAAATAGATTAAATTTAGAATTATTGCATAGTAGATATTTTTTAAATTAACAGAGTTATTAATTAGTATGTTTCGAGTTTCCTCAAAAATGTGAGCTAAAGGTAAGCCAAGTGCAACAGGTTGTACCCATTGTGGCAAGATATCTACTGGATAATAAATGCACCCAAGTGGAGCTATGAAGAATAGGCTAGCCCAAGCTATATTTTCAAATGAAGGGCCGAACCTAACCAAACCAGCTGTAACCAAAAGACCAAGTGTTATACCAAAAATATATAAACTTAATAATAATAATATTATTGGTATTCCAAGGTCAAATATTGAAACACCAAAAAGAGGAATCGCAATTAATGCAGCTGGTACAAGACCGATCATAGTTCTTATTAATGCAGATGATGTAAGTGCAAAAATTATTTCAGAAATTTTTAGCGGAGACACAAATAAGTTTATAATATTTCTACTCCATATCTCCTCCAAAAATAGCATGTTATAACTGATACTGGATCTAAATAGAAAGTCGTAAAGTATTGCGGCACTAAGTATTACACCAGCTACATTATTAAAATAATCACTGTACATAGTAAAAAATTTGGAGACAAAACCCCATAATATTATTTGAACCGTTGGCCAGTAGATTAAGTCAAAAATTCTCGGAAAGGATGACCTAATAAGATAAAAATGTCTTAAAATTAAAGAAGAGGATCTGTTAATATTCATTCTTTGCCCTAACTAACTTTAAGAAAACCTGCTCTAAATTTTCTCGACCATGTTTGTTAATTAAATCTTTCGCTTTTCCTTGATCAATTATTTGACCTTTTTTCATCATTAAAACATAATCGCTTAATCTTGTGACTTC
>QCSF01000010.1 GCA_003209195.1 Pelagibacteraceae bacterium AG-470-E16 | reverse complement strand
TTGCTGGATACAACGCCGGTCCTCATAGAGTAAGGAGATGGATAAAAAGATTTGGAGATCCTCGTAAAGGTGAGATTGATCCTATTGATTGGATTGAACTTATTCCTTTTACTGAAACAAGAAATTATGTTCAAAGAGTAATAGAGAACGTCCAAGTTTATAAATATATTATAAATAAAAAAACAGTTTCAAATGACATAGAAAAAATTTTATTTTGAAAAATAATCTTTAAAGGCAAAAGAAATTACTGCGAAAATTGTTATATAATTAAGATATGAAATATAAAATGAGCCAATATCAAATATTGGCTTAATCATTTGATAAACATCTTTATAACTTGTCATAAATGATAGCTGCAATGTTAAATAAATCATAGATGGAACTAAAAAAATTACTGTCACAATTGTTAATAGCAAAAATAACTTTGATCCAACCATATTTAATTCTTTAATGTTATAATTATAGTCAATTCCTAAAGTTAACTTGGGCAAAACAAAAATTAATTTTAGAGATAAAATAGTTGTCAAAACCCATAAAATTATTACGATAGACGCATAATCATTTTGTACATTTAACATCTTCCTTGCAAAAAAATGTATTAGCAGTGGTGATAATGCAATAAATGAGAGTACTAAAAAATTTAAAAAATATTTTATACTTCTTGGTGATAAAAATTCTTTTAAAAAGGCAGTTTTAGATTTATTTATTATTTCCTCATGTACACAAATACCAACAGCGCTTGATACTATCATTGTAAAGATAAAAAAGAAAAATATTGTAAAATTTGTTGCTATATCTTTTCCAATCAAATAGTTCAAAATGTTAAAAGCAATAGTAATAAAAATTACAGCTGGAAGACCATCCTTTAATCTCTTGTCAAAATTTGTTATTAAAAATTGAAAAGAAAATCCTAAAGTTTTTCCAACAGAAATATTTTTTTTTTTTTTCATAAACTGGCGGACAGGGAGGGATTCGAACCCTCGTTACGATGTTACTCGTAAGGCTAGTTAGCAACCAGCTGGTTTCAACCACTCACCCACCTGTCCTATTTTTTCTAACTATATAATAGTAAATGACTAAATTTACAAAAATTAAAATAACTCCTAAATAAGTCTGAATTTCATAATTAAGCGCTGGTGGATAAATAATTTTAAAAATATAATTTTCGATAAAATCTATTGAATATTGATTTTTTCCAGTTTTTTTTAAAAAATAATTCTCTAAATATGTCAAAGGGCATATAGAATGACTAAGCTCAATATAAGCACCCCAAGCTACTGCTGGAATATGAATAAAAATTATTTTCCTGAATCTTAATATTAACAATGCACCGAATATAACAAAAAGTATAAATATAAAATGTAATAAAAGAGCTGATGTTGCAAGTATTTCAAAGAGACTCAATTTAAAAAGGTTTCACTATGACTAAAATTACAATTAAAATTAATAATACTGTTGGTACTTCATTGACATATCTAAAATATTTAGAAGTATATTTTGATGGTTCATCAATGAGTTTTTTTCGAACGACCCCAAGATACATGTGATAAGCAGATAAGATAATAACTAGTATAATTTTTGCATGTAACCAACCTGCAGATCCAACATAATGAATTAAACCAATGCCAAAAATCCAGCTTGCAATCATTGCAGGATTCATAATGTATTTCAAAAGTTTATACTCCATCGTTTCAAAAGTTTTGCAGATTAACTCATTATGAGCATTTCCTGTGTGGTAAACAAACAATCTTGGAAGATAAAAAAGTCCAGCAAACCATGCAACAAAAGAAATGATATGTAATACTTTAAGCCACTCGTACATTAGTTCCACTCCGCTTTTGGAGGCATAGACATTAAAATAGCCTCAACATTTCCATCTGTTTTTAAACCAAACAAAGTTCCTCTGTCATAGAGTAAATTAAACTCAACATATCTTGATCTCTTGTGCATCAATTTTATAATATCTATATCATTATAAGATGAATCTTTTTTTCTTACAGTATTATCATGTACAAAATCTTTAAAATAAACTCCTAAATCCTTTATAAAATTGAATTCATTATCGAAATTATCCTCATTAAGATAATCAAAGAAAATACCACCCACGCCTCTTGGCTCTTTTCTATGTTTCAAATAAAAGTATTCATCACAATCTTTTTTCCATTTAGGATAGTCATAAGTGTTTTTTTTACATAAATTTTCTAAACCTTGATGGAAAGATTTTGTCTCTTTTTCATCTGGAACTGCTGGTGTTAAATCACAACCTCCACCAAACCACGACTTTTCAGTTGCTATAAATCTTGTATTAAAATGAGCAGCGGCAATTTTTGGATTTTTCATATGTGCAACAATAGATATGCCAGCTGCCCAAAATTTCGCGCTATTTTCAGTGCCTGGTATTTTTTTTCTGAACTCATCACTAAATTTTCCGTGTACAACTGAACTATTAACTCCAACTTTTTCAAATACCTCACCTTTCATAATGGCCATAATTCCACCACCACCACCTGGTCTATCCCATGTTTTTTTTTGAAATTTTTTAGTATCTAATGTTTCGAATGAGCTTATCATTTGGTTTTGTAAATTTTGAAACCAACTTGAAGTTAGTTTTTTTTTATTTTCTATGCTTATACTCATAACCAACCTTGGAGTTCATTTTTAATCAAAGCCCCAATGAGGCTTATGTGATCGTCCTGATCATTTAAACATGGTACGTAACTAAACTTTTCACCACCATGCTCTTTAAAAATTTCTCTATTTTCACCATCTAACTCTTCAATTGTTTCTAAACAATCTGAGGAAAATCCTGGTGCAATAATTTGTAAGTGCTCTAATTTATTTTTAGCTAACTGTTCAACTGTCTTATCTGTGTAAGGTTGTAGCCATTCTTCTGGACCAAAACGAGATTGAAAAGTTGTAATTGCAAATTCCTCAGAAAGACCCATTTGTTCTCTAACAAGTCTTGTCGTTTTACTACATAAACAATGATAAGGATCACCTTTAGTAAAGTATTTTTTTGGAATGCCATGATAACTAAATAAAATTTTATCTGGTTTGCCATGTTTATCCCAATGTTTTTTAATACTATTTGCTAGAGCCTTAATGTAGTCTGGATGATCATGATAAGTAGAGATAAATCTTAAAGATGGCACCCATCTCCATTTTTGCATTGTATTGGTAACTTCATCGAATGTTGAACCAGTAGTTGCTGCACAGTAATGCGGGTACATTGGTAAAACAATAATCTTGTTACAATTTTTTTCTCTTAACTCCTCTAGGCCTTTTTTAATGCTTGGATTTCCATATCGCATACCAATTGTAAATTCTATTTCGAGGTTTTCTTTTCCTAACAATTCCTGTGTTAATTGTTTTTGTTTATTCAAAATAACTAAAAGTGGAGAGCCTTGGTCTGTCCACACTTTTTGATAATTTTTAGCAGATTTTTGAGGTCTAGTATTGAGAATAATACCGTTCAAAATAATTTGCCAAATTAATTTTGGTGTTTCAATAACTCTTGGGTCAGATAAAAATTCTTTAAGATAAACTCTTAATTCTTTTCTTTTAGGTTTGTCTGGTGTTCCAAGATTAGATAATAAAACACCAATTCTTAATTTTGTACCATGTTTAAATTCACTATTTCCAATAAATGTAGCCATTATAATTCTGCTCTAATTTTTTCTATAAAAAGCTTAACATGTTCCTCTGGTGTTGTCTTTAAGACACCATGATCTAAACTGCAAATCCAACCTGCTCTAGATGCAAGATCCTGGTTTTTTACATACTTAATAAAATTTGTTAAATGCTTTTTAAAATCTTGAGTACTTTCAGCTGCCAAATATTCATTTGGAAAATTTCCTTGAAGAGATAGATCAGTGCCCGATAGTCTAGAAAAAATATCATGATTAGATCCAATGACCGTTAATTTTAATCCGTTAATAGATTTTATGCTTTTAAATTTTTCATCGTCAACATCTTTAATAAAATAACCAATTTTATCTGGGTACTTAAATGCAATTTTTTCAATAAATGGTTTTACATTTTGATTGAACTGACCAAGGCTCAAATGTTGTGCTTCAGTGTCAAATATCATTAATAAATCCAAATCTACACTAAACTGCAAATCAATATTATCCTCAAGGATTTTTTCTACTATAGGTAAGAAATTATTTAACAAATTATTATTTGATTTAGGGTGTCTTTTTGCAAATTGATACAGAGTATACGGACCACCAACAAAGCCTATTAAAGATTTATTCTTAGGCAAAGTATCTCTGATCATAGTTAAACCATCAATTTGAAATTTTATGTACTCGGAAAATTCTTGATCTTTTTCTTCATTTAATATTTGCTCTGTTAAAGGTTTTGAAAACTGTGGCCCTGGATTAAAAGTCAAATCCATACCAAGATAATCTAATGGAAACAAAATATCACTAAAGAGAATTGCTGCATCAAAATCAAAATCTTTTATTGGGCCCATAGTGGTTTCACAAATTAATTCAGGCGTTTTGCATAATTCTTCAAAAGTATGTTTCTTTTTTAAATTTTGATAATGTGAATGATAACGCCCCGCTTGTCTCATTAACCAAATAGGAGGTATTTTTTGCTCTATACGGTTAAGTGCATTAAAAAATCTTAGATTATAAAATTTTGGCAATGTCTCTTGCTCCATATGTTATAATAAAATCAGCACCTGCTCTATGAATAGCTACTAAACTTTCTTTATAAAGTTTATCAAAGTCACCTAATTTATTTTTAGACAAATATTGTAAAGATGCGTATTCTCCACTTACTTGATATGCCCCAGTTGGTAATTTAGTTTTGTTTTTGATTTCTTTGATTAGGTCAATAGATGTAATACCAGGTTTAACCATTAAATAAGATGCGCCTTGTTTTGCGTTTGTTATTGAACTTCTAATTGCTTTTTTTAGATCATGAACTGGAAGTTGATAAGATGATCTGTCAAATTTTTTTGGTGAAGATTTAGCAGCATTTCTAAACGGTCCATAAAAGCTACTAAAAAATTTTGAAGAATAGCTCATGATTGGAGTATTGAATTTTTTCTTTTTAAAAAGCGACTTCAAATATTTAGTTGTATCTTTCATCATATCGCTGGGGGCAATAATATCTGCTCCAGCTTGAATAAAAATGTCAGCTGCAATTCCAAGTGATTTATGTGTTTCTTTTAAATTAATTTTATTTTTTTGTGTAATTCCACAATGTCCATCAGTTGTAACTGAGCATAGACATGTATCAACAATTATTAATATTTGATTACCAAACGTTTCTTTGACATGTGATAAAACTTGATAATGAAAATTAAAATTATTTGGTTTTCTTTGCTTTTTTTTTGGAATTATAAAAAATAAAAAATTTTTTATTCCTTTCTGAATATCTGAAATAATAGTTTTTTTTGCACTTTGAATTGTATGACTGTAATTTTTTCCTAATCCTTTAATAATTTTTTTTGATTTAAGTCCCTCTTCAATAAATATAGGTTGGATTAAATGAGTAGCTTTAAGTTTATTCGAATTAGTAAAATATTTCATCTGCATTGGTATACACTCTCTTTAAAATCTTTATAATTAAAAAATAAATTTAGCCTTTTAACTGGTATATCTTTTTTCAATTGCTCAAAAGTTGAACCTGGGCCACTACAATGTTGATATTTTAATATATCTGGTCTAATAGCTTTTGCTAATTTAAATGCAGAATAACTCATCCAATAAAAAATTTTAGCTTCAAATAGATTCTTTATTGTTTTTGAGTTTATTTGAGGGATAAGTTCATAGCCATTAATCTGTTTAGTCTTATAAAACGACATGCTATTTTTATAACTAATTTTTTTGATATTTTTATAATTTCTATAATAAATTTCTGGAAGACGATAATCTTCACCTAAACCATCAAACGTACATTGTGCAATTTTTTTTTGACTTGAAACTTTTTTCCAAGTTTGAATACCGCTTGTAATAAAAAAATTTCTACTGTTTAATTCTTTAATTGAAAAATCTGGTCTAGTTAAAATAATAGTAGAATTTTTAATTTTAGGTAACTTCAATTTTATTCTGTCAAACATTTGATAATCTTTAATATTTTTTGGAAAAATATAATTAGTTTTCCTTAAAATTTTCTTTTTTAAAATTTTATTATTATGAAATGATTTTCTATTTTTAGCATCGACTCCTTTACTAAATAAAAAAAAATTATTTTTAATATTTTCAATTGTGATACCAATATCTAAACCGCATCCACCACCATATTTTTTTAGAAGACTTCTCTCTTGATTACAAATATCTAAAGTATTTTTACAATTAATCCTTCTTAGGATAGTTTTGATTTTTTTATCTGTTTTCAAGCACTCTATAGCTATCGCTCCTTGACTGGCAGCAGTTGGAAATACTGATAATGGTAAAATAAAAGGTTTAAATTTTCTAAAAAGATTAAAAAATTTTTTAGTTTCTTTTTTATCTATTTTATTTCCAAATTTATGTATTCTATCAATTGCAGCTTTTGCAATAAAAACTGCATCATATTTGTTTTTAGATAAAACCTTAAATAGCCTTGTAGGAACATTTCCCCTAATCATATTTGTTCTAATATTATTTTTTCCAATATAATCTTTTAAATCTTTTACAGATGATTGCCTTCTGGGTGATGATGTACCAATAATCAAATTTTTTTTGTTTAATGATGTTTTTTTTATCAAAAGCACATCTCTCGGATCGTCTCTTTTAATAGTAAAATATTCTGATCTAGATTTTAAAACTGGTAAATCTTTAAAAGAATGTATTACGCAATCAAAACCCTTGTTTAGAAGCTTGTTAGTCAGCGAGCTAGTAAAAACTCCATATCCTGAATCTTTCCAAGGAGTCTCACTCTGATTCTCATCTCCTTTGGTTGATGTGTATTGAGTTATGATTTTAAGATTTTTAATTTTTTTCTTTAATTCTTGTTTTACGATAAAAGTTTGTATTCTAGCTAAAAAGCTAGCTCTTGAACCAATTATTAAACTTTTAGACATTGTTTAGATTATACTTGTCTTTTTAATAGATGATAAGTGCGTCTATTTAGGTATTTAATTAGAAAAACTATAGTTTATAAGAATTTTATGGCTAGTCAAAAATCTCATAATTGGAAATCAACGTATCACTCAATTTTTGACCAAAGACTACAAGAAATTAAAAATGAAGGCCATTATAGATATTTCAACGAAATAGAAAGAAAAGCTGGACAATATCCAAAAGCATTACATCACAAGGATGGCAAGATAAAAGAAATAGATGTGTGGTGTTCAAATGATTACTTGAGTATGAGTCAAAATGAAGATGTGATGTCAGCTATGAAAAATGCCGTAGATCAATTAGGTGCAGGTTCAGGAGGAACTAGAAATATATCGGGTACAACAAGATTCCACGTCGAATTGGAAGAAAAAATTGCAAAACTTCACGGTAAAGAGAGAGCTTTAGCGTTCAACTCTGGTTACAGTGCTAATGACTCTGCTTTGACATCGATTTTATCAGCGATTGATAATTGTCTGATTTTAAGTGATGAATTAAATCATGCATCATTAATTGAGGGAATACGAGCAAGTAAAAAAGATAAAGTTATTTACAAACATAATGATGTAGACCATTTAAGAGGTGTGCTTAAAGGTATACCATTTAACCGTCCTAAAATGATTGTTTTAGAGTCGGTTTATTCAATGGAAGCAGACTTTGCTCCTTTGCAAAACATTGTTGAAATTGCTAATGAGAATGGTGCTCTAATTTACCTTGATGAAGTGCACGCAGTAGGTCTTTATGGATCAAATGCTGCTGGAGTTGCTGAACAAGAGGGTGTTTCAGATCAAATTGATATAATAAATGGCACACTTGCTAAAGCTTTCGGATTAGCAGGTGGATATATAGCATCGACCCATTCAATTATTGACTTTGTCAGAAGTTTTTCAAAAGGATTTATATTTACAACTTCAATGTGTCCTGCTGTAGCTGCCGGAACGTTAAAAAGTGTTGAAACTGTTCAAAATAAACCAGAAATAAGATCAAAATTTTTTGATAATATTAAATTAGTAAAATCTGAATTAGAAAAAGCTGGAATTCCTTTTTTAGATTCTGGTTCTCATATAATTCCTGTAATAATTGGAGAAAGTAAACTTTGCAAAAAAATAAGCGACTATTTATTAGAAGAACATCAAGTCTATGTTCAACCCATTAACTTCCCTACGGTACCAAAAGGAACTGAAAGAATAAGAATAACCCCAACACCAAGTCATTCAGGAGATGATATCAAAAAATTTGTTAATGCTCTGACACAAGCATGGACAAAGTTCATGCCAAAGCATAGTCAATTAACCTCGTTAAATCTTCAAGTAAAAAAATAACCTCGCACATAATAGTATTAGATATGAGGTTATGATTTAATTGAATTTAATTGATTATAATATGGTCTGCACACATGACCTTGCTCCATGCTAAAAAAATCTTTTATAAATTTCATTTATTATCGTCCTGAGCATAAACTTCAGCGTATGACCTCAGGAATGAATTAGAATTAAATACTAAATCAACTCTTGAAATTGTATAAACTTTTCTATTAGTTTTACGATTTATAATGTTGTAAGAATTTTATCAGTGGGTACCTACTTAAATTAAATATTAGTTAAGTTAACCAAAAAAATATTTGTTAATACACTAAACTTTTTGGTGAACACGCCATGATTACTGTCTCCAAAGTTTATACCGAGAACTCGCATTTCTCCAACTAGAATAGTCATTTCTTTTACAGAAAGATTCATTAGAGATGCTCTATCTAACATTAATTCTCCTATAGAGTGCGTAATCTTTTTTAACATAATTTCTAAAAGCGTCATGTATTAGCTCAAGAACCTCAAATGACTGGATATTAGTTTGTTCTACAATCACATCACCTTACTAGGTATAAAAGAAAATTTTTTTTAAATTTAATAAATAATTAGTTATAAATATAATATGAACTATATTGTCAAAATTAAAAACAAACAAGATGATCGATATAAATTGGTGTTTTGATCCCAAAATTATCATTTTCAGCGTGTAAATGTTCATGATGTGAATTTACAAATACAGGTAACTTTAAGTTAGATGAAGTTTTTAATATGTATATAAAGCCAGTTCCTCTAAATTTTTTATCTATAACTTGAAATTTCAAATGACTAGTGTCATCATGTTCTAAATCCTCAGGTTGTATTAAAAGATTTAGCTTTTCACCTTTTAAATAATTTTTCATAAGCTTACCTTTAATCTTACCAAGTTCATCATTATAAAGTGTATCCTCAGACATTACTTCAGCTGGTACAAGGACACCCCTGTTAAAAAATTGTACAATCTCTTTAGAGACTGGAATATGATGAATATTATAGGGACTATCAAATTGAACCAATTTTTTATTTAGTAATATACCGCAATAATCACCCAGGTAAAAAGCTTCGTATTTGTCATGAGTCACAACTATGGTCGTGATGTTAGAGCTTTTAATAATCTCTTTTAAATTTTCTTGAATTTTTTCTTTAAGATGTTGATCTAAATTTGCAAATGGCTCGTCCAATAAAAGAAGGTCAGGATTATGAATGATCGATCTTACTAAACTGACCCTTTGAGATTGACCAGCGCTTATTTCATGAGGGTACTTATTTTTTATTTCTGGAATAAAGAAAAGATCTAACAATTTATCCATTGAATATTTAAGAGGACCGTTTTTATTTTTTGAACAAAATAAAGATCTTTTAATCCCAAATTCTATATTTTCCTCGACAGTATAATGAGGAAAAAGGGCATTATCTTGAAAGCTTAAAGCGATATTTCTATCTTCTGGTAAAACAAAACGATTATAATCTGTTAAGATTTTGTTATTTAAAAATATTAAACCGCTATCGATTCTTCTCAAACCGGCAATTGATTTTAATATTGTAGTTTTTCCAATACCCGATGGACCAAGAATGCAAATAATGTCTCCCTTGTTTTGTATTTCAAAAGTAATATTTTTTAAAATTTGCTCATTGTCTACAGAGAAGTTAAGATCTTTAATTTCTAAAAAATTTTTCATTAAAATCCTTTTAATATTTTTTTTCTTGAAATTAAAATAATTAAGCTAGCAAATAGAATAAGAAATAAACTTGGGCCAGCAGTAAATTCAAGCATATCTTGTGAAGCAAAAACGTAAGCCTGTGTGGCAAATGTTTCAAAGTTATATGGTCTTAAAATTAATGTTAATGGCAACTCTTTTAAGATATCAATTGAAACAAGCATAGCAATTAAAATCAAATTTTGTTTTAAAAAAGGAAAATGAACATACATGAATGTACCTAATCTTGAATTACCCATTAAACAACTCACATCGTCTAATGATTTATTTAGTTTGTCATACCCTGTCTTAATTCCGTTGATTGCTAATGAATAGAATCTTACACAATAAGCAATTATTAAACCAAAAACTGTACCAATAAACAACATTTTGATACTATCATTATTTAAATAATTACTTATGTAAGAAATAAAACCAAGTAAAGTTACAGCTAATATAATTCCTGGAATTGCATAACCACTCACAGAAAAACTTGTAATTAAATTTAAGAATTTACTTTCTGAAATCCTCATACCATAGTTTGTTATAAAAGATAATAAAATTAAAATTAATGTGGTAAATCCAACTAGTTGAAAAGTGTTTAGTATTAATTGCAACAAATTTACAAAATTTAAATTACTTGGAAATTTTATTATCCAAAAAAACATTTGGGACAGAGGAAATATAAAAGAAAAAAAGAATAGAGTGAACAATAACGCGAACATAAACCATTTTACGTTTCCACTTAATTGAATTTTTTCGACTGTTCTATAACCTCTTGATGGTATGTTAAACCTTGACCTGCTTCTTAATTTTTTTTCTAAAGCAATAAAAATAAAAATAAAAATTATTAAAAAAAAAGATAATTGATAAGCGGTATTTATATCATCAAAAATAATCCAGCTATCATATATGGCAGTCGTCAAACTTTGAACGTTAAAAAATGCAACAGTGCCAAAGTCAGAAACGCACTCCATTGCAACTAAAGATAGGCCCGCGATAATTCCTGGTCGAGCTGATGGTAACAATATTGTTTTAAATATTTTATAATTACTAAATCCCATATTTTTTCCAGCATCTATTTGACTTTGTGACTGATAAATAAAACATGCTCTAGTTATTATATAAACGTAAACAAACAACGAAAAGGAAATTGAAAATATACTTCCGAGCAGACTATCAACTCTAGGAATATAATCGTTATAATTACCTTCTCCAAACAAGAATTTTAATATTGAGTACAAATTACCAAAATACTCAAAAAATGCTGTTAATGAATATGCATAGATATAACCAGGTACTGCAAACGACAATATTAAAGCCCATGTAAAAAATGTTGAACCAGGAAACCTGTAAAAAGATACTAGGTAAGCACTGCCAACACCAAAAACGAAAGTTAATATAAGAACACCAAAGAGTAATGCAAGAGTGTTAAATATGTATAAGTATAAATAAGTATCTTTTAAAAGCTTATAATAATCAGATAATTCTCCAAAAAAACTACTACAAATTACTATTAATGGAATACAAACTATAGAAGATATTAAAAGTGAACTAATAAACCAGTAATTAAATTTAAATAATTTAGTATACTTTTGTGAGAGCATAAATTGTTATTATCTTTCAGTTTAAAGATGTTTGATTACTGAGAAATTTTTTATTAAATTTAGTAATTCCTTTAGATGCACAAGCACAAAATTTTTTATTTTTAGAATATCTTTTAAAATGAGCCCAAGTATAAATTTTATCTGAATACTTTAATAATAAATTTAAAAAAAAATTTTTCATTTAATTATTGTTTAAAATTGGCGAGGTTTCTTAAATTAAGAGGAACACAAATGCTCTCACATATTTGGGTTTCAAAATTCAAAGAAACCTCATCAATTTTAAATTTTTTAAACGAGACCATTAATCAAAGAATATCTGGGAGAAGTTCAAATTTTAATGGTCTCATTTTTTCAAATTCCTACTTCCACCCAGCTTTTTTCATTAGAGCTAAAGCTTTTTTTTGATTTTTGTAGTATTTTGAAACTTTTGTTTTAGTGTCTTGTTTAAAAGATGTTCCAAATTGAGAAATTAATTTATTAGGTTTTACGCCATCAATCATTGGATACTCAAAAGTATTGTTTACAATATGCTGTTGTGCCTCTTTAGTAACTAAGAACTCAAGAAACTTAATTGCATTTGCTTTATTTGGAGAGTGTTTAGTAACTCCGCCACCACTTATATTCATGTGTGTTCCTCTATTATTTTGATTAGGAAATACAGGTTTAACTTTTTTAGCTGCAGCCTGTTGTTCTGGACCTTTTTTTCCTGATAACATCAAAGCAATATAATATGAGTTTGCTACTGCTAATTTTGCTTTACCAGCAGCTACTGCCATTATTTGTGCCCTATCGTTTCCTTTGGGATCACGAGCCATGTTATCAACGATACCTTTGGCCCATTTACCAGTTTTTGAAGCACCGTTATTTGCAATCAAAGATGCTACCAAAGACTTATTGTAAGTATTACTTGAAGCTCTAATAACTACTGAATTAGAATATTTCGGATTTGATAAATCCTCATAGTTTAACCCTTGAGCTTCGTTTGCAGAAATTAACGTAGGATTGTAATAAATAACCCTAGCTCTTTTAGCTACACCATACCAATGAGATGTTCTAAAATTTGCAGGGATTTTCGATTTCAATATTTTTGAATTAATGCTTTGAAAAATACCCTTTGCTTTTGCTGATCCCAGATTTCCAGCGTCAACAGTTATAAAAATATCCGCTTGAGATGATTTTCCCTCTGAAAGAATTCGTTTTTCTAAAGCTTTTGCTTTGCCACTCACAACGTTTACTTTAATACCAGTTTTAGCTGTAAATTTTTCGTAGAGTTTAACATCAGAATCATAATGACGTGATGTAAATACATTTACCTCATTGGCAAAACTAGTACCAACGGTGAGAGCTAGAAATGTAAAAAAAGATATAATTTTTCTCATTTACTTTCCTTTTATATTTTTAGTTTTAATTTATGAGCTTGGGCCATCGCACATTTCCAAGGAAAAGGGTTATCAACTCAAGCTCTAATCATTATTCTTTACTGAATTTTCTAGTTAAGAATGATTCTTATATAATATAGTATAATTAAGAATCATTCGCAAGTAGTTTTTTGTATGATTTATCCTTAATTATTCGTCTTATTTCGCGAAATTTCCTCAAGTTTTTAATACTTTTGCTATTAACCCTTTTTCTCCATAATTTAAAGGATGAGATTTTAAGTGTACCTCTCATTATTTTAATCACTTCATGTTCAGATTTTCCAGTTTCTCGTTTGATATCTTCAAAAGTAATTCGGTCTGCCCATGCGGCCCATATAATCCAATCTATTGACTGTTTATTTTTAGGTTGGGGATTAGATGTTTTAGTTACTGGTCTACTGAAAGACTTTCTTTTTACCACTATTTTCTCTCTTTAAGAAAGTTGATCATTGTTTTAGGATCACTAACATCAAATTTTCCATTTTCATCTTTAAATAATTTAACAATTTTTTTATTTTCAACGTACATTGAATATCTGTATGATCTTTCTCCCATTCCAGAAGAGCTTCTATCTGAAATCATATTCATATCTTTGGTAAATGTACCATTACCATCTGGTATGAACTTAATTTTATTAATGCCTGAACTTTCTTGCCATTTCTCTATTACATAAGGATCATTCATACTTATACAATAAATATCATCAACCCCAAGAGCACATAAATTTTCAAACTCTTGCTCATAGGCAGGAAGGTGATAATCCGAACATGTTGGCGTAAATGCACCTGGTAATGCAAATGCAATTATTTTTTTGTTAACAAAATAATCAGCAATATTTTTTTGTACAAATTTTTTGTTTTCCCTAACGATAATCAAAGAAGTTGGAATTATATCTTTCATATTATACTGTTTTTTAGGTTAAACTTTCTCATTTCAAATTTTTTTTTTTGCTTAAGTGTTAATTTATCAAAACATTTTGGACAATGTATACCTTCTTTGTATTTTGCAGATTTTTTTTCTTCATCTTTTAAAGGTGTTCTACATCCATAACACATTAAGTATGTTCCTTTTTTCAAACCATGCCTTAGAGAAACCCTTTCATCAAAAACAAAACATTCTCCATGCCAATTAGATATTTGTTCTTTTGTAGTATTTAAGTAATTTAAAATTCCTCCTTCTAGTTGATATACTTCTTCCATTCCAATATTTTTTAAATGTCCAGACGCTTTTTCGCATCGAATACCACCCGTACAAAAAATTGCTAACTTTTTTTTATTTTTTTTAATGAAATCTTTTGAAAAAAATTCTTTAAATTCTCTAAAATTATTTACTTTAGGATTTACAGCGCCTTTAAAAGTTCCAATATCGTACTCAAAAGATTTTCTTATATCAAGAACCATTACATCCTTTTGTTCGATAAATTTATCCCATTCTTTTGGGGTTAAATATTTTTCACTTCGTGACCTAGTTCTCAACTCAATTGGCACAACCTCTTTTTTAATTTTTACTTTAGGGTTTTTAAATGGAATAAAATCAAAAAGGGAAATATTTGTCACATCAAATTTTTTAATATTTAGGGTTTTAAAAATAAAATCATAAAATTTATTAATAAAACCGATTGATCCCGCTATAGTCCCATTAATACCTTCTGGAGATAAAATTATGGTTCCCTTCAAAGAATTATCAATTAAATATTTTTTAAACGAAATTCTATATCCTTCAACTGACAATATTGGACAAAATTTATAAAAACTAACTATTTCAAATTTTTCTTTTTGCATAACATCATTCCATCGCCTATGGAAATTAATGAAATTTCAAAATAGTTATCATTTTTAACGTAATTATTAAACTCCTTAATTTTTAATACTTTCGGATCTTTAGTATTTTCTGATACTTTACCTTTCCACAATACATTATCAAAAATTAATATTCCCTCACTAGAAAGTAGCGATTTACATTTTTCATAATATTTAATGTTATTAGTTTTATCAGCATCTATAAAAATCATATCAAAACTGTTTAATGGTAACTTTTCAATCTCATCTATAGCCATACCTCTAATAAATTTAATCTTATGACTAACATTAGATTTTTTCCAAAATATATAAGCTTTTTTGATAAATCGGTCATCTTTATCAATAGTTGTGATAGTGCCAGACGTCGTTAGCGCCATGCCTAAAGTGCTATATCCAAGATAAGTGCCAAGCTCTAAAATATTTTTATAATTTCCTAGTTTTATAATTATTTTTAGAAATTCAGATTGATCCGGGGATATTTGCAAATGAGATGTTGTTGAATGCTCTACTAAAGAATAAAGTCTTAATTCTTTCTCTACTTCTGTCTCGTTAACACCAAACTCATATATATACTTCTCAAGTCTTTCACTCAGTAAAAAACTACCAGACATAGTTACTTTAATTTATTTTTTAAAATATCATTTATCATTCTAGGATTTCCTTTACCTTTCATTTCTTTCATAACTTGACCAACAAAGAAGCCAAATAATTTTTCTTTTCCTGATTTGTATTGCTGAACTTTATCTTGATTAGATGATAAAATTTTATCAATAGTATTTTCAATCTCATTTGGATCAGAGGTCTGTTTTAAACCCTTCTCTTCGACAATTTTACTGGGATCTCCGTCGTGTTTAACCATTTCCTCAAAAACAGTCTTGGCAATTTTTCCAGATATAGTTCCATCTTTTATTAAATTAATCATTTGCGCTAAATTTTTTGCACTAACTGGGCTTTCAGAAATTTCTTTTCCTTCTTTATTTAAAGTGGCAAATAACTCGCCCATTAACCATGTTGCAGCAAGTTTATAATCAGAATTTTTTGCAACTTCTTCATAATAACTAGAAACTGCTTGATCTGAAATTATTACACTGGCTTCATAACTTGATAATTTAAAATCAGATATTAATCTTTGTTTTTTCTGATCAGGAAGTTCTGGCAAGTCTTTTTTTAAATTTTCAATATAACCTTCTTCAAGTTGCAAAGGTAATAAATCAGGATCAGGGAAATACCTATAATCATGAGCATCTTCTTTACTTCTCATAGATCTAGTTTCTTGTTTTTTTGTATCAAAGAGTCTTGTTTCTTGATCTATATTCTTACCATCTTCAATAACATCAATTTGTCTTCTTGCTTCATACTCTATTGCTTGTTGCATAAACTTAATTGAATTTACATTTTTAATTTCACAACGCGTGCCAAATTCTTTTGATCCTTTTTTTCTTACTGAAACGTTTACGTCAGCTCTCAATGATCCTTGTTCCATGTTGCCGTCACAAGTGTTTAAATATCTCATAATAGATCTTAATTTTTTAATATATTCACCAACTTGACTTGGAGATCTTAAATCTGGTTTACTGACGATTTCCATCAATGCTATTCCTGATCTATTTAAATCTACATAAGAATTATTTGGATCTTGATCGTGCATACTTTTTCCAGCATCTTGCTCTAAATGCAATCTCTCAATACCTACTTCTTTTGTTCCATAAGGCATATCAAGAATAACTTTTCCTTCGCCAACAATAGGATATTTAAATTGAGAAATTTGATACCCTTGAGGTAAATCAGCATAAAAATAATTTTTTCTATCAAACTTTGAAAAGCTATTAATTTGAGCGTTTAAACCTAAACCAGTTTTTACTGCTTGTTCAATACAAAATTTATTAATTACTGGTAACATACCCGGCATAGCAGCATCAACCAGACTCACTTGTGAGTTTGGTTCTGATCCAAATTTAGTTTCCGATGGTGAAAATAATTTAGATTTAGATAAGACTTGAGCATGAACTTCTAATCCAATTACTACTTCGTATTCACCTTTTTCTCCCTTTAAATAATAATCAAATTGTTTTTCTGACATTACATCCACCAATCCTTAAAATTTGACTTAAAATTAATTGATTGCTCAATTGCAAATGCATTATTAAGCACTGTATGCTCATCAAAAGGCTTACCGATTAACTGTAAACCTAGAGGGAGATTATTTTGATCATATCCAGCAGGTATAGAAATTGCAGGTAACCCTGCTAAATTCGCAGGCACTGTTAATACATCGTTTAAATACATTGCAATAGGATCATCAATGTTTTCACCAATTGCAAAGGCTGATGAAGGTGTGGTTGGAGTTAGTATTGTATCAATTTTTTTAAAAGCTTCATCAAAATCATTTTTGATCAATCTTCTTACTCTTTGTGCTTTTAAATAATATGCATCATAGTAACCTGATGAAAGAACATAAGTTCCAATTAATATTCTTCTTTTAACTTCGTCACCAAAACCTAATGATCGTGTATTTTCATACATTTCAATTAAATCTTTTCCTTCAGCCCGAAATCCGTATCTTACACCATCATATCTAGCTAAATTAGAGGAAGCTTCAGCTGGTGCGATTATATAATAAGTGGGTAGCGCATATCTAGTGTGTGGGAGAGATATTTCTTTAACATCACAACCTAAAGATTTTACTACCTCAACTCCCTTTTCCCAAAGATTTAAAATTTCTTTTGAAATTCCATCAATCTTATATTCTTTTGGAATTCCTATTTTTAAACCTTTAATATCTTTTTTTAATTTTTGACTAAAAGGCTCAACTTTATTTTGGGCTGAAGTAGAATCTTTATCATCATGACCTGCAATAACTTCTAATAATAAAGCAGAGTCTTTAACATCTTTTGTCATCGGGCCTGCTTGGTCAAGAGATGATGCGAATGCTACAATTCCCCATCTAGAACATCTTCCATAAGTAGGTTTTAACCCAACTGTTCCTGTAAAAGACGCAGGCTGTCTAATTGATCCCCCGGTATCTGTACCTACCGTAGCAGAAGTTAAACATGCTGCGACTGCAGATGCGGATCCTCCAGATGAACCACCCGGAACAAGATCTTTGTCATTTTTATATGGATTTATAACATTGCCAAAGTGACTAGTTTCATTTGATGATCCCATTGCATATTCATCACAATTTAATTTGCCTAATAGATTAGCTCCTTCATTCCAAATTTTAGAAGTCACAGTAGATTCATATTCCGGTTTAAAACCCTCTAACATTTTACTTGAGGCTGTTGTTTGAACTCCTTTAGTACAAAATAAATCTTTAACAGCTATTGGCGCACCAAATAATTTTTTATCACTTTCAAATTTATTATCTTGATCTTTTGATTTTTTTAATGCTTGATCAAACGTATCTTCAATATAACAGTTTAATTTTTTTGATTTACCCGCTCTATTCACAAATGACTTTGTAACTTCTTCACAAGAAATTTCTTTAGATTTAATCTTTTCTATAATTTGACAAAGCGTTAAATTATAAATTTCACTCATTACTCTATAACCTTTGGTACTACATAAAAATTCTCATTATCTGCAGGTGAATTAGATAAAATATCTTTTTTTTTATTCATCAAACTTACTTTATCTTCTCTTTTTATTAACTCTTGATCAACTGTAGAAGCTAGAGGTTCTACATTATCTGTTTTAACTTCATTTAATTGCTCGATAAATTTTAAAATTGAATTTAGATCTTTAATCATATTTTTCTCGAACTTTTCGTTAGTAGCAATTCTAGAAAGCTTAGAAATTTTTTTAACTGTATTTTTGGTAATTGTCATTAGACTTTGGTAAAATTTGGAGTAAAATATCACTTTAATGGAAACTATCAACCTTTGCGATAATAAAGACTTTCCAAAAAAAATTGGTAACGGTTCAAGAATACTTGGAGTTGATCCAGGAAAAAAAAAAATTGGTATTTCAATAAGTGATCCTGGTCAAAAAATTGCAACACCACTTAAAACTATTATAAATAAAAAATTTAGAACATTTATTGAAGAGCTAAATAATTTGATTTTAGAGTATGAAATTAAAGGAATTGTAATAGGGAATCCCATTAATATGAACGGTTCTCTTGGTCCAAGATCGCAATCTACAAAAGATTTTGCATTTAATGTTTTAAAAGTTATAAATTTACCTATCACGCTTTGGGATGAGAGACTTTCAAGTGAAGGAGCTTTCAAATTAATAGGAGATTTGGATATAAATTCATCAAGAAAATCTAAAATTTTAAATCATCATGCTGCTGCTTTTATACTCCAAGGTTACTTAGATTTCCTAAACAAATAACTTGCCTTATTAAAAAAATAAGCCTATAGAAATGATTTTAATGGCTTTATTTAAAACAAAACAAGCTGTTAAATATGATAAGAAGCACCTTTTAGGTATTCAAGGTTTATCTATTCCAGAAATCGTTCATATCCTTAATGAAAGTGAGTCTTTTGTCAAATTAAATAGAAAAGATAATAAAAAGTTAGATTTACTTAAAGGTAAAACTCAAATTAATTTATTTTTCGAAAGCTCTACGAGAACGTTATCATCATTTGAACTAGCTGGTAAAAGACTTGGCGCTGATGTTATGAATATGAATGTTTCAAACTCAGCGATAAAGAAAGGTGAGACGTTAATTGATACTGCAATGACATTAAATGCAATGCACCCAGATATACTTGTAATAAGACACGGGGACTCTGGTGCAGCGAATTTGCTATCTAGAAAAGTTAACTGTTCAGTAATTAATGCTGGAGATGGATGGAGAGAACACCCTACTCAAGCCTTGTTAGATGCAATGACAATTAAAATGAACAGAGGTAAAATAGAAGGTCTCAAAATTGCAATTTGTGGCGACATCATGCATTCTAGAGTGGCAAGATCAAATATTTATCTACTTACGATGATGGGTGCAGAGGTAAGGGTAATTGCACCAAGTACAATGATGCCAAAAGATATCAGCAAATTTGGAGTGAAAGTTCATACAAATATGGAAAACGGTCTTAAAGATGTTGATATTATAATGATGCTTAGGATGCAGCTAGAAAGGATGGATGGTTCTTACATTCCTTCTACAAGGGAGTATTATGAATTTTTCGCTTTAGATTATAAAAAAATAAAATACGCAAAGGATAATGCTCTAATCATGCACCCTGGGCCAATGAATAGGGGTATTGAAATAGATGCTACTTTAGCAGACGACATCAATAGAAGTATAATAGTACAACAGGTTGAAATGGGTGTTGCTGTTAGAATGGCATGTTTAAAAATTTTGATGGAGAGTCAGTTATGAAATCAGCGATAATCAATGCTAGAATTATAGATACAAAAAACAATATTGACGAACTTGGAGGTGTTTTAATAAATGAAAAAGGTTTTATAGATGCCTGTGGTAAAAAAATAACTAAAGATAACGTAGGTGATACTAAAGTTTATGATTGTAAAAATAAACTCTTAATTCCAGGTATTGTAGATGCGAGAGTTTTTGCAGGTGAGCCAGGATTTGAATATAAGGAAAATTATAGAACATTAAGTCAAGCTGCTATCTCTGGTGGCGTAACATCTGTGGTAACAATGCCTAATACAAATCCAATAATTGATAATGTCTCGACATTTGATTTCATTAAACGAAGAGCTCGAGATAAATCTTTAATTAAAATTTACTCACTAGCATCATTAACAAAAAATATTGAAGGAAATGAAATTACTGAATTTGGTTTACTCAAATTAAATGGAGCCGTTGGTTTCACAGATGGCATAAAATGTGTTCAAAAAAACGATGTCATGGATAAAATTTTTAATTATGGAAAAAATCAAGATGCGCTAATAATACAATTTCCGCAAGATAATGAGTTATCTAAAAATGGTGTAATAAATCAAAGTTTAATTTCAACTAAATTGGGATTGAAAGGGATTCCAGAATATGCTGAGAGCTTGGTTATAGAGAGAGATTTGAGACTGTTAAGTCAATATCATTCAAAATATCACATTTCATTATTGTCTTCCAGAAAATCTTTAGAAATAATAAAATATTGGAAAAATAAAAATCTTAATTTTACATCTGGTGTATCTATAAACCATTTATCATTAAATGAAAATGATATTGGCGAATTTAAAACTTTTTTAAAATTATCTCCACCACTCAGAGAAGATCAAGATAGGATGGAATTAATCAAAGGGGTTAGAGATGGTGTAATTGATATAATTGTTTCTGATCACAAACCTGAAGATGAAGAATCTAAGAGATTAACTTTTGATAAATGTAATGCCGGTGCATCTGGTGTAGAAACTTTTTTATCCTTAGCTCTTGAGCAATATCATAATGGAAATTTAGATCTTAAAAAAATTGTTAAATGCATCACTGAAAATCCAGCTAAAATTTTTGGTATTAATGCAGGTTCATTAGATGTAGGATTACCCGCTGATATTACTGTACTAGATTTGGACAAACCCTGGGTAGTCAAAAGAGAAAATTTAAAATCAAAATCAAAAAATACTGCTATTGAAAATAAAAAACTTCAGGGTAAGGTTGAAAAAACTTTTTTAAATGGAAAGTTAGTTTTTGAAATATAATGGAAATTTTTATTATTATTTTTTATTCTTATATTCTAGGAAGTGTTCCGTTTGGTTTAATTTATACAAAATTTGCAGGAGAAGGAGATATTAGAAATATTGGATCAGGTAATATCGGAGCAACAAATGTATTAAGAACTGGTAACAAAAAAATTGCTTTATTAACACTTTTATCAGACATATCAAAAGGTAGTATAACAGTTTTAATAACAAATAAATTTTTTCCTGAATATACTTTGTTATCTTTCATGATTGTTTATTTAGGG
>QCSF01000009.1 GCA_003209195.1 Pelagibacteraceae bacterium AG-470-E16 | reverse complement strand
TGCCGGATGTTTACTAGCCAATCGATTATCAGCTGATCCAAACCATCGAGTACTTTTAGTAGAAGCTGGAGGTAAAGATGATTGGATTTGGATTAAAATACCTGTTGGTTATTTATTCACTATTGCAAATCCAAGAACAGATTGGTGTTTTAAAACTGAATCAGACCCCGGTTTAAACGGAAGATCAATTCATTACGCTAGAGGTAGAGTTTTAGGGGGATGCTCTTCAATTAACGCAATGATTTACATGAGGGGTCAAAAGAGTGATTATGATTCTTGGTGCAAACTGACAGAAGACGTATCTTGGAAATGGGAGAATATTCTTCAAACTTATAAATCTTTAGAAAATTATTTTGATGGAGAAAATCCATGGCATGGTAGCAATGGAGAAATGCGTGTTGAAGCTCCAAGAGTGAGTTGGCCAATTTTAGATGCATGGAGAAATGCAGCTAGTGAAAATGGAATCCCAAAAATTGAGGAATTCAATAGAGGCGATAATGAGGGATGTGCATATTTTCATGTCAATCAAAAAAAAGGTACACGGTGGTCTATGTCAGATGCTTTTTTAAAACCAATTCAAAATAGAAAAAATTTGACTGTGATGACCAATACTCAAGTATTAAAAATTTTAACCCAAGAAAAAACAGAAAATTCAAAAAAATTAAAAAAATATAATGAGCGGGCTTGGGCAAATTCTAAAATTGAAACTTACGGGCTAGATATAATAAAAAATAATCAAAAGTTAAAAGTTTTAGCTAATGACCAAGTGATATTATCTTCAGGATCTGTTGGTTCCCCACACTTGTTACAGGTATCCGGAATAGGTTCAAGGAAATTATTAGAAAAAATTAATGTTAGACAAGTTCATGAGTTACCTGGGGTTGGTGAAAACTTACAAGATCATCTTCAAATAAGAACTGTTTATAAAGTTTCAAACTGCAAAACAGTTAACACATTATATAAAAATATTTTTTTTAGGATGATGATGGGATTAGAGTATCTACTATTTAAATCTGGCCCATTGACAATGCCACCATCAACATTAGGTGCTTTCACAAAAAGTGATGATTATCAAAAAAGTGCAAATTTAGAGTGGCATGTTCAACCATTATCTCTACCTAAGTTTGGAGATCCACTTCATCCTTATAATGCGATTACACCAAGTGTTTGCAACCTACGACCATCGTCACGAGGATATATTCACGCAAAAAGCAATAATGCGTTAGACTACCCTAAAATAATGTGCAATTATTTATCAACACAAGACGATTTGGATGTTGCTGTTGAAGGCTTAAAAAAAACTAGAGCTATAATGAATAGTGAAGCCCTCAGACCATTTAAACCTATAGAAATTTTACCGGGAAAAAAAATCCAATCTAAATTAGAATTACAAAATGCTGTACGTAATTTAGGTACAACAATTTTTCATCCAATTGGAACATGCGCTATGGGTGCAGTAGATATACATGGAAATTCAAGTAATACAATGGCAGTATTAGACTCGGAATGTAGGTTAAGAGGTGTATCTAAATTAAGAGTGATTGATGCATCTGCCATGCCGTCAATAACATCTGGAAACACCAATGCTCCTGTAATGTTAATAGCGGAAACTATAGCAAAAAAAATTTTACGTAAAAATTAAATATTTAAAGATAGACGTTCGCCGATACCTTCTGATGCCTCTGGAGTAGTTACTCTAGCTTTAATTCTAAGCTTAGATTGAGAAGTAGAGGCTTCGCTTTGTATCCTTCTTATTTTTTTTAATATTATTTCTAGTTGTTTTTGTTTTTCATTTTCATCTATAATATCTAAGATTTGTTCTTTTTCACTCATTAGACACTGTTGTTTTTGATAAGCATCATCATAAACTTTATAAAATTCTTCCCATATAATTTTAGTTTCACTTTTATTATTGTGCTTAAGTATAGCTAAATTACTATGGCATCTATTACATTTTGTTCTTTTTTTAATGCTATAGTCTTGTAACGTTTTGTATTTATTTTCCAAAGAAAGCCTATTTAATCTTGTAAAATGTAGTTTATTACAGCACGGGCATTTGAAAAACTTCATGGATCAGCAATAAAGACATAAGACACTTTTTAATACAATAATGTCGACGCCCAATTTAGGGTTTATTTTGATCGGACTGGATTAATTTTAAAAATCGTATTTTACTTAATTTTCGCACTCAGGTTGAAAAATATGATTAAGGTTTTTAAAAAGAAATTTTAAAAGATGATTAATTTTGATCCCATGGGTTTATTTTTTTTTGTTGTTTAGATCTTTTATTTGAATTTCGATTAAAAAATAATATTGAGATCGCCCCGAAAATAAATCCTCCAATATGCGCACCATAAGCAACGCCTCCACCTGAACTACTGGACAAAGCTGAGCTAATAAATTGTAACAAAAACCAAATGCCCAATACAAATAATGCTGGAACTTTAATAATTTGAGAAAAAAAACCGAGAGGAATTAGTACTAACACTTTTGCTCTTGGATAATTTACAATGTAAGCTCCTAAAATACCACCAATTGCTCCACTTGCCCCAACCATTGGGATTGTAGATTCTGTATTCATATAAACTTGCGTTAGTGCAGCGGCAACACCCGACATGAGATAAAAAATTATAAATTTTATTTTACCAAGTTCATCTTCTATATTGTCAGCAAATATCCACATATACAACATATTTCCGATAAGATGCATAAATCCACCATGCATGAACATTGATGTGAACAAGGTTATAGTTGGTGGTACACGATATATTTCATTTGGTATTTGAAAATTGTGAATTAGTGATGCAGGTATCACTCCCCAAGAGTAGAATAATGCGCCAGTATTATAATTAGGGGATGTAATTTCTAGTAAAAAAATAATTACACATATAGTGATAATTACATAAGTAATTATTGGCTTCGAGCGAGTTGGATTATCATCTTTAAGTGGTATCACTTATTTTCCACACTGAGCTTTATGAATTAAATAATGATCAAGAAGAACACAGGATAACATTGCCTCTCCAATGGGAACTGCTCTTATTCCTACACAAGGATCGTGTCTTCCTTTAACTGATATTTTCGTATTATTTCCTTTTTTATTTACTGTATGTCTTGTATTTAAAATTGAAGAAGTTGGTTTTACGGCAAATGAACAAACGATTTCTTGACCAGAGGAAATACCCCCTAAAATTCCACCAGCTTTATTTGTTTTAAATTTAACTTGTTTACCTGTTGATCTCATTTCATCGGAGTTTGTTTCTCCAGTTAGAGTAGCAGCATCGATACCTGCACCGATATTAACAGCCTTAACCGCATTAATACTCATAAGTCCTGCAGCAATATCTGTATCTAATTTAGAATAAATTGGAGCACCAAGACCAACTGGTATACCACGTGCTCGAAGTTCAATCATAGCTCCACATGAACTTCCTGATTTTCTTATATCCATTAAATAGTGTTCATAAATAGAAACAACTTCTTTGTCAGCCGCAAAGAAAGAATTTTTATTGATTTGTCTATCATCCCAATTATCAGGGTTTGAAAAAATTGGACCCACTTGCGTAACTGCACCAACGATATTAAATTTTTTTCCAATTTTTACCTGCAATACTTTTCTTGCAATTGCTCCTGCAGCAACACGTGCAGCGGTTTCTCTTGCAGAGGATCTACCACCGCCTCGATAGTCTCTAATTCCATATTTTTTAAAGTATGTAAAGTCTGCATGACCCGGTCTAAATTTATTTTTAATATCGCTGTAATCCTTTGATTTTTGATCTTCATTATAAATTATTAAAGAAATTGGAGTACCAGTTGTTTTACCCTCAAATACACCAGATAAAATATGAACTGTGTCACTTTCTTTTCTTTGCGTAACAAATTTTGATTGACCAGGTTTTCTTCGGTTTAATTCACCTTGAATATCACTTTCTTTTAAAGGAATATTTGGTGGACAGCCGTCAACTACGCAGCCAAGTGCTGGACCATGGGATTCCCCATATGTTGTAAATCTAAAAAATTTTCCAAAAGTATTGAATGACATTATAAGTATTATATAGGTTAATTTGGCTTAATTATGAATGAAAAATTAGGATTAGATTTAGCTTTTTTGGATAAAAAAAATCCATTCGATTTATTCAAAATCTGGATGAAAGAAGCAGAAAAAAAGGAACCAAATGATCCAAATGCATTTAATGTTGCAACAGTGGATAGCACTGGTCAGCCAGACAATAGAGTTGTTCTTCTAAAGGGTTTAACAGAAAAAACTTTTATTTTTTATACTAATTTGGAGGGCAAAAAGGGACGAGACCTAAGGCATAATCCTAAAGCATCCATGTGTTTTCATTGGAAATCATTACTAAGACAAGTTCGTATCCAAGGATCTGTCGAGCTCGTTGATAACAAAACAGCAGATGACTATTATAATTCTAGAGCTTATGAAAGCAGGATCGGTGCATGGGCGTCATCTCAATCTGAGATCATGAAACATCGTGATGAGTTCAAAGAAAAAATTAAAAAATTTAAAAAAAAATATCCTGATGAAAACAAGGTTCCAAGACCACCATATTGGTCAGGTTGGGCTTTAACTCCATATAAGATAGAATTTTGGAAAGATGTCAAAAACAGATTACATCAAAGATTATGTTATAGCCGTATTGGAGATTCTTGGTCTAAAGAGTTGCTATATCCATAAAAAATTACATCAAAATTGCTTACAAATATAACCAATAGGTTTGCGGGTGTTATAAAAACTTAACACTCATTAATTATAATTTTTTTACAATTAAATTAAATAAATGTATTAGATTAAAATAATTAAAATAGTTCAGAAATTTTTATAAATCTTATATATTGTATGCTGAACTTTGCTTAAATCTCTTTGATTTGCAGATAGCCAAGGATTTTTACAACCCCATTTTTTAATTATTGGGATTAAGGAATACTCCCACTTTAAATAAGCTTTCGAGTCAGATTTGCTACCAAGATGTCTTTTTGGAAAGAAATAGGTAGGATCGGTTTTTGTTGATTTGTAATTTCTTTTAATGTGTCGAGCATTTTTTTTTTGCCATATTGCTTGGTAACCCATTCGTCTTAACCATATAACGGTAAAAACAGCAGAGCTTGGAATGTTGGAAAAAATTAAAACTTTAGTATTTGTTGATGATATAAATTTATCAGTACTTTGTATCAGCGTCGTTGCATTAACTTGTTTCCAACCAAACATTTTTTTAAAATTTTTAATTTCAGAATTTATCTGAAAATTATATGAATTAGTTTGTTTATTCATAATTTGAGTAGATGGGATCTTAAATTTTTTGGCAATACTATTTGCTAATTTTAAATCGTCTTTGTAATTTATTTTTGTAGATTTTATTTTTGACTGGTTTTTAAACTTACGATCAAATCCATTTAATACCCAGTTTTGTGTTCCACCATTTAAAACGTATTTTTTATTCTTAAAATTAAAATCTCTTAATGTTTGGTATGCAATAATACTCCTTGTTCTACCGGCGCAATGAACTATGATAGATTTTCTTAAATTTTCTTTATTATTTAAAAAACATGGTAATTCACCACCTGAACATTGAACTGATTGAGGTAAAGAAAATTTTTCAAATTCTTTTTTTGGTCTAGCATCAATTTGTAAATAATTATGATTTTTTTTGTGAATTTTATAAAGCTCTTTAGCATATAAATTTTTAATTTTTGATGTAATTTCTATCCATTCACCAAATGCTTTTGAGAATGTATATTCTCCAGCCCAAAAAGGAAATTTGTATTTTTTCCAAATCTTATAATCACCTTTGATAATAAACGATCTATGATACTTCAATTTTTTAAGTATTTTTTGTATTTTATTTCTTTGATTAGTATTTTTTACACCAATAAGTATTAGCGTTGTATTCAAATCAGGGACTAATTCTTTAATTAAATATTTAAATTTAGACAAAGGACAATTGACCGAACCAAAAGCAAAACCATGAACATATTGTTTCCTTTCTCTAATATCTAAAAAAGAGAGATTTTTTGTGTTATTTTTAAAAAGATTTAGAACATGTTTAATCTCTAAAGATTGCATCAAACAATTTCAATCCAGTAACCATCAGGATCTTTGATAAATGCAATATTGCTCATTTTACCATCAGCTGGTCTTTTTTGAAAAGTAACACCTAGTTTTTCAAATCTTTCGCAAGCTTTAACAACATCGGGAACTTTAAAAGCAATATGACCAAAGCCACGTGGCTCTTTATTTCCATCATGATAATTAAAATTTTTATCATCTTCAGTTCCATAATTATGAGTTAACTCTAAAATTGATTTTTGCCTTAAAATCCATGCACGTTTTTCATCATCAGTTTCAGGAATATCTTTTACCTCTTCAGCATCAAAACTTCCTAAAAAATATAATGAAAATTGAGCTGCGGGAAAATCAATTTTGCGTAATAATTTCATTCCCATTACCCTTGTATAAAAATCTACAGACTTTGTCGGATTTTTAACTCTAATCATAGTGTGATTTAGTCTGTAATTTTGTGTTTCTTTATCTGGTGTTTTGCAATTACCATCTACTTCACTGAACATTTTTACTCCTATTATTTATCGTTTGCTTTTTTTAATCTTAAAAAAATCTTGTTTAGATTTAGCTCCATTTTTTTAAAAAACTTGTCTTTTTGTAATCTTTTTAATAATTCTTCATTAATACCACCTCTGGTTTGTAGGGATTTAATAGATTTATTTAAATTAAAATTATGATGATTAAATTCAAATAACATTCCAGTTAAAAAAATATTTAAATATTTGTTCGCATCCTCATTCTTAATTTTGTTTTTTAAAAGGTATTTTTTTAATAAATTTATTATTGAAGCATAGGTTGCCATGAACGATGACATTACCCATAAATGGTTATTTTGCTTTTCATTTTTTGCGACAACTACAGATCCAATTAATTCAAATAAACTTTTAATTAACTTATTATTTGGAAAAATTATTGTTGGGCTCAAACTATCTGATGCCATTGGTAGAGGAGCTGCTTTTATAATTACTTTTGCAGGATTGCATAGTGTTTTTAAATTTTTTATATTTAATGTGGATATAAAACTGACAATTATCTGACCTTTTTTAAATTTACAGATTTTTAATTCTTTAGTTGCAACTTTTGGTAATAAGCCAACAAAAATAATTGATGATTTATCAATGATATCTTGGTTTTCTGAATAAACTTTAATTTTCTTTGATTTTTTTTTTAATTTAAGGGAATTTTTTTTGGATCTTTTGGAAATATTAATTTGCTCAATCTTCGCTTTTGACTTAAGTAAGCCCTCGATGACTGAAGTTGTAATTGTTCCTGTTCCTATAAAACCTAGTTTCATAAATGATGTTTTAAACTAAAGCATAATGTTATCAAATTATAAAATACCTGGTTTTTTGTTAGTATCGCTAGGTGGTCTATTCTTAAGTACAGGCGGCGCGCTATTTAAATTATTTGAAAATCAAGACGTATGGACTATATATTTTTGGCGTTCTTTTTTCTTTACCCCAGCAGTCTTGTTATTCCTTTTTTTTACATCAAAAAAACAAGTTATAAATAAATTTAAAAGCCTTGGATTGATCGGAATTGTTTGTGGGGCATTATATGCATCTGGAAGTGGTGCATATATGTTTGCTTTGAAATATACAACAGTTGCCAACGTTCTTTTTATTATTAGTACACAAACTTTTATGCTTGCAATTTGTGGTTATTTTATTCTTAAAGAAAAAATAAATATTTCTACAGCTATCGCTATTATTATGGCTTCTGTTGGAATTTATATAATGATTGGAACCAAAGTTTCAAACGGAACAATGCTTGGAAATTCTTTAGCGTTTATAACACCATTGTGCTTCACCAGTATTGTTATGATCATAAGAAAATATAAACAAATCGACATGGTCCCAGCCGTCGCATTGTCTGGTGTCATTTGCATGATTGTAGGAGCTTTATTAAGTAAAGATTTAACTTTGAATACGCATGACTTTTTTTTAGCTTTCCTTTTTGGTTCAATTCAATATGCACCAGGTTTTATTTGTTTAACTTTAGGTTCAAGAACCACAGAGTCCGCGAAAGTTGGAATTTTTGCATTTTCTGAGGCAATAGCCGGACCAATTTGGGCTTGGATATTTGTTAACGAGAACCCATCTGCAGGAGTATTTATTGGTGGAACTATTATTTTCTTAGCACTACTGTTAAAGTCTTTTAAAAAATAGAATGAATAAATTATCGATTATAGGAGCAGGTTTTTCAACAGCTGTACTTTGTCATTATTTACAAAATAAAGATGTTCACATCTTTGAAAAATCAAGAGGTCCAGGTGGTAGATCATCAACACGTAAAGTAGATGATATTGGAGTATTTGATCACGGACTTCAATATATTTCTCCTAAAACTGAAGAGTTTTCAAAATTCATTAGCAGTATCAAAGGTATAAAAAAATGGCACGGAGAATTTGTAGAATTAAATGGAAAAGAAAAAATATTACCCAAAAGTGAAAAACTAATTGGTGAAAATGGAAATAATGATTTTGCTAAAAATTTAATTGATATAAATAAATGTAAATTTAAATCAAAAATTGAAAAAATTGAATTTCATAAAGGTCATTGGAAATTAATTGATGATGGTAGAAGTGAATATAATACACAAAATTTAATATTAACATTGCCCCAAGAGCAAACGTACAGTTTAATAAAAAACCTTGATCTTAAATTTAAAATAGAAAAAAATATTATGAAGCCATGTTTTACGGTAATGTTAGCATTAAAAAAAACATCTATTTTTAAATACTCAGGCTATGTTATTAAAAATAATCCAATTATTTCGTGGTGTGCGCATGAAAGTTCTAAACAAAGATCTATTAATAACAATGAATTAACTCAATTTACTATTCAAACAACAGAAGAATATGGTTATGCAAATTTTAAAAAATATAAAGAAAATAAAAACGAAATTTTAAACGAAATTTTAGAAACATTTCTTCATATGTTTAATATCGATCATCCAGAGGTAGTTCATAAAAATGTTCACGGATGGTTATATGCTTATGCTGCGAGCAATGATTTGCCTGTTTTTTGGGACAACCAATTGCGCCTTGGTATTACTGGGGATTGGTTTACTGGCGGGAAAGCCGAAAATTCTTGGCAAAACGCAAAATTATTAGCAAATATTATTAATAATTAGATTACAAGTGTTGTTAATTTGCATATATCTTGCATAAATAACATATTTGATTCAACTAAAGGTATCTTGAAAAAAATTCAAAGCATAGTACAAAAACACTGTGCGGGAGAGTCTGTTTAATCAGCACCGAAGGAGCAAAGCCCAGGAAACTCTCAGGTAAATGGACCGCACGTAAAATAAACTCTGGAAAGCGGATTACAGTCCCACCGAAGGAGCCAAAATCTCTCAGGTAAACCGACAGAAGGGCATTAGACAGAGTTTATAATGAATCATAGTACAGAAAAAATTACAAATCTAAAAACTGAACTTTACAGCTTTCATACTTCTAATGGTGGCAAAATGGTACCGTTTGCAGGTTATGATATGCCAGTCCAATACTCTGAAGGAATCATAAAGGAGCATCAGCATGTAAGATCCGCTGCGGGAATTTTTGACGTTTCACATATGGGTCAATTTTCAATTTACGGAAATGAAAAAGATTATTTAGCTTTGGAACAAATTGTTCCAATAGATTTAAAATCGCTCAAAGTTAATCAATCAAAATATTCTGTTTTAATGAATGATAAAGGTGGAATAGATGATGATTTAATAATTACAAAATCCGAGGAAGGAATAAATATCGTATTAAATGCGGCTTGCAAACACCGTGATGTAACCAGAATTCATGAAGTAATAAACCCATCTAAAACTAAATTACACGACAATTTATCTTTAATCGCAATTCAAGGACCTAAAGCAGTTAATATACTTGAAGTTTTAGTTAAGGGCGTAAGAGATTTAAAATTTATGACTGGTGGGAAATTCAAATACAAAGATAATGATGTTTATGTAAATCGATCTGGTTATACTGGTGAGGACGGTTTTGAAGTTTCTTTAGAGAATTCAGTTGTTAAGGATTTTTGTAAAACTCTATTAGAGAATAAAGAGGTGAAGCTTATTGGATTGGGTGCAAGAGATTCTCTAAGGTTAGAGGCCGGTTTATGTTTATATGGTCATGATCTCAATTCAGATATTTCGCCAATAGAAGCAAGTTTAAGTTGGGCATTATCGAAAATAAAAAAAGAAGAGGGAAATTTTTTAGGATCTAAAGTTGTTAAAGATCAAATTGCAAATGGTGTCAAAAAAAAGAGAGTTGGCATCAAACCAGATAGAATAATTGCTCGAGAGGGTTCAAAAATATTTAAGAATGATAAAGAAATTGGCGTTATTACAAGTGGCGGTTTTGGACCAAGTATTAATGGTCCAGTTGCAATGGGTTATGTTTTGAAAGAATTTGCTAATGAAGGAGAAACTCTGGACTTGGAAGTAAGAGGTAAAAAGCATCAAGGAAAAATTTTTAAGATGCCTTTTTACAAGAAAAGCTACGTTAAATAAGAAAGGAAAATGATGTCAGAAAAAAAGTATTCGGAAAAACATGAATGGGTTGAGCTAAATGGTGATGTTGCAACTGTTGGCATTACAAAGCATGCAACTGAACAATTGGGAGACATTGTTTTTGCAGAAGTACCCGAAAAAGGTAAAAGCTTTGAAGCCGGTGGAGAAGCAGCAGTGGTAGAGTCAGTGAAAGCTGCGAGTGATGTCTATTCACCAGTTGCTGGAGAAGTAACAGAAAGCAATGATGCAATAGTTGGTGACCCATCTCTTGTAAATCAAGATCCAGAAGGTAACGGATGGTTTTTTAAAATTAAAGTCTCAGATGTTAATCAGATTAACAATCTAATGAATAAAACAGATTATGATAAATTTGTAATGGAGGGAGCATAATGACAGATAATAGAAATAAAGAATTTATAAGAAGACATATTGGACCATCGTCAGACGAGCAAAAAAAGATGCTGACATATTTAGGATGTAACACATTAGACGAATTTATTAAAAAAATTGTACCTGAAAAAATACTTGAAACAAAGCCGCTTAAAATTGACCCACCGATATCAGAGCACGATGCTCTTCAACAAATTAAGCAAATAGCTAATCAAAATAAGGTTTTTAAAAGCTTTATTGGTATGGGCTACTACGGGACTTATACACCGAATGTTATTTTGAGAAACATTTTGGAAAATCCCGGGTGGTATACTTCTTACACTCCATATCAGCCAGAAGTAGCACAAGGCAGACTTGAAATGTTACTTAACTTTCAACAAATGGTAATGGATTTAACAGGTATGGACATTGCTAATGCTTCCTTACTTGACGAAGGAACAGCAGCAGCAGAAGCTGTAGCCTTGTGTCAAAGACTTGATAAGAATAAATTAAATAAAATCTTCATTTCTAAAAACTGTAATCCTCAGACTATAGATGTTGTAAAGACTAGAGCAGAACCATTCAATTTGGAAGTTATTATAGGCGATGATAAAAATATCCAGACACTGGAAGATGATATATTATGCGCATTATATCAATACCCAAACACCTATGGTGAAATTATAGGTGTTGAAGAATTCATTAAAGCTGCCCATAGCAAAAACGGAAAAGCAATAATAGTAACTGATTTACTTGCACTAACAGCTTTAAAACCACCAGGGGAAATGGGTGCAGACATTGTCGTTGGAAATTCTCAACGTTTTGGAGTTCCCATGGGTTATGGAGGACCACACGCTGCTTTTTTTGCAACTAAAGATGAATTTAAAAGAGCAATGCCTGGACGATTAATTGGTGTTTCTAAAGATAGAAATGATCATCAAGCACTAAGAATGGCTCTACAAACAAGGGAGCAACATATAAGAAGAGAGAAGGCAACAAGTAATATTTGTACTGCACAGGCATTGTTATCAATAATGGCAGCGGCCTACGGAATTTATCATGGACCAGAAGGTATTAAACATATTGGAGAGAGAGCATTAAAATTTGCAAATGCTTTTGCAGAAAAAATTAAAACAAAATTTGAAATCTTATCAGATAATTTCTTTGATACTGTAACAATCAATACAGCAAGTAAGACAAAAGAAATTTACGCGAGAGCTTTGGAGTTTAAAGTAAATTTAAGACTAATTAACGATCATGGAATCTCAGTTTCATTCGATGAAACAACTAAAATTAAAGATGTGAATAATTTATTTAAAATTTTTGGAATAAAAGATGAACTAAAAAATATCGACAAAGTTAAAATTAACTCTATCGAGGGTTCGCTTAAAAGAAAAAGCAAATACTTAACTCACAAAGTTTTTAATTCTTATCACTCTGAAACTGAAATGCTTCGTTATTTAAAACTATTAGAGGATAAGGATATAGCGCTTAATCGTTCAATGATTGCCCTGGGTTCATGTACAATGAAATTAAATGCAGTTGCTGAAATGATACCTGTGACTTGGCCAGAATTTGGTGGAATTCATCCGTTTGCACCGGTTGACCAAACAAAAGGTTATATGAAAATGTTTGATGATTTAGAAAAAATGTTATCTGAAATTACTGGTTTCACTGGTATATCTTTACAACCTAACGCTGGGGCTCAAGGTGAGTATGCGGGTTTAATGGTAATCAGAAAGTTTCACCTTGAAAATGGTGATAAAGATAGAAATGTTTGTTTAATTCCAGGCTCTGCTCACGGAACCAATCCGGCAAGTGCACAAATGGCAGGTATGAAAGTTGTTGTTGTTAATTGTGACGCTGATGGAAATGTTGACCTAGCAGATTTAACCAAAAAAGCTGAAATGCATTCATTGAATCTTGCTGCTTTGATGGTGACCTATCCGTCGACACACGGAGTTTTTGAAGAGCATATTAAAGATATTTGTAGTGTAATACATAAGCATAAAGGTCAAGTTTATATGGATGGCGCTAATTTAAACGCACTAGTCGGTCTTGCTAAACCTGGAAAATTTGGACCAGATGTTTGTCATATGAATTTACATAAAACCTTTTGTATTCCACATGGTGGTGGAGGACCGGGAATGGGTCCGATTGGTGTCGCCGAACACTTAGAACCTTTTTTACCAAATCATGTTTTGATAAAATCAGGACCAAAAAAGGGCATGGGCTCGGTATCCGCTGCTCCTTGGGGAAGTGCGAGTATTTTGCCAATATCATGGATGTATATAAAAATGATGGGTGCTGAGGGTTTAAGGTTGGCAACCGAAGTTGCTATACTTAACGCAAATTATGCATCTAAACGTTTAGAAGAGTCCTACAAAACTTTATATAAAGGAAAAAATAATCTAGTTGCTCATGAATGTATTTTAGATTTTAGACCTATTAAGGCAGAATCAGGAATTTCAGAGGAAGATATAGCCAAAAGGTTGATTGACTATGGCTATCATGCTCCAACAATGTCATGGCCAGTGGCAGGAACTCTAATGATTGAACCAACTGAGAGTGAAAATTTAGCTGAGATTGATAAGTTTTGTGATGCATTAATTAACATCAAAAAAGAAATTAAAATGGTGCAAAATGAGGTTTTTGACAAAGTGGATAATCCATTAAAGAATGCACCGCATACTAACTTAGAACTCTCTTCAGACTCTTGGACACATAAATACACCAGAGAACAAGCGGCATTTCCTTTGCATTATCTAAAAGCAAATAAATACTGGCCTCCTGTTGCCAGAGTAGATAATGTTCATGGTGATAGGAATTTAGTTTGTTCATGTCCCTCATTAGACAGTTATCGTGATGAAGAAGCTGCTTAATGAGTTTTGAATTACTTTATAATCCTGGAAATGTAATTTGTGATTATCTAAATATTCATAACGATCATAGATTTATTTTAAGAGTGTTTATAAATCTTACTTATTACGGTCATCTAGTTGTTGGTTTAGCACTGCTATATTCAAGATACATGATTTTTTGATGGTTAAAAATTATAAAAGTTTAATTTTTATTTTATTAATTACGTTCTTATCATCTTTTATTGCAGGGTTCATAACGCAATTAAATATTGACCCATGGTATCAATCGCTAAATAAATTATCTTTTTCACCGCCAAACTGGATATTTGGTCCAGTTTGGACAGTTCTGTATGCTTTTATGAGTATTGCGATTTGGGTAGTTTATGAAAAATCTAAAAAAAGTGATTTAATTTTTTCAAAGAAAATTTTAAGATATTACTTTTATCATCTTGCAATAAATTTATCTTGGAGTTTTATATTTTTTTACTTCCATTTAATATTTTTTGCATTTATTAATATTTTAGTTCTAATAATAACAATTATATTTTTAATGTATCTATACTTTCCGCGATCAAAAATATCTTTTATTTTGATGGTTCCCTACTTACTATGGATCACATTTGCTGCAGTGCTTAATTTAGGTTTGTATCTAATTAATTAAGACGGTTAACAATATAAAAAGATAATTCTTGCAATTTTTCAACTGTAAAATTTTTTTCAAAAATTGACAAAGAGTCAGCTGCAACATTTGAAAAATAATCTGCTCTTTTTTTACATACTTCAATAATTTTATATTTATCAATTAAATCCACAGTTTTATTGAAATCGTTCTGATTTCTCACATCTTGTGAAAAAAATTTATTGAGCATTTGTCTTTCAATTTTATTTGACTTTTGAAAAAGTAAAATGATTGGCAAAGTAATTTTACCTTCTAAGTAATCATTACCAATTTTTTTTCCAAAAACTTTTTCTTTTGCTGAATAATCCAATATATCATCTGTAATTTGAAAGCATATTCCAAGATTTCTACCAAAAGATTCTAAAGCTTCCTTTTCTTTTTTAGATCGATTATTAATACATCCACCCACTCGCATAGAAGCTCCAAATAACGATGCGGTTTTTGCGGAGATAATATCTAAATAATTTTTTTCTACCATATCAACTTGTTTTTCGAACTGTAATTGTAAAATTTCACCTTGCGCTATTTCTGATGAAACGGATGACAAAATTTTTAATATTTCGTCAGATCCGTCATCCACCATCATTTCAAAACATCTGCTTAATAAGTAATCACCAGCCAATATTGAGCTTTTGTTTCCCCATATAGCGTTTGTAGTTTTAAAGCCTCTTCTTGATAGGCTATTATCAATAACATCGTCGTGTAATAGAGTTGCATTATGAATCAATTCAACGCAAGCTGCGAGGTTAATATGTCTGTCTCCTTTGTAATTAAATATTTCAGATGAACAAATTGTTAGAAGTGGCCTTAATCTTTTGCCACCTGTCTTCATTAGATGTGTTGCCATCTCTCCAACTAGATCCACGTGACTTGATAATTTTAACTTAATGTGATTATCGACTTTTTTGAGTTGTTCAGCATAGGTTGATTTTATTTCCTCAAAAGGGTTTAAATTAGTCTTAGAAAATGGGACTACGTTCAAAAGCATATCTGTTTTTAGCCTATTTAGTTAAATTTTGTTAACAAAGAAATGACGCAGTTATAATAAGGTCTTTAAATTAAATCTCCAATAAATATAAGTATTTTTATTAAAATATGTTTTTTTCAAAAAAACCACAGGTTGCACACATAAGATTAAACGGCATTATTGGTAATGTAGGTCGTTTTCAACAAGGAATGAGTCTTAACTCGCATGAACAAATCATCAAAAAAGCTTTCAGCCAAAAAAAATTATCTGCAGTAGCAATTTCAATCAATTCACCTGGAGGCTCACCTGTTCAGTCACATTTAATTTTTTCACTGATTAGAAAACTGGCCACAGAAAAAAAAGTCAAGGTGATTACGTTTGCAGAAGATGTTGCGGCGTCTGGGGGTTACATGCTTGCATGTGCTGGAGATGAAATTTATGCAAACCCGAGCTCAATCATAGGTTCAATCGGGGTAATCTATTCATCTTTTGGATTAAAAGAATTAATAAAAAAAATTGGTATCGAGAGACGTGTGCATACAGCAGGAAAAAACAAAAGCACACTAGATCCATTCATGGATGAAAAACCAGAAGATATAGAGAGATTAAAAAAAATTCAGTTAGATTTGCATGAACAATTTATTAATTTAGTAAAAAATAGCAGAAAAAATAAGTTACCAACTAATAAAGACGATAGTTTATTCAGTGGAGAATTCTGGTCTGGAATCCAATCTAAAGAATTGGGATTGGTAGATGGACTAGGTAATATGGAAGATATTATTCAAGAAAAATTTGGAAAAAAAGTTTTAATAAAAAAATATGATAAACCAGAAAGCTGGTTAAAGAAAAAATTATCAAACAAAATATCTAATGAATTTGGTTCAGTAATTGATGAACTTGAAAGCAGATCTTTATGGAATAAATTTGGATTATGATTAAAAAAAAAAGGATAAAGGAAAAAAAAATAAAAAAAACAAGTTCTAAAAAAAAAATAAAATTTGCTCAAATTAAAAAAAAAAAGAAAAAACTTCCTTTTTTAACTTTTCAGGAAATCATATTTAAGTTACAAAAATTTTGGTCTGAAAACGGTTGTGTAATTTTACAGCCATATGATATAGAAGTTGGAGCAGGAACGTTTCATCCAGCTACAAGTTTAAGATCACTTGGTACAAAACCATGGCAAGCTGCTTATGTACAACCATCCAGAAGACCAACAGATGGCAGATACGGTGAAAATCCTAACAGACTTCAACATTATTATCAATTTCAAGTCATTATAAAACCATCGCCAAAAGATGTACAAAAACTTTATCTAAAAAGCTTAACAGCACTTGGTATTATTTATAAAGATCATGATATTAGATTTGTAGAAGATGATTGGGAAAGTCCAACTCTTGGAGCATCAGGTTTAGGTTGGGAGGTATGGTGTGATGGGATGGAAATTACTCAATTTACATATTTTCAGCAAATGGCAGGTTTTGAATGCAAACCAGTGTCTGCAGAAATTACTTACGGTTTAGAGCGAATATGCATGTACATTCAAAATAAAAACAATGTTTATGATCTTGATTGGAATAATTATGGAGTAAAATATGGAGATGTTTTTTTGCAAGCGGAGAAAGAGTTTTCTGCTTATAATTTTGAACATGCTAATACAGATAGTTTACTTGAACAATTTAATAATGTTGAGAAAGAGTCAAAAGATTTAGTAGATAAAAATCTTTGCCTACCTGCTTATGATCAATGTTTAAAAGCCAGTCATTTATTCAATATCCTTGATGCTAGAGGCGTTATTAGTGTTACAGAAAGAGCAAATTATATAAATAAAATTAGAAATCTATCCAAAGCCTGCGGAAAACTTTGGATCGAAAAAAGTAATGTCTGATTTTTTTTTAGAACTTTACTCTGAGGAGATTCCCCATAATTTACAAATTAGTGCTAGAGAACAGTTAGAGGTATTAATTAAAAATGAACTAGAGGAAAAAAAAATTCAATTTGAAGAATTTACTATTTTTTCAACACCTAAAAGAATTTGTGTAATTATTAAAAATATTGCTACAGTGCAAAAAATTACTCCACAAGAATTAAAAGGTCCAAGAGTAGGTTGTAATCAGCAAGCACTTGATGGTTTTTTAAAATCGCGCTCTGTATCAAGAGAAGATTTACTGACCAAAAAAACTGACAAAGGAGAGTTCTATTTTGTTAAATTACGAGAAAAAATAATTTATACCTCTGAAATTTTTGCTAAAAAAATTCCAATAATTTTAAAATCCATTAATTGGAAAAAATCAATGAGGTGGTCAAATCATGACTGTTATTGGGGTAGACCATTGAGATCTATTTGTTGTATATTTAATGGCGAAATACTCAGCTTTAATTATTTTCATTTAAGTTCTTCAAATATAACATACGTAAATGGACCTTATGATGATAAAGAAATTAAAATTAAAGATTTTGATGAGTATAAAAAAATTTTAAGCAAGAATCATGTTGAGCTTGATCATAAACAGCGTGAGGTAAAGATAAGAAAAAAACTAGAAGAATTATTAAAAAAAAATAAATGTTCTACTGAATTAAATAATAAATTAATTGAAGAAGTTGTCAATCTTGTAGAGAATCCAGTTATTTTAAAAGGTAAATTTGATAAAGAATACCTTGCATTGCCAGATGAATTATTAAATATATCAATGGTTCGTCATCAAAGATATTTTCCAATGAAATCAAAAACAGATAATAAGCTAGTCAATAATTTTTTATTTGTTTCAAATAATTTTGATGATAAAGACCTTATAACTCAAGGAAATGAAAAAGTTATAGATGCAAGATTATCTGATGCAAAATTTTTTTGGGATAAAAATAAAAAACAAAGTTTAGTTAAGCAAGTTACAAAATTAAATTCAATTATTTTTTACCAAAAATTAGGTTCTATTTTCGACAAAACGCAAAGAATTCGTCAGCTTTCTTCTGTAATTTCAGACACAATAGGCGCCAGTAAAGCAGACACAGAAATAGCTGCATCAATAAGTAAATCAGATTTATTATCAGATTTAGTTGGAGAGTATCCAGAATTACAAGGCATAATTGGTCGACACTTTGCTGTTGAACAGGGTTTTAGTAGAGATATAAGTAATGCAATTCAAAATCATTATTTACCTCTTGGACCGACTGGAAATGTTCCAAAAGAAAAAATTTCAATTAGTGTAGCGATTGCAGACAAAATAGATAATTTAGTGGGTTTTTTTGGGATTAATGAAAAACCCACAAGCTCAAAAGATCCTTTTGCTTTAAGACGTGCCTGTTTGGGTGTGTTAAGATTAATTATTGAGAATAAGATAAGTATTTCTTTAAAAGAAATATTTAATAATTCAAAAAATTTATACATTAGTCAAAATTTTAATTTAAATAACGAAAAAATAATTGATGATCTTTTTGAATTTTTTATTGAACGTTTCAGGGTAAATTTAAAAGACAAAGGTGTCAGATTAGATATCACTAACTCTATATTACAAAATAATCGATTAGATGATTTTTATTTGCTATATAAAAATATAAATGAATTATCTTTATGTTTTAAAAAACCACAAGGAAGAGACTCAATCTCAGTATTTAAAAGGACAAAAAATATTTTAGATAGTTCAATTTCAAATAATGAAGAGTTCTTTGGGAGTCCAGAGAATATTTTATTTCAACATCCTGCAGAGGATGAAATATTAATTAAATTGAATGAAATTAGAGAGTATTTTACAACTCCAAGTCGACTTAGGGATAATGATAAAACTGTTAATCTTTTATCCGAACTTAAACCCATGACAGACAACTTCTTTGATAATGTTAAGGTAAATGATGATAATCAACAGGTAAGAAAAAATAGGCTAGAATTATTAACCTTGTTATGTAAAACATTTGAAAAATTTACTGATTTTTCAAAACTAAATGGATTTTAAAAATGGTGACTTGGGTTTATAAATTTAACAAAACTCTAAAAAAAGATAAAGCCAGCTTAAAAAACCTGCTTGGTGGAAAAGGTGCCAATTTATCTGAAATGATTAAAATTGGTTTGCCAGTACCACCGGGGTTTACAATCACTACTCAGGCTTGTAATGAATTTTACAAACGAAACCGCAGATATCCAGTGGGGTTGGACAAACAAGTTAAATTAGCTATCAAAGACGTTGAAAAACAAATTGAAAAAAAATTTGGAGATATAAAAAACCCTTTATTAGTTTCTGTTCGATCAGGAGCAAGAGTTTCAATGCCGGGAATGATGGATACTGTTTTAAATTTAGGCTTAAATGATGAAACAGTTTTAGGTTTGGCTACCAAAACTAAAAATGACACTTTTGCTTATGATAGTTATAGGCGTTTCATACAAATGTATAGTAATGTAGTGTTAGGAATAGACCATCATAATTTTGAGGAATTAATAGAGAATTATAAGCTTACAAAAGGTGTTACTTTAGATACAGATCTTAAAGCAGATGATTGGAAAAAATTAATTAAAAATTTTCGTGAAGTAATAAAAAAACTGGCTAACATTGACTTTCCTCAGGATGTTTATAGACAGCTCTGGGGCGCTATAGGTGCAGTATTTCAATCTTGGAAAAATCAAAGAGCAAAAACATACCGAAAACTTAACAATATACCTGAAGAGTGGGGAACAGCAGTAAATGTTCAATCCATGGTATTTGGAAACATGGGAGATGATTGTGCCACTGGTGTAGCTTTCACAAGAAACCCCTCCACTGGTGAAAAAAGTTTTTTTGGCGAATATTTAATAAATGCCCAAGGAGAGGATGTAGTAGCTGGAATCAGGACTCCGCGGAACATTACTAAGAGAGCTAGATTTGAAGCAAATTCAAGCGCTCTATCAATGGAAGAAACAATGCCAAAAGTTTATCAACAATTAGTAAAAATTTATAAAAAATTAGAAAAACATTATAAAGATATGCAAGATATTGAATTTACTGTTGAAAACAAAAAACTTTGGATGCTTCAAACTAGATCTGGAAAAAGAACTGCAAAAGCATCAATTAAAATTGCAGTAGACATGGTCAAAGAAAATTTAATAAAAAAAGATGAGGCGCTCTTAAGGATTGATCCAAAAATATTAGATACATTATTACATCCAACTTTAGATCCAGAAGCGACTAAAGACGTCATAGCCAAAGGTTTGCCAGCTTCACCTGGTGCAGCATCAGGAAAAATAATTTTTTCAGCTGATGATGCGGAGATACTTAAATCTCAAAATAAAAAAACAATTTTGGTCAGATTAGAAACATCTCCAGAAGATATTCATGGAATGAATGCTGCTGAAGGAATATTAACGTGCAGAGGTGGCATGACAAGTCATGCTGCTGTTGTTGCAAGAGGAATGGGTAAGCCATGTGTATCTGGATCTGGAAGTATTCAAATTGATTATCAAACCAAGACATTTAAGGTGGGTGAAAGGGTATTTAAAGAGGGGGATATCATTACAATAGACGGATCTAGCGGAGAAGTAATTTTAGGTGAAGTAAGAAAAATTAAACCTGATATTTCTGGTGACTTTTCAAAAATAATGGCTTGGGCAGACAAAACTAGAGTTATGCAAGTTAGGACAAATTCTGAAACTCCAGTTGATACAAAAGTTGCTAGAGAATTTGGCGCTGAGGGAATTGGCTTGTGCAGAACTGAACATATGTTTTTTGATGAAGAAAGAATTTTATATGTTAGACAAATGATTTTATCAAAATCAAAAGAAGATCGAAGTAATGCTCTAAATAATATCTTACCTTTTCAAAGAAAAGATTTTAAGGAAATTTTTACAATTATGAAAGGACTACCTGTAACTATTAGATTATTAGACCCACCTCTTCATGAATTCTTACCAAAAAGTCAGAAAGAAATATCTGCAGTTGCCACATCTCTTAATATTACTGAAAAAGAGATAAATGATAGGATTTTAGATCTTCATGAAGAGAATCCTATGCTTGGACATCGTGGGTGCAGATTAGCGATCTCATACCCAGAGATTTATGAAATGCAGTGTGAGGCAATATTTGAAGCTGTAAATGAATGCAAAAATGAAAAAATTAAAGTTTTACCTGAAATAATGATACCTCTAGTTGCAACTGGTCAAGAACTTAAAATCCTAAGAGAACTTGTTGACAGTAAAGCAAAAGAAATCTCAAAAAAATATAATCAAAAAATAAATTACATGGTTGGTACAATGGTTGAATTGCCGAGGGCTGCTTTGAACGCTAAGGATATATCAAAATATGCTGATTTTTTTAGTTTTGGTACGAATGATTTAACACAAACTACCTTTGGAATTAGCAGAGATGATGCCGGAAAGTTTTTAGATGATTATGTAGATAATAATATTTTTAAAATAGATCCATTTATAAGTATTGATGTTGATGGAGTAGGACAATTAGTTGATCTTGCATGTCAGAATGTAAAAAAAAGTAAGTCAAAAATAAAATTAGGAATTTGTGGAGAACATGGAGGAGATCCTCAATCAATTCATTTTTGTCAAAAAATTGGTTTAAATTATATTTCTTGTTCACCATATCGAGTTCCAATTGCACGATTATCAGCGGCTCAAGCAAAAATACTTTCAAAAAGAAAATAATTAAGTTTCTAAAGAGAAGTCAAAGTTTTTTGTCGAGTGCGTAATATAGCCCAGAGATATTCTATTCACTCCAGTTTTAGCAAATTTAGATATATTTATTGGCGTTATATTGCCCGAGGCTTCAGTTTCTATTTTTTTTGGTATTATCTTGATAGCTTTAATTAAATTTTTTGGTAAGAAATTGTCCAATAAAATTCTATTGATATTTAAATTTACTATTTTTTTTAATTGACTAATATTATCAACTTCGACATTAATAATTTTTTTATTTTTATTTTTTTTTATTACTCTGATAATTTTTTCTTGAAAATCGATATCATCTATATGATGATTATCCTTTAAAAAAATTTCATCTTCCAAATTAAATCGATTGTTATGTCCACCTCCACAGCTTACTGCCATTTTTTGCAAATATCTAAGGCCAGGAAGTGTTTTTCTTGTACAACAAATCTTTGTATTATATTTTTTAACTTTTTTAACAAGTTTACTTGTTTCTGTTGCTATACCGCTCAAATGTCCTAAGTAGTTTAGAATAATTCTTTCACTTTTAAGAATTGATTTTGCATTTCCTTTTATGTTTAAAATTTTTGTGCCTTTTTGGATTTTACTTCCATCGGATTTTAGAATTTTAATTTTAACTGTTTTATCAATAAATTGAACTATTTCTTTAACTATACTAACCCCAAAAAGAATTCCATTATCTTTAGATATAACTTTAGCTTTAATATTTAACTTATCTGGTAGAGCTAATTTTGACGTTATGTCATTATTAATCTTATCTTCAAGAATCGATATTTTAATTAAATTTTTTATTTTATTAAATTGTAAATTTTTCAAATAAATTATCTGCCAACTACAATCATTTTTTCAATAGCACCTCTTGCTTTTGAAACGATTTTATCGTCAATTTCAATAAAATTTTTTTCTTCTTTTATTGATTGTAAAATATTCTTAAGCGTAATCTTCTTCATATGTGGACAAAGGTTACATGGTTTTACAAAATTTATATCAGGATTCTCAATTTGAATGTTGTCACTCATTGAACATTCTGTAACTAAAAAAATATCTTTAGCATCAGTTTTTTTCACATAATCAATCATTGAACCGGTTGATCCCGTAAAATCAGAAGCTTTAATAACATCAGGGGGGCACTCGGGATGTGATATTACTTTTAAACTTGGATATTTTTTTCTTAATTCAAAAATTTCACTATCAGTGAACTGTTCATGTACCTCACATTTTCCATTCCATGAAATTATTTCAACATTCGTTTTAGTCGCAACATATTTTGCTAAATATACATCAGGTAAAAAAATTACTTTTTTTACTTTCAAAGACTCTATTATTTTTACAGCGTTTGCTGACGTACAACATATATCAGTTTCGGCCTTTACATCAGCAGAAGTATTAACATAAGTAACAACTGGAATTCCTGGATTATCTTTTTTTAATTTTCTCACATCTTCAGCAGTTATTGACTCTGCAAGGGAGCATCCAGCAGAAAAATTTGGTAGAACAACTTTTTTTTCTGGTGACATAATCTTTGCAGTTTCAGCCATAAAATGTACACCGCACATTAAAATTTTATCTGTCTTAACTTTTTCTCCTTCAATTGCAAGACCAAGCGAATCACCTACAATATCAGCGACACCATAATAAATCTCAGGTGATTGATAATTGTGCGCTAAAATTGTCACTCCTTTATCTTTTTTTAATTGATTAATTTCATAAATGTAGGGAGCCAAAGTTGGCCACTCAATTTTTGGAATTGAGTTTTGAATTCTTTTGTATAGTTCGTTAGTTTTAGTTTCAACCTCAGTAGTAAATTCTAAATTTATATCCATAATTACTTATAAACT
>QCSF01000008.1 GCA_003209195.1 Pelagibacteraceae bacterium AG-470-E16 | reverse complement strand
AGATATGCTTAATGAAAGCTTAGCTGATATTATTTTTGATAAAGATCATGAGGGTAAAGTATTGAGAATTTGTAAGTGTGGGAAAAATGGTCAATTAAGCTTAAAAGTTGGTAGATTTGGAGCTTTTATTGGATGTTCAAATTATCCAGAATGCAAATTTACAAGACCATTATCTAAAATTAAAGCTGCACAAGAAGATTTTATGTCAGAGGCCAAAGAAATCGGTAAATCAGATGATGGAAAAAAAATAATATTAAAAAAAGGTCGTTTTGGACCTTACTTACAAGTTGGAAATAACGACGAAGAGGGTAAAAATTTTTCAATACCTAAAGGTATATCTCCAAACGACATAGACCTAGATAAAGCAAAATTCTTATCAAGTTTACCTAAGATATTGGGAAAATATCCAGAAAATAATGAGAATATATCCCTTAATAATGGAAGATTTGGACCATATGTAAAATGTGCAAATAAATCTGCAACCCTTGAATCAGCTGAGGATATTTTTTCTATCGGTTTAAACAAAGCCGTAACACTAATTGCAGAAGCTAAACCTGGGAGACGATCATCAAATGAAATTAAAAATCTAGGTGAACATCCAGATGACAAAAAACCTGTGAAAGTAATGAAAGGACAATTTGGTCCCTATGTAAAATATAAAACTATAAATGCGACCATACCTGACGATAAAGACCCTAATGACATTACAATAGAAGAGGCATTAGTGTATATTGATAAAAGGCTTGAATACGATGCACAGAAAAAAGGTAAAAAAATAAAAAAAACTAAAAAAACAAAAAATAAAAAATAATGTCTGTTGAAAAAAATTTAAAAAGACTTAATCTTTCAATTCCTCCAGGACCAGAACCAGTCGGAAATTACTTAGCTTATACAAAATCGAATAATCTAATTTTTATATCTGGACAATTACCAATTGATGCAAATGGAAAAATAATTCAAGGAAAAATTGGGTTAGATTTAAAATATCACGATGGTGAAAAGGCTACCACACTGGCTATTTTAAATGTTTTAGGGCAATTACAAAAAGAAACTGGAAATTTAAATTTGGTTAAAAGATGTATAAAAATAACAGGCTATTATAATTGCACTCAAAATTTTAAGGATCATCCAAAATTACTAAACATAGCATCTGATTTAATTGTTAATATACTTGGAGAAAGTGGAAAACATGCAAGAGTTGTAGTTGGTGTAAATTCCTTGCCATTAAATGCAGTAGTCGAATTAGAAACTATTTTTGAAGTTTAATTTTAACTAAAACTGTTTAAGCTTTTCTGGTTTAGAAAATTTTTTATAACTAAAAATTATTTTTTCATTTTTAGAATTAACTCTTACGTTTCCACCATCTATTAGTTTACCGTGTATTATTTCATTAGCTAAAATTTTTTTAATATTTTCATCTATATATCTTGAAATAGGTCTAGCACCCATTGTTAAGGAATAAGCTTTCTCGCAAATTAAATCACTCGCTGAACTAGATAGCTCTATAACAACATCTCTTGCATTTAGCTGGGTCTCTAATTCTAAAATAAACTTACTTAGAATTTGCTTGATTATTGTCTTATCTAATCGATTAAATGTAATAATCGAATCTAATCTATTTCTAAATTCTGGGCTAAAAAATTTATTAATAGTTTCATGATCTATCTTGTCATTTTTTTTATTTGAAAAGCCTATTTGATCTCTTTCGAGTTCAGCTGCACCAATATTACTTGTTAATATCAAAATTACATTTCTAAAATCTATATTTTTACCATTTTGATCTTTTAGTTTTCCGTAATCCATTATTTGTAAAAGGATATTAAAAATATCTGGATGAGCTTTTTCAATTTCATCAATTAATAATACAGAGTAGGGATTTTTTTCAATTGACTCAGATAGTTGGCCACCTTGATCAAAACCTACATAACCTGGTGGTGATCCAATTAATTTTGAAATAGTATGCTTTTCGCTAAATTCAGACATATCGAACCTGATTAACTCAACGCCTAATGTCTTAGACAATTGTTTAGCTAATTCTGTTTTTCCAACCCCCGTAGGTCCATTAAATAAATAATTACCTATGGTTTTTTCTGCATTTCTTAAACCCGATCTTGCAAGTTTAATAGATGAACATAGTGCATCTACAGCATGGTCTTGACCATAAATTAGCCTCTTCAAATTTTTGTCCAGATCTTTCAGATAATATCTATCATTCGCTGTAATACTTTTTTCTGGAATTTTAGTTATTTTAGCTACAATTTTCTCAATATCATTTTCGTCAAGAATATCTTTTTTATCTTTTTTATGCTTCAAATTTTCAAATGCGCCTAACTCATCCAAAATATCTATAGATTTGTCTGGTAATCTTTTGTTGCCGATATATTTAGCTGATAAGTCAACGGATGCCTTAATAGCTTCATTACTATATTTTACTTTATGATATTTCTCATATTTATCTTTTAATCCAAACATAATTTTATACGCCTCTTCAATTGTTGGTTCAGCAACATCAACTTTCTGAAATCTTCTTTGTAAAGCTCTATCTTTCTCAAAGTTAGACCGATATTCAGCAAAAGTAGTTGAGCCTATACACTTTATCTTTCCAGACTGTAAAGATGGTTTTAACATATTTGCAGCATCCATTGAGTTACCTGTAGTAGTCCCAGCTCCTACTAATGTGTGAATTTCGTCTATAAATAAAATATAATTTTCTTTTTTTTCTATCTCACTTATGATTGTTTTCAATCTTTCTTCAAAGTCCCCTCTATATCTTGTGCCTGCAAGCAAAGAACCTAAATCCAATGAAAATATAGTAGAATTCTTCAATGGTTCTGGAATATTATTATTAACTACTCTTTTTGCTAATCCTTCTACAATTGCTGTTTTACCTACACCAGGATCGCCTACTAACAAAGGGTTATTTTTAGTTCTTCTGCATAATATTTGTGCCATTCGATTTACCTCTTCATCTCTTCCTATTAAAGTATCAATTTTATTTTCAGATGCTTTTAGATTTAGATTAATACAAAAATTGTCTAATGCTGTTCTTTCGTTTACCTTGGTGCCTATTTTTTGATCAGAATTTATATTTTCTGTATATGTAAGATTTTCAATTTTAGTAATTCCATGAGATATAAAATTTACAACATCGTATCTAGTCACCTCCTGTTCCTGTAAAAAAAATGTTGCATGACTCTCTCTTTCCGCAAAAAGTGAAACTAATATATTTGCCCCTGTAACTTCTGATTTCCCAGAAGATTGAACATGAACAATTGATCTTTGAATTACTCTTTGAAATCCTGCGGTAGGTTGTGGATCAGATAATCTTTCGGAATTTACAATATTATCAAGCTCATTATCGATATAATGTTCTAAATTTTCTCTTAACAGATTTATGTCAACGCTACATGCTTTCATTACGTTCATTGCATCCTCCTCATCTATCAAAGAAAATAATAAATGTTCAAGTGTTACATATTGATGATTTTTTTCAGATGCTAATCCAAAAGCATTTGAAATAGACTTTTCCAAAGATTTTGTAAACGTTGCCATCAGTCTTTAATAATACATTTAAGAGGCTGTTTATTTATATTAGAATAATTATTAATCTTATCTCGGATAGTTTTTGCAAGATCAAATGTATATAAGCCACATACTGCTGATCCTTCATTATGTACTTGTAGCATTAATTTTTCAGCCTCATTTTTTTTTTTACTTAAAAATAATATTAAAACCTTAACAACAAAATCCATAGATGTAAAATCATCATTTAAAAGTACTAATTTATATAGTGCTTTTTTTTTTAACTTCCCTAGTGTTGCAATTTTGTCAAGTATATCAAGCTTTTTTTTCATAATATTTTCTTCCAATTGAATAATAATTAATATTTTTATTTGCAAAAGTATTAGGTTGATATAAGTTTCTCAAGTCAAAAATTTTTAATTTTCTATTTTTAATGATATTAAAATTTAATGATCTGAACTCATCCCACTCTGTATGTATAATTACTAAATCACTATTTTTTATAATTTCATCTGAACTTTTCCTGAAGATAAAATTTTCTAACTCTTTTTTTTTACCTGTTGGGTCGTAATACGCGATATTTATTCCTTTTTTTAAAAGCTTCGGAAATATTTTTAAACATTGTGAATCTCTCATGTCGTCGGTATTGGCTTTAAAAGTTACACCTAAAAATCCAACATTTTTATTCTTTGATTTTCCTAATATTTTAATAATTTTGTCTGCTAATAATAATTTTCTTTTTTCATTACTTTTAATTACAGTTTTAACGACTGACATATCAATATTAAATTTTTTTCCAATTTTAATTAAGGCTTTTGTATCTTTGGGGAAACATGATCCACCGTATGCAGGTCCAGCTCTTAAAAACCTAGGACCTATTCTCTCATCAGTACCTATACCGATTGCAATATCTTCTACATTAGATCCAACTTTTTCACATAAATTTGCAATTTCATTTATAAAAGTAATTTTTGTTGCTAAAAATGCATTTGAAGCATATTTAATTAATTCTGAACTTCTTCTTGTTGTCACTATAAATTTGGCACCTTTTTTAATAATTGGTTCATAGAGTTTTTCTAAGATTGACCTAGTTTTTTTTAAATTATTACATCCAATTACTACCCGATCAGGATATCTAAAATCTCTAATTGCCTCTCCTTCTCTTAAAAATTCTGGATTGGAAACTACAGTAAACTTAGAAGAAGAATTTTTTTTTTTTATTATATTTTCAACGTCATCACCTGTACATACTGGAACTGTAGACTTTATAATTATAAGTTTATATTTATTAATATTGTTTGCTATTATATTTGAAGCGGAATAAACATTTTTTAAATCTGCTGAAATTCCATCTTTCGCTGTTGGAGTTCCAACAGCTATAAATACTATATCGGATGATTTAATTGCGTATTTAATATCTGTAGTAAAAACAAGTCTTTTTGAATTAAGATTTCTATTAACTAATTCATCAAGACCTGGCTCAAAAATAGGTATAATTCCCTTATTTAATTTATCGATTTTTATTCTATCATTATCAACACATATTACCTTATGACCAAAATCTGAAAAAAGTACGCCAGAAACTAAACCAACATATCCAGTACCAATAAAACAAATATTCATTAATTATTAAATTCTTTGAATGATTTTATATAACCTTCTATTGTACCACAATCCAAATATTTTCCCCTAAACCTACATCCATAAAAATTCTCATCTTTTAGCATTAAATTCATTGCATCTGTAATTTGGATTTCTCCTAATCTTCCGCTTTTTTGTTTCTTTAAAAATTTAAATATAGATTTATTTAACAAATATCGTCCAATTATAGCATATTGTGATGGTGAAGTTTTTATAGATGGTTTTTCAACCATATAATTTATTTTAAAATCATTATTATTTTCTATACCAATTATTCCATAACGATTTACCTCTTTTTTTTTTACTTTCCTTATAGCTACGACAGATGAATTTTTTTTTTTATTTATTTTAGATAATTCTTTTGAGCAATTTTTTCCTTTTATAATATCATCTGGTAATAATAATAAAAAATATTTAGACTCTATAAATCTCTCAGCACATAATACAGCATGACCTAGCCCTCTAGGCTTGTCTTGATAAACAAATCTGATTTTATTGGATATTTTATTTAAATATTTTAAAGATTTTAAAATATCAGGTTTATTTTTGATAATATTTTCTAATGATTTATTTTTTTTGAAATATTGTTTAATTAAATGTTTATTTTTTGAAATGACAAAAATAACATCCTCTATACCGGCATCAAAGCATTCATCTAATATATTTTCCAATATAGATTTATATCCTAATGGCCACATTTCCTTTGGTAATACTTTTGTTAAAGGAAGCATTCTTGTACCTAACCCTGCAAGTGGTATAATTGCCTGTTTAATCATAATTTTTAAATTTTAAATGAGAATTGTAAAAAAATCTAAAGAAATTAATTCGCTTTTCAACAGCATAAAAAGCTCTGGATTTATTCCAACTATGGGTTCTTTGCATAAAGGACATGAGTTTTTAATTATGAAATCTAAACAACAAAATAATGTCACTTTTGTGAGTATTTTTTTAAATCCAAAACAATTTAATTATAAAAAAGATCTTAAAAATTACCCATCAAATATAACTAATGATATTAAAATTTGTAAAAAAAATAAGGTTGATTACTTATTTATTCCATCATTTAAAGAGGTTTATTCATGGAAAACATATAAAAAAAAATTTCCAAAGATTAAGAATATAATGGAACAAAAATTTAGATCAGGTCATTTTAAGGGTGTTTTGCAAGTCATAGAAAAATTGTCTGATATATTACCAGCAAAAAGAATTTATTTAGGTGAAAAAGATTATCAACAATTAAAGATAATTAAAGATTATTTTTCTATAAATAAAATTAAAATAAAAATAATTAAGTGTAAGACAATAAGAGATAAAAATGGTTTAGCTTTATCCTCACGTAACAAATTATTAAATTTTAAGAATATTACAAAAGCGTCAAAATTAATTAATTATATAAAAAAAGTAAAAAATAAAAAAAATTCAGCAAGCTCAGTTACTAGACTAATAAAAAAATATTTAAAACAAAATAAAATTAAATTTGATTATGTTAAATGTATTAATTTAAAAAGTTTTGAAAATTCAAAAAAAAATTCTTTAAAATTTAGAATATTTATTGCCTTTTATTTGAATAAAGTTAGATTAATTGATAATGTTTAATTCTCCAAAATAAAGTGGGTTAATCTATAAATAATAAAAAAACTATCAACATCAGTTACAATTGTTGCTAAAGTTGTTATCTTGACATACCAATTAACTGCCTTAACAATCCTGATTATGAATGCAGAGATTAAAATCAGCAAGCAACCTGTGAATTACAAGGAAGCTATGGAATTCTTAGAAAACAGAGTTAAAAATATACAAGATAGTAAAAAAAAAAATTTACTATGGATACTTGAGCATCCAAATATGTATACATTTGGTACCTCTGCTAAGAGGGAGGACTTGTTAAACCCAAATAAGTTACCAATATTTAAATCCTCAAGAGGAGGTCAATGGACATTTCATGGTGATGGACAGAAAATAATTTACTTCGTCTACAAGCTTAAAGAGAAAAATATAAAAAAATTTATACGTAATATAGAACACTTCATCATTAATATCTTAAGTGATCACAGTATCGATTCTTTTAATGATAAAAAAAATATTGGTATTTGGGTGCAAAATAATAATAAAATAAATAAAATAGCTGCAATTGGAATCAGAATAAAGAAATGGATAGCATTTCACGGATTTTCATTAAATGTTAATGTAAATAAAGATAATTATAACGGCATCATTCCATGTGGAATTCAAAATAGAGGAATAGCAAATATGACAGATTTTATTGATATCTCAAAAATAAAAGGCTTAAACGAAAATATAATTAGTAATTATAAAAAAATTTTTGAGTAGCTTCTTGCATAAATTTAGGCATGCTAATTAAATATTTTTTTAATTTGCCCTTATATCTAAATTCTAAACAATAACTACATAAACAAAGTAACGTATTATTTTTTTTATCACCATACTTGTAATCACCGACTATACTATGACCTAAATCAAATAATTGTCTTCTAATTTGATGTTTTCTACCTGTTAGAATTTCAATATCTAAAAAAGTAAATTTTTCTGATTTAGATTTTACCTTAAATAAAGTTTTTGAAAATATATTTTTTCCCTTAAATGTATCTTTCGAAATAATTTGACCTTTATTTTTTTTTATTTGCCCATTAATAATAGCATAATATTTTTTTCTGATTAATCTTGATTTAAATAAGTTTGAAAATTTTTTTGCATACTCTCTATTTTTTGCAAGCACCATAAGACCGCTTGTTTCACTGTCTAATCTATGAACCATATAATACTTATTTTTACCTAAATTAAATATATCAATAATATTTTTTGTTACTTTAGAACCACCTTGAGATGGAATTCCGTGGGGTTTATTTAAAATAATGTAATCATCACATTCAAAAATAATTTTCTTTTTTAAAAATTCAAAATCTTTTAACGATATTGTTTTATTTACAAATTTTTTTTTTTCAATAATTGGCTTAAAGTATATTTCAACAAAATCACTTTCCTTTAATTTATATGAGCTTTTATATTTTTTTTTATTAACTAATATTTTTTTTTTTCTAATATACTTTTCAATTAATGACTGCGGAATTTTTGAAATTTTTAATTTTATAAATTTATCGAGCCTTGTATTTGCAAAGTTTTTATCAACTTTATAAAAATTTATTTTAATATTCATCAAAAAAAATTAATTTGCCTCTTAAACTACTAATAACAGTGATACAAATGAGATTAGATAAAGTAATAATCGAACAAATTTTTAAGATTTTTTATCTTTATTATTTTCAGTTTTTGTCTTTTCTTTTTCTTCATTATTTTTTTGAGACGGGCCAGAATCTTGTCCTTTTGCATTAAAGTCTTTATCGACCAATTCTATATATGCTTTAGGTGCATTATCTCCATATCTAAATCCAGATCTAACAATTCTTGAATATCCGCCACTTCTTTTTTCATATCTTTTAACTAATGTATTAGTAATTTTTTTTACTATATTTTGATCTTGTAATCTTGAAATTAAAATTCTTTTAGATGCGAGAGTATTTTTTTTTCCTAAAGTTATAATCTTATCAATTGCAACTTTAAGTTCTTTTGCTTTTGGTAAAGTTGTTTCAATTTGTTCATGCTTAATTAAAGCATTAAGCATATTTTTAATCAGTGACTTTCTGTGTTCTGCAGTTCTATTTAATTTTCTATGAGCAACCTTATGTCTCATTACTTATATTCTTCTTCTAATTTCTTCGAAAGCTCAGCAATATTTTCAGGTGGCCAATTTGGAATTTCAATACCCAAATATAGTGACATTCCTGACAAAACTTCTTTAATTTCATTTAGAGATTTTCTACCAAAATTTGGTGTTCTCAACATTTCACCCTCAGTTTTTTGAACTAAATCACCAATATAAATAATATTATCATTTTTTAGACAATTCATTGATCTGACTGATAATTCAAGTTCATCAACTCGTCTTAATAAATTTTTATTAAACTCTGGTTCTGATTTAGTTTGTTGTGCTACAATTTCCTTGGGCTCTTCAAAATTTATAAACATTCCAAGTTGATCCTGTAAAATTCTAGCAGCATAAGCAACACAATCTTCAGCTTCAACTGAACCGTTTGTTTCTATCTCCATAGTAAGTTTATCATAATCAATTGATAATCCTTCTCTAGTTTCAGATATATTATATGAAACTCGTTTTACTGGACTATACACAGAGTCAACTTGTATCAAGCCTAAAGGTGAGTCTTTTTCTCTATTTTTTTCTGCTGAAACGTAACCTTTTCCAGTATTTACTGTAAGTTCTATATAAATTTTAGTATTGTCGTCTAAATTACATATGACTTGCTCAGGATTTAAAATTTCAATATCAGCACTTTCGTTTAAATCCTTTGCTTTTATTTCACCGGGACCTTGCGCATTAAGAATTAACTTTTTTGGGCCTTGGCTATTAAGTTTTAATGAAAGTGCCTTTATATTTAAAACAATATCTGTAACATCTTCTCTCACACCATTAATTGAGGAAAATTCATGAACTACTCCGTCGATTTGAATTGCAGTTACGGCAGTACCTTGAATTGAAGATAGCAATATTCTTCTTAATGCGTTTCCTAAAGTTAAAGCAAAACCTTTTTCCAAAGGTTCTACTGTCATTTTTGCATAACTTTTGTCATCACTAGTTTGAACATCAAGTTTTGATGGCTTAACTAATTCTTTCCAATTTTTTTCAATCAATTATTTCTCCTGTTTTTTGTAGTTTTAAACTCTTCTCTTTTTTGGTGGCCTACATCCGTTATGAGGCATTGGACTTGTATCTTTTATGGATAAAATCTTAAATCCTCTTGCTTGTAATGCTCTCAAGGCTGTTTCTCTACCTGATCCAGGACCTTTTACCTCAACATCTAAAGTTTTTAAGCCATATTCTGAAGCTTTTATAGCAGCGTCATCTGCAGCTACCTGTGCAGCATAAGGTGTAGATTTTCGGGATCCCTTAAAGCCTTTTGATCCTGCTGAAGACCAGGATAAAACATTTCCGCTTTTGTCAGTAATCGAAATTATTGTATTATTGAAAGTAGCGTTTACAAAAGCTTTCCCAGAAGTAATCACTTTCTTTTCTTTTTTTTTGGATCTGAATTTATTTTTTTTTTTTATTTCTTCTTTGCTCATTATTTCTTTGCCTGTGTCAATTTTTTACCTGCAATTGCTACAGCCTTACCTTTTCTTGTTCTTGCATTAGATGACGTCCTTTGGCCTCTTACTGGAAGTTTTTTTCTATGTCTCGAACCTCTATAGGTTCCTAAATCTCTTAATCTTTTGATATTAAGTGATACTTCTCTTCTTAAATCTCCTTCAACATTATATTTTTCATCTATCAATTCTCTAATTTTTAAGACTTCGCTGTCAGTTAAGCTGTTAACTCTTTTAGAACTGTTAATATTTAATTCTGCACAAATTTTATTTGCATAATGATCACCTATTCCATAAATATATTGTAATGCTATATGCACTTGCTTATTCAGTGGTAAATTAACTCCGGATATACGCGCCATAACTAAGATTGCCCTATTTAAAAACGCGGATTATATTAATCGTGCTTGCAAAGTCAACTTTATATGTCACTTATAATTCCGCTGATTTGATCGGTTACTTCATTGATAGACTTCATTGCATCCACATCTTTAACAATTCCTTTATATCTATAATATTTAAGAATGGGTAACGTTTGCTCATCATACGTTTTTAATCGACTTGTAACTGTATTTTCGTTATCGTCTGATCTTTTTACTAATTCTCGTCTAAAACACTCTTTAGATGTACAATATGTATCTTTACCGGGTGGGTCAAAATATTCATTAAATGGTTTTTTGCAAATAGAACATGAAACTCGTCCAGAAATTCTTTTGATTAAAATTGAATAATCTACCTCTAGGTTTATTACTTTAGATATTTTTTGTTTATATTTATATAACATTTTATCTAATGACTTTGCTTGATCTATATTTCTTGGAAATCCGTCAAAAATTATATTATTTTTAATTTCTGGGTCTGAAATTTTTTTTTCAATTAGATCATTAATTATATCGTCTGAAACTAATTTTCCCGAGTCCATTATTTCTTTTAATTTTCTAGACAAATCTGAAGCACTTGATAGTTCGTTTCTTAATAAATCACCCGTAGATAATTGAAACATTTTTTTTCTTTTAACTAGAAAAGAAGATTGCGTACCTTTTCCTGCACCTGGTGGTCCAAAAATTATTAAATTCATACTATTTATTTATTAAATTTTGTTTTTTTTATTAGTGAGTCATACTGTACACTCATTAATCTTGTTTGAATTTGAGTTATTGTATCCATGCCAACTACAACAACAATTAATAATGACGTTCCACCTAAATAGAAAGGTATTGGATAATTTGCAATTAAAAATTCAGGTAACAAACATATTAAAACTAGATAAGACGATCCAATTACAGTTAATTTTATTAAAAGGTTTTCAATAAAAATTGCAGTTCTTTCGCCTGGTCGAATACCAGGAACAAAACCACCATATTTTTTTAAATTATCTGCAGTTTCATTAGGATTAAATATTATTGATGTATAAAAAAAAGAAAAGAAAACGATGCCAGCTGCAAAGAAAATCATATAAAGCGGTTTGCCCTGACCTAGCATTGAGGTAACTGTAAATAGAAAAGAATTTTCAGAGGTAGTTGAAAAATTTGATAAAGTAATTGGTAATAATAATAATGCCGAAGCAAATATTGCAGGTATTACACCAGCTGTATTAACTTTAAGTGGTAAATAAGACGACTCTCCTCCATACATTTTATTTCCTTGTTGTCTTTTTGGGTATTGTATCAAAATCCTTCTTTGAGCTCTTTCAACGAAAACAATAAAATATATTGCCAAAAGTAAAAGAAGTAAAATTAGTATAATTATACCACTAGAAATTGCCCCAGTTCTTCCTAACTCAAATGTAGACGCTAATGCGCCAGGTATCTCAGCTACTATACCTGAAAAAATTATCAATGAAATTCCATTTCCAATTCCCCTTGCAGTTATCTGTTCTCCTAACCACATCAATAAAACAGTCCCAGTCAGTAATGAAATCGTAGTGACAAATTTAAAATATAATCCTGGATCCTGAACTATTCCCTGTGAATTTTCTAAACTCACAGCAACTCCATAACCTTGAATTAAGGCTAAAATTACTGTCCCATATCTAGTATATTGGGTAATTTTTTGTCTGCCCAACTCACCTTGAGCTTTTAAGTTTTTAAAATACTCTGTGACACCAGTTAACAGCTGTATAATAATTGATGAAGAAATATATGGCATTATTCCTAAAGCAAAAATTGCCATACGTTGAACAGCGCCACCAGCAAATACATTAAACATACCTAGTAGGCTGCGTTGATTTCCACCTACAATTTCTTTTAAAGCTGTAAGGTCGATACCTGGTAAAGGAACATATGTTCCAAATCGATAAATTATTAAAATAAATAGGGTATATAAAATTCTTTTTTTTAAATCATCAGCTTTTGAAAAAGCACCAAAGCCACTTTCGGCATTTTGACTAAAACTAGACATTAGTTTTGTTTATTTAATTCTATTTTACCGCCAGCTTTCTCAATTTTATTTTGAGCTGACTTGCTAAATTTATCTGCTAAAATAGATACTTTATCAATTATTTCTCCGGTACCCAAAACTTTTATTTTTACTCTTTTTGATGTTTTTGATTTTAAAAAAAATTTCCTTAAATCAATTAATTTCGAAGAATCAAATTTTTTAGACTTAATTAATTTTGAGATTAAATCTAAGTTAATAGCAACATTTTTTTCATCTTTATACAGTGAATTAAATCCTCTTTTTGGAAGTCGTCTATAGATTGGCATTTGACCGCCTTCATAAGCTTTAATAGAAACGCCAGATCTTGATTTTTGTCCTTTTGCACCTCTTCCACATGTTTTACCTAAACCAGAACCGATTCCTCGACCTACTCTTTTCTTTGATTTATGTAATTTTTTTTTTAAAGTATTTAATTTCATGTGTTATCTCCTAGAAACAATGTCTTTAATTTTTTTTCCTCTTATCAGGGAAATTTCTTTTGGAGACTTCTGTTTAATTAATGCATCAAATGAAGCTCTTACTAAATTGTACGGATTTGATGATCCTATAGACTTTCCAACAACATCTTGAATACCTGTCATTTCACAAATAGCTCTAACAGGACCGCCGGCAATAATACCCGTACCAGCTGGAGCACTTCTTAATAGTACTTTTCCCGCACCATTCCTTCCTCTAACATCATGATGCAGAGTTCTTCCCTCTCTCAAAGCTACCTTAACTAATGATTTTCTTGCAGCCTCTGAGGCTTTCTTAATAGCGTCTGGTACTTGTTTTGCTTTTCCTTGACCAAAACCGACTTGACCTTTCTGATTACCAGTTATTACTAAAGCTGCAAAACCAAAACGTCTACCACCCTTTACAACCTTGGTTATTCTGTTTATCGCAACTAATTTTTCTTTGAACTCACTAGCCTGGCTCATGTATTAAAACTTTAATCCTCCATTTTTAGCACTTTCTGCCAATTGTTTTACTCTACCATGATATTTATACCTTCCTCTATCAAAATATACTTCCTTACAACCTTTTTCCAAACATCTTTCAGCAATTAATCTCCCAACGAGTTCTGATAATTCTTTTTTAGGTTTTTTATCAATTATTTTTTCTATGGATGATGCACTTGCTAGTGTTACTCTTTGTCTGTCATCAATAACCTGAGCATATATATTTTTTGCAGACCTAAAAACTGTAAGTCTAGGCTTCCCTTTATTAATTTTTTTTGCTTTAAATCTAACTCTGTTTTTTCTTTTAATACTTTTAAAGTTCATTATTTCTTTTTACCCTCTTTTTTTAAGATAAATTGTCCTTCACTAGTTATTCCTTTTTGCTTATAAGGTTCAACTGGTTTAAAAAATTTTATATCAGCAACTGTTTTTCCAACAAGCTGTTTATCGACACCTGATATTAAAATTGTAGTTTGCTTATCTACCTTAATGGATATTTCTTCTGGTATGTCATAAATAATATCATGGCTAAAACCTAATTGAAGTTGAAGTTGTTTACCTTTTAAATTTGCCCTAAAACCTACTCCGCTTAATTTTAATGTTTCCTCATAACCTTTGCCAACTCCTATTACAGCATTATTAATTAAGCTTCTTTGTAAGCCCCAGATTATTTTATTTTGCTTTTTAGGATCTTTAGGAGTAACAATAATTTTATCATCTTTTAATAAAACATTTAAAAATTCAGTATTTATTTCAAGTGTTTTTTTTCCTTTTGGGCCTTCAAATTTAATTTTGTTATCAATAATTTGAACTTTTACTTCTTTTGGTACAACGATATTTTTTTTTCCAATTTTAGACATTTTTTTAAGAAATATTACAAATTATTTCTCCTCCAACTTTTTTTTCTCTTGCTTCATTGTCAGTTAATATTCCAAACGATGTGGATATGATTGCAACACCTAAGCCATTTTGAACTCTTGGAAGACTATCGAATCTTGTATAAATTCTTCTTCCAGGTTTAGAAACTCTACTAATTTCATTAATTACAGGGTTTCCATGCACATATTTTAATGTTACTTTTAAATAATCAAATGAAACATTTTCTCCTTTAACTATTTCATAGCCATTTATAAAACCTTCTCTGTCCATTGCATCTAAAACAAATTTCTTAAACTTTGAAAGCGGTATCATTACATGTGAATGATTTCTCTGTTGAGCATTTCTAATTCTTGCAAACATATCACCAACTGGATCACTAATTGTCATAATATTTCTCCTACCAACTTGATTTTGTCATGCCTGGTATTTTTCCCATTGAAGCTAATTCTCTAAGGGCAATCCTGGACATTTTTAGTTTACGATAATAACCGTGGGGCCTACCTGTAATTTCACACCTGTTTCTAATTCTTGATTTTGCAGAGTTCTTTGGTAATTTTGCGAGTTTTTGAGCTGCTAAAAACCTTTCATTTAAATTAATTTTTTTATTCATAACAATTTTTTTTAATTTTTTTCTTTTTTCTTGATATTTTTTCGAAAGTTTAATCCTTTTTTTATTTTTTTCTACAGAAGAAGATTTCGCCATTAGTTAACCCCTTTCTTAATAAATGGAAAATTAAATCTATCCAATAGGACTTTGGCCTTAGCTTTATCATTTGTAGATGTAACAACGGTTATATCCATTCCTCGCATTTTATCTACTTTGTCAAAATTTACCTCAGGAAATACAACATGCTCTTTAATTCCAAAACTATAATTTGCATTTTCATCAAAACTTTTTGGATTTAATCCTCTAAAATCTTTAATTCTAGGTAATGCAATATTTATAAGTCTATCAAGGAAAAAGTACATATTATTTTTTCTTAAGGTAACTTTAAGGCCAAGCGGTATTTTTGCTCTCGTTTTAAAATTAGAAATCGCTTTTTTCGATTTAGTAATAACAGGTTTCTGGCCAGCAATATTCGCAAGATCAGTTTCAATTATTTTTAAAATTTTGTTGTCATTGGCATCAAGACCTAAACCCATGTTTATCACTATTTTTATTAGCTTAGGTACTTGCAAAGAATTTTTAACACCAAGATTCTCTTTTAATTTTGGAAGTATATCTAATTTATAAAAAGATTTTAAACGTGGTTCCATTTTCAATTATTTGCCTTTTTTTGTTTTCTTTGTTTTCATTTTTTTAGTTTTTTTGTTTTTATAGATTCTTTTCTTAGTTTTTGTTTTTTTCCCCGTAATCTCTTTTTGTTTAGCTTTTTCCTTTGATACTAATTTTTTAACAGTAACTTCTTTTTTTGTCTCAATTTTTTTTTCTTCTTCTTTATTAATTTTTTCAGGCTTTTTCTTATCATCAATTAATATTAAGTTCGATAAATGTACTGACTTTTCAATATTCACAATACCACCTTTTTTTTCTTTAGTAGGTTTTTGATGTTTTTTTTTAATATTAATACCTTTGACTAAAGCTCTATATTGCGTTGGAAACAATTTGATTATCTCTCCAGATTTTCCCTTGTCTACACCTGTAAGAAGTTTTACATTTTGACCTTTTTTTAATTTTGTTTTCATCATAATACCTCGGGTGCTAGAGAAATAATCTTCATATGTTTTTTATCTCTTAATTCTCTTGTTACGGGTCCAAAAATTCTTGTTCCGATTGGTTCTCCATTTGCAGCAATTAAAACAGCAGCATTCTTATCAAATTTTATAGATGAGCCATCATTTCTTTGAACTTGTTTTTTAGTTCTTACAATTACAGCTTTATGAACGTCACCTTTTTTGACTTTACCTTTGGGCATTGCATCCTTTATGCTAACAACAATAATATCCCCGACGCTTGCGTATCTTCTTTTGGAACCACCGAGAACTTTGATACACTCTATTTTCTTAGCACCAGTATTGTCAGCAACTTCCATTTCAGTTTGAACTTGTATCATATTAACTTTCTAAAACTCTCCATTTTTTGAGTTTCGATATTGGTTTACTTTCTATAATTTTTATTTGATCACCAACTTGAAAATCTCCGCTATCATAATGAGCATGATACTTTTTTGATCTTTTTAAAACTTTTTTTAATACAGGATGTCTAAATTTCCTCTCAACTTCTATTACAATTGTATTCTTATTTTTTGTGTTAATAATTTTTCCGATTAAAATTCTCTTAGGCACTTTTTAGCTCTCTTTTTGTTTTTGTTTTACAAATGTTAATATTTTTGCAATAGATCTTCTTACAATTCTTATCCTAGCTGTATTTTGGATTTGAGAATTAATTTTTTGAAACCTTAAATTAAATTTTTCTTTTTTTAGATTTAATAACTCTTTTTCTAATTGAGTAACAGTCATTTTTTTTACATCTGAAGTTTTCATATTATAAATTTAAATTCCTCTTAATAATTTTGGTTTTAATTGGTAGCTTAGATGCAGCCCTGTCAAAAGACTCTTTTGCTATTGAGTCATTTACTCCATCAATCTCAAAAATTATTCTTCCAGGTTTTACCCTGTAGACCCAAAACTCAGGAGAACCTTTACCTTTACCCATTCTAACTTCAATAGGTTTTTTTGAAACAGGAATATTAGGAAAAATCCTTAACCAAACTCTCCCTTTTCTTTGCATGTGTCTAGTTAAAGCTACTCTTGCAGCTTCAATTTGTCTTGAAGTTATCCTTTCAGGTTCTAATGCTTGTAAGCCATGCGAACCGAAATTTAGTGCTGCACCTCTAGTAGCTTTTCCTTTTATTCTACCTTTGTGCGCTTTTCTGAATTTTGTTCTTGCTGGTTGTAACATTAGTTTGTTACCTCTTTTTTTTCAGCTTCAATTTTCTTTTGAAGGTCTTTTTGAAAAACAATTCCTTTATAAATCCAAACTTTAACCCCAATTATACCGTAAGTAGTTGAGGCTTCTGCCTCGGCATAATCAACATCTGCTCTTAAAGTATGTAAAGGAATACTACCTTCTCTTAACCATTCTGTTCTGGCAATTTCGTTACCGCCTAAACGTCCGCTCACTGTAACTTTAATTCCCTTAGCTCCCAACCTCAAAGCTGATGACATGGCTCTCTTCATCGCTCTTCTATATGCAACTCTTTTTTCTAATTGTTGAGCAATATTTTCTGCAACTAGAAAAGAATCTAACTCAGGTTTACGAATCTCCTTAATGTTTACACTTACTTCATCTTTGGTAATTTTAGAAATATTCAATTTAATCTTTTCTATATCAGATCCCTTTTTACCAATTACAAAACCTGGTCTAGAAGTATAAATTGTAATAACACATTTTTTAGAAGGTCTTTCAATAAGAATTTTTGAGACACCAGAGTTTTTTATTGTATTATTTATAAACTTTCTAATTTTAAAATCTTCTATTAAGTACGTCCCGTAGTTCTGTTTTTTTGCAAACCATACAGAGTCCCATGTTCTATTAATCTTTAATCTAATACCAATTGGGTTTACTTTTTGTCCCATATTTTAAGTCCTTTTTTCCTCTTTGCTATTATTTTTTTTTTCGATTACTATTATTGTTAAGTTTGAGAAAGGTTTTTTTATTTCACCTGCTTTTCCTCTTGCTCTAGGTCTATATCTTTTCATAACCATACCCTTTCCAACGTAAGCTTCTTTAATAAATAGATTATCAATATCTAATTGATTGTTGTTTTCTGCATTTGCCACAGCAGATTTAATAGTTTTAGATATCTCCTTTGAAACTCTTTTTTCTGAAAATTGTAAATTTTTTATTGCAATGTCAGCTTTTTTACCTCTTATAGATCTTAAAATATCATTTATTTTTCTAGGACTTGATCTTAAATTTCTGTAAACAGCCTTCACTATTGATAAATCTTTTGTCTGTTTTTTTTTAATAATAGCCATTATTTACCTGCTCTCTTTGGTGCTGCTGCAGATGCAGCTCCAGCTTTCTTGTCTGCAGGTGTATGACCCATAAACTGTCTTGTTGGAGCAAATTCGCCAAATTTGTGACCAACCATCTCATCAGATACTGTTATTGGTATAAATTTCTTTCCATTATATATTTCAAATTTTAATCCTACGAACTCAGGAATAATTGTGGATCCGCGTGACCAAGTTTTAATTGGTCTTTTAGTGGCATCTCCGCCCTTTTCGACTTTTTTAAGTAAACTAGGATGAACGAAAGGACCTTTCCAAACTGATCTAGCCATAATTTATTTTCTCTTTTTCTTTCTAGAAATAATAAACTGATTTGTTTTCTTGTTATTTCTCGTTTTTAAACCTCTAGTTCCTTGTCCCCATGGTGTGACTGGGTTTCTACCGCCTGAAGTTTTGCCCTCACCACCACCATGTGGGTGATCAACAGGGTTCATCACAACACCTCTGACAGTTGGTCTTTTTCCTAACCACCTATTTCGGCCAGCTTTACCAATTTTTTTATTTTTATTATCAATATTAGAAACTTGACCAATTGTAGCCTTGCACCTAGATAATATTTTTCTTGTCTCTCCAGAATTTAGTTTTACTAAAGTATAATCTTCATCTTGACCCATTAGTGAAGCTGAAGATCCTGCAGATCTTGCTAATACTCCACCTTTCCCAGGAGTGAGTTCAATATTATGAACTAATGTACCAGCAGGGATATTTCTCAAAATCATTGAGTTACCCTTTTGAATTTCGGTTTTTTCTGAGGAAATTATCTTGTCACCAATTTTTAATCCCTCAACTCCAAGTATGTAACTCAAAGTTTTATCCTGATATTGAATAAGCATAATGTTTGCACTTCTAAATGGATCATACTCAAACCTTTTAATTTCTGCATATGTGTCAATTTTAGATCTTTTAAAATCTATAATTCTATATTTTTTTTTATGACCCATCATTTTATGCCTTGTGGTTATTCGACCCGAATTATTTCTTCCGACTGCTCTTTTTTTATATTTGATTAAACTTTTCTCTGGTTTACCTTTCCACAAATTACTTTTATCAACTAAGATAGTTGACCTTGAAGATTTTGTATAAGGTTTGAATTTTTTTAACGTCATAATTTAAACACCTGCAGTCATATCAATTGTTTGTCCTTCTTTAATAGTAACAATTGCTTTCTTATAACCAACTTTTCTACCTAATTTTCCCCTCACAACTTTTACTTTTGGTTTAGATAAAATTGTGTTTACCTTTATAACTTCTACTTTATATAATTTCTCAATGCTTTTTTTTATTAAAGTTTTGCTTGCATCTCTGGCTACTTTAAAAGTCATTTTGTTAAATGCATTCAAATTTGTTGATTTCTCTGTAACTACAGGAGATAAAATTATGTCAAATGCTCTATATTGATTATTCATTGCTTATTTAATCTTTCCTCAATATTTTTAAATGACTCTTTTGTAAAAAAAACTTTTTCATATTTTATTAAGTCATATACATTAGTACCAACTTCATCTAATTTTTTTGAATTTGGAATATTTTTAATACTTCTTATAAATTCTTTTGGAGCATCTTTATGATGAACAAATAACACACTTTTTGAATTTACTTTTTTTAAAAAATCTTTGAAATGTTTAGTTTTTAGACTGGAGATTTTAGGTTGATGAAAAACTGCTAATTGATTTAAACTAGCTTTTATAGATAACGCATGCATAAGACCTAATTTTCTAATCTTTTTATTTAATTTTTTTGATGCATATTTGCCTCTGTGTCTTGGCCCATGCGCAATACCCCCACCGACAAATATAGGTGCGGTTATATTTCCATGTCTTGCTCCTCCAGATCCTTTTTGTTGAACAATTTTTTTTCTTGAGCCTCTTACTTCTCCCCTACTTTTTGTATGACCTGTTTTTTTAAACATTCTATTTTGTTGCCAGTCAATAACCTGTTGGACTATATCTTCTCTCGGTTTTAAATTAAAAATTTTTTCGGATACATCCAACGTTCCAATATCTTTTCCATCAATACCAATTTCTTTAATTTTCATTATTTGCTCTCATTTTTTTCTACTTGAATTTTTTTATCTGAATTTGTCTCATCTTTATTATTTTTTTTCTTTTTGTCTTTTTTTATAGATTTCATTTCTGCCAATGAAGCTTTATATTTCTCAACTCGTTCCTTAATCGTTGATTTACTCTTTTTTTTAATTGCTTCTTGAATTTCTACGTAACCATTTTTACTTCCTGGTACAGCACCTTTTAAGTAGAGAAGATTGTTTTCTAAATCAGCTTCAACAACCTCTAAACCTAGTGTTGTTCTAAATTTTGCTCCCATGTGACCAGCCATTTTTTTTCCCTTAAAAACTTTTCCTGGATCTTGGCATTGACCAGTCGATCCATGAGCTCGATGCGAAACTGACACTCCGTGACTTGCTCTCATGCCACTAAAGTTATATCTTTTCATTGATCCAGCAAAACCTTTACCTATGGTTTTGGCTCTCACATCAACATATGTTTTATCTTTCAAAACATCTAACTTAATTTCCATTCCAGGTTTAAGCTCGTTAATTTTTTCGATTCTAAACTCTTTTAATATTTTCTTGGGCTCTTGTGATTTTTTTGAAAAAAATCCTTTCATTTGCTTAGTAAGTTTTGAATTTTTAACATAACCATAGCCCACCAACACTGCTGAGTAGCCACGTTTCTCTTTGTCAATTATATCAATAACTTTTGCTTTTTCAATTTTTAATACGGTAACAGGTAAAGATTCCCCATTTTCAAAAAATCTTTGTGTCATTCCAATTTTTTTTCCAACTAATCCTATAGACATGATTAAATCTTTATCTCCACATCTACTCCAGCTGCAAGATCCAATTTCATTAGTGCTTCAATTGTTGCAGGAGTTGGCTCCATGATATCAATTAATCTCTTATGAGTTCTTGTCTCAAATTGCTCTCTACTTTTTTTGTCAATATGTGGGGATCTAAGAACTGTAAAAATTTCTTTTTTTGTAGGAAGTGGAACTGGTCCTTTAATCTGAGCTCCAGTTCTCTTTGCTGTATTAACTATTTCCTCAGTTGATTGATCCAGAATTTTGTGATCGTAAGCTTGTAATCTTATCCTGATATGTTGTTGATCCATATTATACTATCCTGCTAATTTTTTTGTAACTTCGTCTTGAACATTTTGAGGAACCTTTTCATAATGAGAAAATTGCATAGTGTACTGAGCCCTACCCTGTGACATTGATCTTAAATTATTCACATAACCAAACATATTTGCTAACGGAACATTAGCATTAATTACTGTTGCGTTACCCCTTTTATCTGTTGAACCGACTTGTCCTCTTCTACTGTTAAGATCTCCTATCACATCACCCATATAATCCTCTGGAGTAACAACTTCAACTTTCATAATTGGCTCTAAAAGTTTTAAACCACCTTTTTGGCAAGCTTCTTTAAAACAAGCTCTAGATGCAATTTCAAATGCTAAAACACTCGAATCAACATCGTGATGTAAACCATCTATGATTTGAACTTTATAATCTATTACTGGGAATCCTGCTAAAATTCCTGAGTCAGCTACACCCACAATACCTTTCTCAACGCCTGGAATAAACTCTTTTGGAATTGAACCTCCTTTTATTAGACTCTCTACTTCTCTACCTTTCCCTGGATCTTGAGGCTCTACAATTAGTTTAACTCTAGCAAATTGACCCGAACCACCTGATTGTTTTTTGTGGGTATAGTCAACCTCAGCAGATTTTTCGATTGTCTCCCTATAAGCAACTTGTGGTGCACCAATATTTGCATCAACTTTAAATTCTCTTTTCATACGATCGACAATAATATCTAGATGTAACTCTCCCATTCCTTTAATTATTGTTTGACCAGATTCATTGTCTGTTGTTACCCTGAATGAAGGATCTTCTTTTGCTAGTCTTTGTAATGCTTCACCCATTTTTTCTTGATCACCTTTGGTTTTGGGTTCGACTGCAATCTCTATTACTGGATCTGGAAACTCCATTGGTTCTAGTACAACAGGATTGTTTTTTACACACAAAGTGTGACCAGTAACAGTATATTTTAAACCCGCCAGAGCGACTATATCACCAGTGCTTGCCTCTTTAATGTCTTCTCTATCATTAGCATGCATCAAAAGCATCCTCCCAATTCTTTCTTCTTTGTCAGTGCTTGAATTTAAAACTCCAGTTCCAGAAATTAACTTTCCTGAATAAATTCTTATGAATGTGATTGTTCCAACAAACGGGTCATTAGCTACCTTAAATGCCAATGCGGAAAATGGTTCTTTGTCATCAAATTTTCTTATTAATTCTTCCTCTGTTCCAGGTTTCGTACCTTTAATTTCTTTTAAATCAAGAGGACTTGGTAAAAAATCGACTACAGCGTCCAATAAAGGTTGAACACCCTTATTTTTAAAGGCTGAACCAGTTAGAACGGGAACAAAGTTAAAGTTTAAAGTACCTTTTCTAATACATTTTTTTAAATCACTCTCACTTATATCTTTGCCCTCCAAATAAGCTTCCATCAATTTTTCGTCTTGCTCTACTGCTGTTTCAACAAGTTCTTTTCTATATTTTTCTGAAATTTCTTTCAAATCAGATGGGATTTCTACCTCATTGAATTTTGCACCCAAATCTTCAGCCTCCCAAACAAATCCTTTCATTTTGACTAAGTCAACAATACCTTGAAGATTTGCCTCTGCTCCTATAGGAATTTGCATAACTAAAGGTGTGGCTCCTAATCTTTCCTTTATCATGCTTACACAACTATAAAAGTCCGCACCTGTTCTATCTAATTTATTTATAAAACACATTCTTGGAACTTTGTATTTATCTGCTTGCCTCCAAACTGTTTCGGATTGAGGTTCTACACCCGCAACACCATCAAATACTGCAACAGCGCCATCTAAAACTTTTAACGATCTCTCAACTTCGATTGTAAAATCAACATGGCCAGGGGTGTCAATAATATTTATTCTGTGATCTTTCCAAAAACAAGTAGTTGCGGCCGATGTAATAGTAATGCCTCTTTCTTGTTCTTGTTCCATCCAATCCATTGTTGCAGCACCATCGTGAACTTCACCAATTTTATGTGACTTTCCCGTGTAATACAAAACTCTTTCTGTAGTTGTGGTTTTTCCTGCATCAATATGAGCCATGATACCAATATTTCTATATTTATCTTTTGTGTAAATTTTACTCATTATTAATTACCACCTAAAATGTGCAAAAGCCTTATTTGACTCTGCCATCTTATGTGTATCCTCTCGTTTTTTAATTGCTGATCCCTTATTGGTTGACGCGTCTAGGAATTCTTTCATTAATCTCTCTTGCATTGTCTTGTCACCTCTTTTTTTTGCAGCAGCAAGTAGCCATCTAATTGCTAATGCCTGACCACGTTCTGTTTTAACTTCTACAGGAACTTGGTAGGTAGCACCTCCAACTCTTCTAGATTTAACTTCAAGATTTGGTTTTACGTTTTTAATTGCTTCACTAAATACTTTAGCTGGATCTTCCTTGGTTTTTTCTTTTATTAAACCGAATGAATTGTAAAAAATTTTTTCAGCTGTCGTTTTTTTTCCACCGATCATGAGTGCATTTATAAATTTTGAAACTGTTTTTAATCCATATATAGGATCGTCTACAATTTGTCTTTTCGCTTGTCTTCTTCGTCTAGACATTACTTTGGTCTCTTTGCTCCATATTTTGATCTTTGTTGTTTGCGCTTAGCAACACCTTGGGTATCTAACAAACCTCTTACCACATGATATCTTACTCCTGGAAGATCTTTCACTCGTCCACCTCTGATTATAACAACAGAGTGCTCTTGTAAATTATGACCCTCTCCAGGAATATAAGCGGTAACTTCAAATCCATTAGATAATCTTACTCTCGCAACTTTTCTTAAAGCAGAATTTGGTTTTTTTGGAGTTGTAGTATACACCCTTGTACATACTCCTCTTTTTAAAGCGCATGCTTGAAGTGCTGGAACTTTGTTCCTTATGATCTGTTTCACACGTTTTTTTTTTAACAATTGATTAATAGTTGGCATAATATTAATCTTTTTAAGAAAGCATTATTAAGAGTAGTTGGTAGTAGTTTAAAGCCAACTTAGCTTCACGTGCTACCTTAAAAAGTCCGCTATTAATACTGATTATTTTAACAACGTCAATGTTTGTGGAGTATATTTATTATTAAAAATCTAGATTTACGGCTTATTATACCTCTGCAGGCTGTTCTTCTTGCTGACTTTCAGCTTCTGCAACAATTGCCTCAGCATCCTTTTTATTTTGAAGTTCTGAGTCCTTATCTTTAGCAATTTTATTATATTTTTGCCTACTTTTACCACTGCCGGCTGGAATCAACCTACCAACAATAACATTTTCTTTTAAACCCATTAAATCGTCAGCTTTACCTTTTATTGATGCATCGGTAAGAACACGTGTTGTTTCCTGAAAAGAAGCTGCAGATATGAAAGATTTAGTCTGTAGGGAAGCTTTAGTAATACCGAGCATGACTGGATCAAAATCAATTTCTCTTTTACCCTCTGATTTCAATTTTTCATTTAAATGCTTAGCATCAATTTTATCCATAATTTCTCCAGCTAATAGTGAGCTATCACCAGGGTCTTTTATTTCAAGTTTTCTTAACATCTGCCTTAGTATGACTTCAATATGCTTATCATTTATAACAACGCCTTGTAATCTATAAACATCTTGAACTTCATTTACGAAATAATCCGTTAAAGCTTCAACGCCCAAAATTCTAAGAATATCATGTGGAGCGGGACTTCCGTCTAACAAATACTCTCCTTTAGATATTTTTTCTCCTGGATTATAATTTATCTGTTTACCTTTTGGTATTAAATAGTTTGACTCAGAGCCGTCTGTACCTTTGATAGTAATTTTTTGCTTCCCTCTAATTTCTTTTCCAAAAATTATTTCACCGTCATTTTCTGCAATAATCGCACCATCTTTAGGTTTTCTTGCCTCAAATAATTCGGCAACACGCGGTAAACCACCTGTTATATCTTTTGTTTTCGAGGTTGCTTTTGGTAATCTCGCCAAAACATCACCTGCATTAACCTTATCTCCATCTGAAATCGATAAAATTGTTTCAGGTGACAAGTAATACCTTGCTTCATTACCGTCTGCTTTAAGAACAACCTTATCATTATTATCTCTCAAAGTAATTCTAGGTTTTAAATCTAAATTTTTTGACTGAGATCTCCAGTCTAAAACTATTTTTGACGAAATACCAGTGGCCTCATCATTTTTATCTGCAATTGAAACTGAGTCCACTAAATCGACATAATTTGCTATTCCAGATGTTTCTGCAATCACAGGAACAGTATACGGGTCCCAATCACAGATTTTTTTTCCTTTATCAACTTTTTCATCTGGTTTAACATATAATTTTGATCCATATGGAACTTTGAAAGACGCAAATACCACTCCGTCTTTTTCAAGTGTGAGTTCAATGTTTCTGCCCATTATTATTAAATTTTTACTTGAGTCTTCAACTAAATTTTTGTTTGATATTTTTAGAATTCCATCATCTGGAGCTGTTATTGAAGAATCATCTTTTATTTGAGCCGTGCCTCCAACATGAAAAGTTCTCATAGTTAATTGAGTACCAGGCTCACCAATCGACTGTGCAGCAATCATACCAACACACTCTCCAACGGAAACTGGCATACCTCTTGCTAAATCTCTACCGTATGATCTAGAGCAAACTCCTTGATCGCTTTCACAAGTCATTACAGAATAAACTTTACAGGATTTTACACCAGCAGCTTCTAAACCATCACATTTAAACTCATCGATAATTTGATTTTTGTTTACTATTACTTCTCCTGTCAATGCGTTTTTTATATCTTCAGCAGCATATCGCCCTAAAGCTCTTTCAGCTAAACTTACCACAACGTTACCACCTTCTATTATTTCAGAAATGGTAATTGATTTATTAGATCCACAATCACAGTCAATTTTAGTAACTATAACATCTTGTGATACATCACATAACCTTCTAGTTAAATATCCTGAGTTTGCAGTTTTAAGTGCAGTATCTGCCAATCCTTTCCTTGCTCCATGTGTTGAAGTAAAATATTCGAGAATCGTTAAACCTTCTTTAAAATTAGATGTAATAGGAGTTTCAATAATTTCCCCAGATGGTTTTGCCATCAGTCCTCTCATGCCTGCTAGCTGCTTCATTTGAGCTGGAGAGCCTCGCGCACCTGAGTCAGCCATCATAAATACTGAATTTGATTTTACTCTACCTTGATTATCTTGAAGTGGACTGGAAATTATATCCATCATTTCTGAGGCAATTTTGTCTGTACATTTTGACCATTGATCTATAACTTTGTTATATTTTTCACCTCTCGTAA
>QCSF01000007.1 GCA_003209195.1 Pelagibacteraceae bacterium AG-470-E16 | reverse complement strand
GAAGAAAATATCATTATGATCTTGTACGTCCTGGAATAAATTTATATGGTGGAAATAAGGATTTTAATAAAAACATTAAGCATGTTGTCTCACTTAAATGCCCTATCATACAAATAAATAACTTAAACAAGGGAGAAAGCGTGGGTTACTCAAGAACTTTTAAGGCTAATAGAAAAACTGTTACTGCAACTATACCGATAGGATATGCAGATGGCATAGGTATTAGACTTTCAAATAAAGGTTACGTCCATTATAAAAACTCAAAATTGCCGATGATTGGTAGAGTATCGATGGATTTAATAATTCTTGATATTACAAAATTAAAAAGCAAAATTAAAGAGGGCGATTTCGTAAGTGTATATGATGAAAATTTTACAATTGATAATTTTGCAAATTTGACTGGAACAATTCCCTACAGAATTATTACATGTATTTCTAAAAGATATTTAAAAAATTATAAGAAATAATGTTTGGAATTATATATCATAAAATTCTAAAATATCCTTACGTTATACTTTTGTTTTTTCTTTCGATATTTCTAATTTCAATTTATCAATCAAAAAATTTTCAATTAGACGCTTCGGCAGATACACTTTTAATAGAGAATGACCCTGACTTAATTTATTTAAGAAATTTAAATGAAAGATATAAATCTGAGAAATTTTTTATCGTTACATACACCCCAAAAAATTTATCAAAAAAAGATTCAATTAATGAATTAATAAACCTAGTTAAAGACATTAATAGTTTTAATTGGATAAGTAAAACCATTTCAATAGTTAATGCTCCACTTTTAAAATCAACAGATGAACCTTTGATTGATAAGATAAGAAATTTAAAATATATTACAAATTCTGACGTAAATATAAACAATGCATTAAATGAACTTACTTCAAGCCCTATTTATAAAAATCTTATAATAAGTGAAGATGGAAAAACTTTTGGAATTGTAGCATATATAAAAGAAAACAGATTATATTTAGATGCAATAAATAAAAAAACTGAATATTTAAAATCAAAAAAAATTGACAACAGAAAGCTAAATTTAATTAATAAAAAAATTAAAAAATTTCAAAAGGAACAGTCTGTTAATATTAATAATTATAATAAATTAATCAAAAAAACTATATCAAAATATAAATCAAATGCTGAAGTAAGATTAAGTGGCATTCCTATGATTGCGGATGATATGATTACTTTTATTAAAAATGATATTTTAATTTTTGGTGCTGGTGTATTTATATTTATAATTATAACTTTATGGTTTATTTTTAAAAAAATTACCTGGGTTTTATTTCCACTTATAACATGTGTGACTTCTATAACTTTAATGATAGGTTTTTTAAGTTTAATTGGATGGAAAGTAACAGTAATTTCCTCAAATTTTATCGCATTGATGTTAATACTTACGATGTCAATGAATATTCACTATTTAGTGAAATATATGCAGATAGATACTATTCAGTACGAGGATAATGATAATGTGAATTTAAGATTGATTGAGACAACAAATTCAATATTTTTTCCAATACTTTATGCGGTATTAACAACGATTTGCGCATTTTTATCTTTAATTTTTAGCGGTATTAAACCGGTTATTGACTTTGGCTGGATGATGACAATTGGTTTAACAATTTCTTTCATTTCAACTTTTTTAATATTACCCTCGTTGATTAAAATTTTTAAACCTCCCGTATCAGAAAATCTAAAAATATCAGATTCTAAACTTTCAAATTTATTTTTAAACATGGTAAAAAAAAAAAATTTAATTTATTTTTTTGTATTAATTTTAATATTTATTTCAACGTATGGAATACTAAATCTAAAGGTTGAAAATAGCTTCATTAATTATTTTAGTAAAAAAACTGAAATATACAAAGGTATGAAAAATATTGACGATAAACTTGGAGGAACAACTCCTCTAGAAATTATTTTAAAATTTAATAGTAACATTGCTGATAATAATAATGATAACTTTTTAGGTGAGACAACATCCGAAAGTAATTTTTTAGGTGAATCAGAAACAAATGATAAAATTTCAAAATATTGGTTTACAAGAGACAAAGTAGACACAATTATTAAAGTACACAATTATCTCAACAATCAAAAAGAAATTGGGAAGGTTTTATCATTCTCATCAATATTAAGCATTGCTGAAAGTTTAAATAATAACAAAAAATTAGGAAGTTTAGAAATGGGTATTCTTTACGAAAAAATTCCAAAAAATATAAAAGATCAAATTATAAAACCATATATTTCAATAAAAAATAATGAAGCTAGGATAACAATGAGAATACTAGACTCAAAAAAGAATCTAAGAAGAAAAGAACTTATAAATAGAATAGAAAATGATCTTGAAAATAAACTTATGATAAATAAGGAAAATTTTAAGTTAGCTGGAGTGTTAATTATATACAATAATTTACTACAAAGCTTATTTGACTCTCAGATAAAATCCTTAGGTATCGTAATGGCTGGAATTTTATTTATGTTTCTAATTCTATTTAGGTCTATAAAATTATCATTAATTGGTATCGTTCCAAATTTTATTGCAGCTTACTTCATAATTGGTTTTATTGGATTACTTAACATACCTCTTGATTTAATGACTATAACAATAGCAGCTATAACTATAGGTATTGCTGTAGATAATAGCATTCACTATATTTATAAATTTAAAGATGAAAAATATAAATCTAAGAGTTCTATTGCAGATATTGCAAAAAACTGTCATCAATCTGTAGGTAAAGCGATTATCAGTACCTCTGTGACAATAGTATTTGGCTTTTCAATTTTGGCTTTATCAAATTTTATGCCAACAATATATTTTGGTCTTTTCACTGGATTAGCAATGTTAACTGCTTTATTTCTAGTTTTAACTTTGCTTCCAAATTTATTAAATTCCTATTACTCTAAATAATGGAAAGTGCTTTTAATTCATTTAAAAATATTGTTACTATCCTAGATTTAGCTCTGATTATATTTATTATCTACAATTTTATTTCTGGATCAAGAAATGGATTTATAAGTAGTTTAATTTCATTTTTAAAATGGATATTAGCTTTTTTTTCAGTAAAATTTTTACTTCCGATTTTAAGGCCTTATGTAGATGGTATTATTTCATCAAAACTTTTAACAGATATTATTTTGGGGTCAGTTATATTTTTCATTATTTTATTTCTTATTCTACTTATTAATAAAAGTTTAAAAAACACTGTGAAATGGTCTGGTCTTGGATCAGTTGATACTATATTTGGTTCAATTTTTGGATTTATTAAAGGATATATTTACTTTGTATTTTTATTTACAATAATTAATTTTATTCACCCTTATGATAAATGGAATGATTCTTTTAATAAGGGAGTATCATTAAATATAATATTGTGGGGAAACGAAATAATTATTGAAACATTTCCAAAAAGGTACGAATACATTGATAAAAGTAGAGAGAAACTAGATAAACTTAAATAAAATAGAAAAAATGACTTTTATAAATTTTTAATATACTAAATGATTGTGACTGACAGATTAAAAGAAGAATGTGGAGTTTTTGGAATTTATAATCATCCAGAGGCATCTGCTTTAGTTGCTTTAGGTTTACATGCCCTACAACATCGAGGTCAAGAAGCATGTGGAATAAACTCGTTTGATGGAAAAAACTTTTTTTTAATTAAAAGAAGAGGTTTGGTTGGTGATAACTTTACTGATCCTAAAATAATACAGCAGTTAAAGGGTCATACTGCAATTGGCCATAATAGATATTCAACGACTGGAGCTCCTTTAATCAGAAATATCCAACCTTTTTTTGCAGATCTTCATACAGGGGGGCTTGGGATAGCACATAATGGTAATTTAACGAATGCTATTGGTATAAGAGAAAAAATGGTTCAAGAAGGGGCAATATTTCAATCTACATCAGATACAGAAACTTTGGTTCAGCTAATTGCCAAATCAAAAAGAATGAAAACGATAGATAAAATTATTGACGCAGTATTTCAAGTTCATGGAGGTTATGCTCTAACTATTATGACAAATAAAGAATTAGTTGGTGTAAGAGATCCATACGGAATTAGACCCTTAATATTAGGTAAATTAAAAGACTCATATATACTTTCATCAGAAACTTGTGCTCTCGACATTATTGGGGCAGATTTTATTAGAGAAATAGAAAATGGAGAAATTGTAATAATTGATGAAAACGGCATTGAAAGTATTAAACCATTTCCAAAAGTTAAACCTAGACCTTGTGTTTTCGAATATGTCTATTTTTCAAGACCAGACAGTATTGTAAATGGGAAAGCAGTTCATCAATATAGAAAACTACTTGGTGTAGAATTATCAAAAGAATTAAATATTAATGCAGATTTAGTTTCTGCTGTGCCAGATTCTGGTATTCCAGCCGCAATAGGTTACTCAAATCAATCTGGGATACCATATGACATGGGAATAATAAGAAATCACTATGTAGGGAGAACTTTTATTGAACCTACTCAACAAATTAGACAGTTAGGTGTAAAGTTAAAACATAATCCAAACAAAGAAATCATTAAAAATAAAAAAATAATTTTAGTTGATGACTCTATTGTTAGAGGAACAACATCAAAAAAAATTGTTGACATGTTGTACAATTCTGGTGCTAAAGAAATACACCTCTGCATCTCATCTCCACCGATTAAATATCCTGACTATTACGGCATAGATACACCAAATGTAAAAGATCTAATAGCGGCTAACAATTCAATTGAAGACATCAAAAAAATAATAGGTGTTGATACTTTACAGTTTTTATCTATTGACGGTCTTTATAGAGCCTTAGGGCAAGAGAAAAGAGATAATAAAAATCCACAATTTACAGATCATTGTTTTACAGGTGAATATCCAGTACAGCCACTAGATCAACTAAATCAATTTGAAAAAAATAGTCAATTGTCACTGTTAAGTAATATAAGAATTTAATTTTTTTTAAAAGGATTTTTGTTGTTTATATACTTAATTATTACAATTTGATTATGAATGTTTAAATTTGATAACAGTTGTTTTACAAAATAGTTTTTATACTCTCTGTTTAAATATGTAAGTTTATTTCCAAATGCTTTAAAAATCATCGGCTTTGAATTAACATGTCTCAAAAACTTGATATTAGGTCTGCTATTTTTAGAATATACTGGCTGATGTTTTTCAATAATAGTTTTTAAAACTTTATTTACTATTTGATTATTAAATATTTTATTTGAATTAGAATGTATATCAAATATTTTTTTTAATAAAAATTCTTTTTTAATAGTCTTTAAAGCAGAAATAAATATTGGCTTTAAAAGAATATTAGGGTAATTTTTATCAAAGAAAAATTTAAAATAATTTTCTTTTCTCTTTAAATCTTTTTTAATTAAATCAGTCTTGTTGATTATTATAATTACATTTTTTAATTTATTTAAAATTAATCTAAATAATTGTTTATCATTTTTTGTAACTTCGTCACTCCCATCCATTACAAAAAAGACTAAGTCTGAATAATTTAATTGTTTAATTGTTTCAGAGGTTATTAATTGTTGTTTGTTTTCATGAGATTTTGATTTTTTTTTTAGCCCTCCTAAATCTATTAAGTTAATAGATAAATCTTTAAATTTATTTGTAAATAAAATAGGATAAACAGTTGTACCTGATTTTTCACTAACTTTTGAAATATTTGACCCAATTAACTTATTAAAAATTGTAGATTTTCCAACATTTGGCTTGCCAATAATTGATACGTTAATATGTTTTGCCACTAATATTTTATTAATAGAGTTTCACTTAAAACAAATAATTTTTCATATAAAATTATATAATCTATGTAATTTTTACTAGTTTTTATTATTCTATAATCTTTTAGGTTTTTAAGGTTGTATGAAATTATTTTTCCACCATTTGAAAATAAGTAAATAAGATTTTTTCCAATTAATATATCAACAAATTTAATTTTTTTGTCGTTTTTATCTATCTTAACTTTTTGATTATAAATTAAATTACCATTTATGGAATTCATTATTACTAATCTGTTATTTGTAGTGAAAAATAAATAATTATTATTAATTAGAATTTGATTTGTGTTTTTTAATGCTTTAGACCAATTTACAGAACCGTTTTCAGTATTCATCGAATAAATATAACCATAGTTAGTAGAAAGAAATAAACTATTACCATAAATTAATATTGGACTAGATATAAAAGTAATTGGTTTATTAATATAATCACTACTTTCAAAAACTAAAGACCATTTCAAAATATTCTTTTCTATATCGATACAATATATTTCTGCATTATCATTTGTAAAAAAAAGTTTATTATTTTTAATTGCAATTTGATATGAACCTTTATCTTGAATTTTTTTTGATGCTGTCTCAAAACTCCAGTTGATTTTTCCTGAGATTGTATTTATCGAGAAAATTTTACTGTTACTATTAATCAAATAAAGATTATTTTTATATATTTTGATATTTGATTTAAAAGGGACTCCTAATTTTTGTTTCCATATGAGTTTAAAGTCTTTAAGACTATAACAATGAATATTCCCAAAGTTATCTGAAACCAATATTTTATTTTTATAAGCTGCTAATCCAAAATTAATATTATAATTTTTATATATTTTTCTTTTATATATTTTCAATCTCTTAATTTTTTTTAAATTAAAAGAAAATATTTCTAGATTTGATTTTTTATCGATAGTTATAATTTTATCCTGGTAACCTATTATATCTAAATAATTTCCAGAGATTGACCTATTTTTTTTATTAATTTCAACAAATGAAGATAAAATATTATTTGAATTATTATAATTTTTCTGACTCCAAGATTTATATATTATATTATTTTTAATCTTTACCTTATTAATTTTTTCATAATTTGTGTCTATAATGCTTTTATTTGCAGTTAATTCTAATTTTTTTCCTTGATTTATAAAATCCTTTAAATTTACTTTGCTATCCTGGTTATTGCTACACGAAAAAAGAAAAATAAAAAAAATGTAAGTTATTCTCATTTTGGAATACTTAAAACTTCTTCTGCTTTTTTATACTCTTTTTTTTTTATATAATAATCGTATAGTAATTTTTTTTTAATTAATTTAAAATAAGAATTATTTAAATTATACTTACGAATTTCAAGTGTATTCAAAATTTCATTTTCATCAATTTTTTCAAAATTAAGAATGGTTTTTTTAATTGAATTAAGTTCCTTAAGCATAGAGTCCTCAAAGTTATATTTAAATTTATTTATTTCTTCTTGAGCTTTTAAATAATTGTTTGAATTTATGTAAAATTCTAATAATCTTCCATTTGCCAAAATTTTAACAACTTCTTTTCCATTTAATTGTAAAAAATTTAATATTTTCAAAGCCTCTTCAGGGTTTTTTTTCATCATTACTTCAGCTTTCAACAAATCTGAGATTTGTCTTTCACTAGTTTTTTTGTCTATAAATAAATATACCTGTAAAGAAATTGGTATTATGATTAATAAAATTACTGAAAAGATAATTTTATATTTATTATTATTATAAAAATTTATAAATTTATCTTTTAGTAAGTCTTCATCAATTTGGTTTTCAAATTCATTAGACATAATTATTTATAAATATTTTGTGTTGAGGGAAACTTTTCATTTCTAACATCTTTTGAATATTTTTGAATTGCTTTTTCAATATACCTATTTAAATTTGAGTATCTTTTAACGAATTTTGGCACTTTTTCAAACATTCCTAACATGTCTTCTAAAACTAAAACTTGACCATGACAATTTTTTGAAGCGCCAATTCCTATAATTGGTACTTTTGATTTTTTTACCAACTCATTAGATACTTTATTTTTTACTGCTTCGACTACAATTGAAAAAACTCCAGCTTTCTGCAGACAATCAATGTCTTTAAATAACTTTTCTTGCTCAGAAAAAGTATGGCCTATAACTCTATAATGATCGTTTTTTTTTATTTTTTGCGGTTGTAAACCAATATGACCCATAACATTTATTTTATTTTTAATAATATTTTTTGCAATCAATGATACTTCATATCCACCTTCAATTTTGACTGCATCACATTTAGTTTCTTTAACTATTTTTTTAGCATTTTTAACTGCTTCTGGAGAATTTTTATAAGTTCCATAAGGCATATCTACCACTAATATTGCATTTTTTACTCCTTGTCTCACTGATTTGCCGTGCCTAATTATTTCTTGTATTGAAACAAATCTTGTAGATTTGTCACCATAATAAGCCATTCCAACTGAATCGCCTACCAAAATTAAATCGCAATATTTGTCAGCAATTTGTGCGGAAAACTTATTATATGATGTTAAACAAACAACTTTTTTTTTTAAATTAAATTTTTTCACTTTACTATTCCCACTCAATAGTTCCAGGTGGTTTAGATGTTGTATCATACACAACTCGATTAACACCTTTAATTTCATTGATTATTCGATTAGAAATCTCCGAAATATCTTTTTTTAAAAAATGAAAATAATCTGCTGTCATACCGTCACGTGATGTTACGGCTCTTAGGGCGCAAACAAAATCATAAGTTCTATTATCACCCATTACACCAACAGTTTTAATTGGTAGTAACACAGCAAATGCTTGCCAAATTTTATCATATAATTTTCTTTTTTTTATTTCATCAATAAAGATGTTGTCTGCTTGTTGAAGTATATTGATTTTTTCCTCATTAATGACACCGGGTATTCTTATTGCCAATCCTGGTCCTGGAAACGGGTGCCTTTTTAACAAGAAATTATTAACTTTTAAAGTTTTTCCTATTTCTCTAACTTCGTCTTTAAAGATCTCCTTGAAAGGCTCTAATAGTTTTAACTTCATCTTATTTGGAAGACCTCCAACATTATGATGAGATTTAATCATTGAAGTTGGGCTGCCAGAGAAACTTTTGCTTTCTATCAAATCTGGATATAAGGTGCCTTGAGCTAAAAACTTAATTTTAGAATTTTTTTTTGTAAAATTCTCAAAAATTTTTATAAATGTTCTGCCAATAATTTTTCTTTTGCTTTCTGGGTCGGAAATACCCTGTAAATTTTTTAAAAAAATATTTTTAGCACTAATTATATGAAAAGAATTTTTGAATTTTTTTTTAAAAATTTTATAGACTTCGTTTGTCTCACCTAATCTCATCATGCCAGTATCTACGTAGACACATATTAAATTTTTTTTTATTGAGCTATGTAATAAATAAGCTAGCACACTACTGTCTACACCACCGGATAAAGCGCACAAAACCTTTTCATTCTTTTTTACGTTTTTTTGTATTTCTTTTATCATATTGTTAATTTTATATCTGTCTGTCCAGTTTTTCTTTATTTTACAAATTAAAAACAAAAAGTTATAAAATATCTTTTTTCCATTAACAGTGTGATAAACCTCTGGATGAAATTGGGTTGAATATATTTTTTTTGATTTATGTTCTAAAATTGCTAGTTTTGAGTTTTTTGTACTAGCAATTATGTTAAAATCTTTTGGTTTTACATTTACGGAATCGGAGTGACTCATCCACACAATATTTGTCTTATTTTTAAAAAAATTTCTTGTCAATATTGATTTTTTTTTTTCATTTAAAATTGCACTGCCAAATTCTTTTTTATTTGAAAATTTTGTTTTTCCTCCATAAAAATTAGAAATTAATTGATGACCGTAACATATACCTAATACTGGGATATTTTTTTTTAATAATTTTAATTGTATAGTTGGAGCTGACTTATATAATGTAGACTTAGCACTTCCAGATAAAATTATGCCTTTAATGTTTTCATTTACAAAATGAAATGAATTAAATTTTTTGTAATTAATTAGTTCACAATAAACTCCTAAATTTCTAATCTGCCTAGCAATTAATTGTGTAACTTGTGAACCAAAATCTACTATTAAAATTTTGTGAGTTTTATGATTAATCATTAACTCTTTGGTTTATTGATAAGTTCACTTAACTCTAGTTTTTTTTTACATAATTTCACACAAGATTTTTTAAATATATTAAATTTTTCTTCAGCATAATTGTAATCGCCATCTTTATATTTTTTAATAATAATGAAATATAATGCCTCTTCATTTTTAGGATCTAAAAGTAAAACTGTTTTTAGATTTTTTTCAAATTCATCTCTATTATTTTTTTTTTTAAAAATTTTTGCTAAATATAAATAGCTATTTAAATTTTTAGTGTTTCTAACTATATCTTTTTCAAAATTAAATTTGGCTATATCCAAGTTATTATTATTATAATATTTAATACCGAGATTATAATATTTAGAATATTGGTTTGCATGAACTAATGAAGTGAAAAAATATAAAATTATCACTGTAATAAAAATTTTATTCATTAACTGGATAATTTGGAGATTGTTTTGTAATTTGAACGTCGTGTACATGGCCTTCTTTTATACCAGAATTAGATATTTCAACAAACCTAGCATTTTTACGAAATTCTTGTAAATTTTTAGCTCCCAAGTAACCCATAGAAGATTTTAGCCCGCCTACTAATTGATCAACAATATTTTTTACCGGCCCTCGATAGGGTACTCTTCCTTCAACTCCCTCTGGTACTAGCTTTAATTGATCTTTTATATCTTGTTGAAAATATCTATCCGCTGATCCCCTGGCCATTGCAGAAATTGAACCCATTCCTCGATAAGATTTAAAGGATCTACCTTGATAAAAAAAAATTTCTCCAGGTGTTTCGTCTGTTCCCGCAAGCAAAGAACCTATCATAACTGCATCAGCACCGGCACCAATTGCTTTTGAAATATCACCAGAATATCTTATACCTCCGTCTGCAATTAATTTTACGTTTCTAAATTTTTTTAAACCTCTTTTTACATTTAAAATCGCTGAAAACTGTGGATAACCTATACCAGCAACAACTCTTGTTGTACAAATAGATCCTGGTCCAATTCCAACTTTAACAGCATCAATTTTTAATTTTGCAAGCTCAATAGCTGCCTCCGCTGTTGCAATATTTCCTGCAACGAGAGTAATATTATTATTAAGTAGTCTTATTTTTTTTACAATATTTATAACAGATTGGCTATGTCCATGGGCTGTATCTACAACTATAAAGTCGCAATTTGCTTCTATTAAAGCTTTTGCTCGATTAAATCCATCTTTTCCTACGCCTACTGCTGCTCCAACTAAAAGTGATTTTTTTTTATCCTTTGATGCAAATGGAAATTTTTCTGATTTTTCAATATCTTTAACAGTTATTAACCCTAAACATTTTTTTTTATTATTTGTAACTATTATTTTTTCTATTCTATGCTTGTGCAACAATTTTTTTGCTTCATTACTTGTATATCCCTGTTTTATAGTAACTACGTTTTTTGTCATAAGATCCTTAACTTTAGCTTTATCGTTTCTACTAAACCTTAAATCTCTATTAGTGATAATACCTAAAATTTCATTTTTTTTATTAACAACTGGAATTCCCGAAATATTTTTTTCTTTAATAATTTTTTTTACATCTAAAATAGAGTTATTTGGTCCGATAGTGATTGGATTAAAAACCATTCCAGATTCATATTTTTTTACTTTTAAAACTTCCTTAACTTGACTATCGATTGATAAATTTTTATGTAGACATGCAGCGCCACCTAACTGCGCAATTGCAATAGCTAACTTTGACTCAGAGACGGTATCCATAGCTGCTGATATTACAGGTATCTTCAAATTTATATTATTAGATAAATGTGTTGATGTATCGCAGTGACTTGGTAGAACGTTACTTTTTTGCGGTATTAAAAGAACATCATCAAATGTATATGCTTTAGGTATTTCCATAAACGAAATTATAATATTTGTAATTTTTTGTCAAATAATTGTTATTTTACTTTTCACAATATATGTATATTTCTTTTGAGTCTTTCCGACTTGATAGAGGTTTAATAATTTTAAATCTATTAAAGTTTACCTTGGAATATTGTATAATATTTTTTTCGAGTTCACCATTGAAATATTTTGCAATAACAACACCTTTTTGGCATAAATATTTAAAACTAAATTTTAAAACCTCTAAACAAATTGAGTTTGTTTTATACGAATCTAACTTTTTATTTCCTGTCGTGTTTACAGCTATATCTGAGATTATAATATTAATTTCGTGAAACTTTTCAAAAATTTTTTTTTGAATTTTATTATCGGTAAAATCACCTAAAATAAAATTTACATTAGGTATATATTCCATTTGCAAAATATCTATCGATAAAATATTTTTAAATCCTTTTTTAATTAAGTACTGTGACCAACTGCCAGGTGACGACCCTAAATCTAGAATATTATGATTTTTTTTAAAACAATTAAATTTTTTGTCTATTTCTATTAATTTAAAAACTGCTCGTGATCTATAATTTAATTGTTTTGTTTTTTTTATAAAATTGTCATTATATTTCCTTTGGATCCATCTTTTTGAGCTGCCTCTTAAGCTTTTCTTTTTAAATTTAATCAATATTAAACCTTAAATTTTTTAACAAAGTTGTGTTTGTTAATGTCTTAACTTTAATTTCAGCGTTTTTATCATTTCTAATGTCTTTTTTTTGATCATTAAAAATACCTCCTGCTAAATGTAAAATTCCAATTTTATTATTTGGTAAATTTGGTTCTACGTAAGTTAAATTTTTTTCATCATACTTTGGCAAAAGGTGACTGGCTATCCAGTTACAGCAATTTGGCAAAAACTCAGTTTTTAAACCGTCAACGTACACGCTAACATTTATAGCTATTCCCTCAGACCCAAATATTTTTCCTTTTGATAATGCTTTTTTCAAATTTTTTTGCCAAATACTCCAACCTATACTTGTCGCACACATAGAAAAAACACCAATGTTTAAATGTGGAGCAAAAGCAATCTTTCTAGCGATTTTTTTTTCAAATCCTGATTTGATAGCATGTTTATAATTTTGCGTTTTTACAAGTACTAAACCCCCAAAAATCCAATTTACTTTACCGACATCTCTATATCCGGGAGCAATAGTTTGAGTTATAGCTAAGTCTTTTCTTTGACTTCCTTTAATTAAAAGTTCAATTGCATTCCAATCATTTACCCAGGCATCTGAATCAATCCAAATATAAGTATCATAATTTGGAAAATAATTAGGTAAAAAAGCTCTGCTAACTTGGCTTTTTAACCATTCTTTACCTTTAACCTTATACTCAGGTACCTTAATATTCCATTCGGCTTTTTTAATCTGTTGTATATTTTTTTTTATTTTATCGATTTGTTCACCGTTCATACCTGCATCAAGTATGCATATGTCAACCTCTGAACTCTGTTTAAATTTTTTAATTGATCCTATTAATTCCTCTAATAAGTAAAAATATTTATCATCTGACAAACTAACTATAGCAACTTTATTTTTCATATTTTTTATTTAAATTAGAGTAATGAATAAAACTCACTGGTATAGACACTAAATAACAAATACCAAAAATTGTTAATGTTTCAAAAGTATTTTTAAATAAGAAACTAAAAAATAATACTGTGCCCAAAACTAACAAAATAAAGCCATTTTTTGACATTTTGACTTTCTTAATTGAATAGGTAGGGATTTTACTAATCATTAATAATGAAACAAATATTACAATTATTAAAATCATTTCTGCATTAATTTGATAAATACTTTTAAAACTTGAAAAACTAAAAATCATAGGTAACAGAATTAAACCAGCACCTGCAGGTGAAGGTACACCTTTAAAAAAATTTACTTTCCAATTAAATTCTTTTTTTTCATCTATATCTAAATTAAATCTTGCTAATCTCAAACAACAACATACGATAAATACCATTGATACTATCCAGCCATAAAACCCAAAATTATTTAGTATCCAAAAATATAAAATTATACTTGGGCAAACTCCAAAATTTACAAAATCTGTTAGTGAGTCCAATTCAGCTCCAAATTTAGATGTTCCTTTCAAGAGTCTAGCTATTCTTCCGTCTAAAGAGTCAATAATCGAAGCTATAACAATAAAAATTAATGCACTTTCAAAGCTACCTTCAAAAGCTAGCTTTAGAGAATTTAATCCGAGGCATAGACCAACTATTGTAATTAAATTTGGTAATGCGAACTTAAAATCAATTTTTCTCATATTGAAATTGTTTAAATTTTTCTTTTAGCAAGAAGAGATTCTCCTCCTGTTACAGTCTGACCTTTTCTTACTAAAATCTCAAATTTATTTGAAAAAAATAAATCAACTCTGCTACCAAATCGTATGATGCCAAAACTTTGCCCTTGTTTATACTCATCTGTGTTATTGCAATATGACACTATTCTTCTAGCTACTAACCCTGCAACTTGTGTAACAACTATTTTATCTTTAAGCGTGGATGTTATCTTAATTAAATTTCTTTCATTATTTAAACTTGCATCATCTAAAGACGCGTTCAAGTATTCCCCAGGCTTATAAAATACTTCATCGACCTTACAATCTATTGGAAACCTGTTAACATGACAATCAAATACATTCATAAAAATGCTAACTTTTATAAATTTCTCATTTTCTAATGAAAATTCTTTTGGACCTTGAACATTATCGGAAATTTGACAAATCATTCCGTCAGCAGGAGAAACTAAATAATTATTATCTTTAATTGGAAACCTTTTTGGATCTCTGAAAAAATAAAAAATCCATATAGTAATGACAATTCCAAACAGTCCTAAAAATTTTGAAACAAGCATTAATATAAAAGTAACAATTAAACTTATTACTAAAAACTTCTGACCTTCTCTATGTAACTTTGGTAATAAAATATCTAACATAATGATTGATTGATAATTTAATTTATATATAAGCCACCTTTTATTAATAAAATGAGTAAAATCAAAGTTAAAAATCCAGTTGTTGAGCTTGATGGTGATGAAATGACCAGGATTATATGGTCTTTTATTAAAAAAAAACTCATTATTCCATATCTTGATATTGATTTAAAATATTTTGACCTTGGTATAGAAAGCAGGGATAAAACAAATGATCAAATCACAATTGATTGTGCAAAAGCAATTCAAAAATATAATGTTGGTGTTAAATGCGCAACAATAACCCCTGATGAAGATAGAGTTAAAGAATTCAATTTAAAAAAAATGTGGAAGTCTCCAAATGGAACAATTAGAAATATTTTGGGCGGTACAATTTTTCGTGAACCTATTATATGTGAAAATGTTCCTAGACTTGTGCCGCATTGGACTAGTCCAATTGTAATTGGAAGGCATGCTTTTGGAGATCAGTATCGTGCAACAGATTTTAAAATTCCTGGTAAAGGAAAATTAACAGTAAAATGGGAGTCTGAAAGTGGTAACGACAAAATAGAACATGAAGTATTTGGCTTTCCATCTTCAGGTATTGCAATGACTATGTATAACTTAGATGATTCTATAAAAGATTTTGCAAGAGCATCCATGAACTACGGTCTCAAAAGAAAATGGCCAGTTTACATGTCCACAAAAAATACCATTTTAAAAGCTTACGATGGTCGTTTTAGAGATATTTTCCAAGAAACATTTGAAAAAGAATTTAAAAAAGAATTTGAAAAATATAATTTGACTTATGAGCACAGATTAATTGACGATATGGTAGCTTGTGCTCTCAAATGGTCTGGAAAATTTGTATGGGCATGTAAAAATTATGATGGAGATGTTCAATGTGATACTGTTGCACAAGGTTATGGGTCTTTAGGTTTAATGACAAGTGTTTTAATGACACCTGATGGAAAAACTGTAGAGTCAGAGGCTGCACACGGAACAGTGACGAGACACTACCGACAACATCAACAAGGAAAGGAAACTTCAACAAATCCAATAGCTTCAATATTTGCTTGGACAAGAGGTTTGGTGCATAGAGGTAAATTGGACGGAAGTGATGAGCTGATAAAATTTGCCTATGCTTTGGAAGAAGTGTGCGTTGAAACCGTAGAAAATGGAGAAATGACAAAAGATTTGGCAATTTTAATAGATAAAAATTCAAAATTTTTAACCACCAATCAATTTTTACAAGCTTTAGATAAAAATTTACAGAAAAAATTAAGTTAAATCTCTTTATTAATTTTTTTAAAAATATTTTTTATATTTTTAAACGTCGTCTCGCTACCACCTGATTGTGCAAAATCTCTCCGACCACCACCACCTTCACTACCTAACAAAAAAGATATTTTTTTTACAATTTGAACAGCATCATATTTGTCTAAAATATCTGCTGAGACCCCTGCTCCTATTGAGGTTTTTTTATTTTCTAAAGAAGCAACAATTATTATTGAGTTTTTATTATTTTTTATATTCTGATCTATTAAATTTCTAATTTCTTTTGCAGGTAAATCAATTAATATCTGACTCACTATTGTGATATTATTTTTTTTTGTAATATTTATTTTATTTTTACTCTCATCAGATAATATATTTTTGACTCGTAATTTATTTAAATAATTTTGAGCATCATTAATTTGTTTTTCATTTTTAAATTTTGCAAATTTTTTAGTATCACCTTTAAAATCCTTAATTAAGTTTACAATTTCCTTTAGTTTTTTTTGATTGTTCTGTATTTTTATTAATGAGGCTGTATCTTTATTTCTTAAATATACTTTTAATTCATCTCCTCTTAAAGCTTCAATTCTTCTCACTCCTGAGGATATTGAGCTTTCACTCACTATTGAAAACTCGCCTATTTTACTTATTTTGTCAACATGCGTACCTCCACATAACTCTAAAGAAAATATTTTATTATTATTACCCATTGAGATAACTCTTACTTCATCTCCATATTTTTCTCCGAATAAAGCCATTGCTCCTTCATTAATTGCTTTAGCAGGTGACATCAATCTAGTTATTACTCTAGCATCTTGTTTTATAAAATTATTAACTCTAATGTTGATTTTATTAAGTTCTATATCATTAATTTGTTTTGAATGACTAAAATCAAATCTTAAACGATCTGGCCCAACATACGATCCTCTTTGTGTAACGTGAGTTCCAAGTTCTTCACGTAAAGCTGCATGTAATAAGTGAGTAGCTGAGTGATTTGATTTTATTTTTTCTCTCCTACTTTTATCAACTTCCAAAATTGAGTCTTGATTAATATTAATTTCACCATCAATTAGCACACCAATATGTACAAATAAAGAGCCGAAGAATTTTTGAGTATCTTCAACTTTAAAAACGCCAGTTTCGGTTTTAATTAAACCTCTATCGCCAACTTGACCACCCGCTTCTGCATAAAAACAGGTCTGGTTGGTAAGTAAAATTGCAGAATATTCTTTTTTTAAATTTTTATATTCTTTTCCATCTTTGATTATTGATATTATTTTTGCCTCTGTTTTTTCTAAATTATATCCAACAAATTCGGTTGCTCCAAATTTATCTTTTAACTCATACCAAATTTGTTCTATTTTATCAGATCCAGATCCTTTCCAGGATTTTCTAGCTTCTTCTTTTCTTTTTTCCATTAATTGATAGAATTGTTTTGTATCAACCGAAATGTTGAAAGGCTTAAAATAATCTTGAGTTAAATCTAATGGGAAACCATAAGTATCATATAATTTAAATGCTATTTCACCGCTTAATTTTTTATCCTTAATATTACTCATCTCATCTTTGATAATCTTCATGCCTTTTGAAAGCATTGACTCAAATTTTTCTTCTTCATTTATTATGGTTTCTTTTATTAAATCTTTAGCTCTCTTTAACTCATTATATTCAGTAGACATGTTTGTAATTAAATGATCAACCATTTCAGATAAGATAAAATTTTTAGAACCCAAGGTATTTGCGTGTCTCATTGCTCTTCTCATTATTCTTCTTAAAACATAGCCTCTTCCTTCATTTGATGGCATTAATCCATCAGCGATTAAAAAACATGAAGATCTTAAGTGATCAGATATTACTCTGTGGCTGGCGATAGTTTTATTATTCACTTTCGTATTAGTTATTTCAGCACTCAAATTCACTAGTTCTTTGAATAGATCTATTTCATAATTGTCATGTGTACCTTGTAAAACAGCGGTAATTCTTTCAAGTCCCATACCAGTATCCACTGACGGTTTTGGTAAATTTATCCTTTTTTCTTTTGATACTTGCTCATATTGCATAAATACTAAATTCCATATCTCTATAAATCTATCTCCATCTTGATCTTTTGATCCAGGAGGACCACCAAATAAATGAGCGCCATGATCATAAAATATTTCAGAACAAGGCCCACATGGGCCTGTATCTCCCATTGACCAAAAATTGTCTGAAGTAGAAATTTTGATTATTTTGCTTTCATCAAAACCTGCTATTTTTTTCCATAAATCAAAAGCTTCCTGGTCTTCAGAATACACGGTTACACACAATTTATCTTTTGCTAATCCAAAGTCTTTTGTAATCAATTCCCAAGCGTAAAAAATTGCTTTTTCTTTAAAATAATCTCCAAATGAAAAATTTCCAAGCATTTCAAAGAAAGTGTGATGTCTAGGAGTGTAGCCTACGTTTTCTAAGTCATTATGTTTACCACCTGCTCTGACACATTTTTGAGATGTTGTTGCTTTATTATAGTTTCTACTTTCTATACCAGTGAAAACGTTTTTAAACTGAACCATACCTGAATTTGCAAACATTAAAGTTGGGTCATTTTGTGGAATCAAAGAACTAGAGCTAACTATTTGATGTCCATTTTTTTTAAAATAATTTATAAAAGTTTCTCTTGTATCTCTTAAGGTTTTTTTCATTACTAAGATAATTACAACTTTTAATGTATATGTCTAGTAATGGAAAAGGCGCTACCTTTTATAGATAGCGCCTTTTAGAGATAGCAAAATATTTAATCTTTTTTCTTTGGAGGTGTTTTAGCTTTTTCTACAACTTCTTTAACTTCCTCAGATTTTTCATTATTATCTGAGTTACCCTCTAACTTTTCACTTATCAAACCTGCGTTAGCTCGTATAGCTATTTCTATTTCAGCGGAAATATTTGGATTATTTTTTAAGTACTGCTTTGCGTTTTCTTTTCCTTGACCAATTTTTTCACCTTTATAGGCATACCAAGCACCACTTTTTTCTATAATGCTAGCTTTAGCACCAAGGTCTATTAGTTCGCCCATTTTACTGATACCTTCACCATACATAATGTCAAACTCAACAACTTTGAATGGAGGCGCAACTTTGTTTTTGACAACTTTTACTCTTGTTTGATTGCCAATAATTTCATCTTTTTCTTTAATGGCACCAATTCTTCTTATATCCATTCTGACTGACGAATAAAATTTAAGTGCATTTCCACCAGCTGTTGTCTCTGGGCTACCAAACATTACACCAATCTTCATTCTAATTTGATTTATAAAAATAACCATTGTATTTGATTTTGAAATACTTCCGGTTAATTTTCTTAAAGCCTGACTCATCAACCTTGCTTGTAAACCAACATGTGTATCCCCCATATCACCCTCTAACTCAGCTCTTGGTGTTAATGCAGCAACAGAATCAACAACTAAAACTGATACAGCACCAGATCTGACCAAAGTATCCGCAATTTCTAATGCTTGTTCCCCTGTATCAGGTTGAGATATTAGTAACTCAGATGTATCAACTCCCAATTTTCTTGCGTAAGATGGGTCTAGAGCATGCTCGGCATCTACAAAGGCACAAACACCACCTGTTTTTTGAGCTTCAGCAATAACTTGTAAAGCTAAAGTAGTTTTTCCAGATGACTCTGGGCCATAAATTTCTATTATTCTACTTTTTGGCAATCCACCAATACCTAAGGCAATATCCAAGCTCAATGAGCCAGTAGAAATAGCTTCTATATCCAAAGCTTGATCTTTTTGGCCGAGTTTCATTACAGAACCTTTACCAAAATTTTGGTCTATTTGACCTATAGCGGCCTCTAATGCTTTTTGTTTTTCTTTTCCCAACTCTTTTGGGCTGTTAACTACTTTTAAATTACTTTTAGTCATTTTTTATCCTTTTGTTAATTTTTTTTAAACGACTCAATACAAAAAATGTACATATTTTGTTCTCATTTTCAATATTTTAAATAAGTAATTGATTTTATTATATTTAATTAAAAAATTTTCCTAAACCAATTTGTTTTTGGACTAATCTGCTTAGTTTCTAATTTTAAATATAACGCTGTAAGATTTCCAGTGATATGTAATAACTTAAATCTTGAGACAATTTCGTCACTAAGAACATCGGCAAAATTCAATCTAGCGATTAACAATAATGATCTTGAATTTAAAACATCAAGTGTATCTCTCGTGCCACTCTCATATTCTTGAACAATTCCTTCATAAGCAATTTCTGCGGCTTGCAGTTGGGCTTTAGCTAATTCTAATTCGCTTTTTTTTAATTTGTACTCTGACCAAACGTTAGTCGCATTTTTTCTTGTTTCATTTTGTATGTTTTGAAAATCTAATTCTGAACTTACAAACAAAGCTTTTTTTTCTTTATAAAAGGAGTAGTTTTTTCCACCAGAATACAAGGGTATTTCAACTTTAGCTTCAAACTGTGTTTGATCTCTATCACTCACAGATGTGCTAATATCCTCATTATCCGAAACCTCAAATGATATTGAAGCTTTTGGTGCAAATTTTTCTGCTGCGCCTTTTAATAAATAGCCAGATTTTTTATAATTTAATTTTGCTATTAATAATTCAGGGTTATTAGAAATAGCTAACTTTAAAGTTTCTTTTAAATTTTCTGGTAATTTTAATTCAATATCATCAATTATTCTTAAATTTGTAGGTAGATACCCTACTACATTTTCAAAATCCTTTTCGTTTACTGCTAAAGTATTTTTTGATCTAATAAATTTTGCTTTTGCATCAGCTAAAGATGATTCGGATTGTGCTAAATCTGATAGTTTTATAACACCTCTTTCATATCTACTTTTATCTAGTTCAACTTGTCTATCCGCTAAATTTAGGTTGTCTCTAGTGATAATTAATTTTTTTTGTGCGGCTAAAACTGATGTATAGGCAACAACTGCTTTTAATAAAACATTTTGCTCTACACTTTTTAACAGATTTCTTGAAATTTTTACTTCTGTTTTTGTGGCAAGAATATTGGGTATTCCTTGTAAAATTTTCTGCTCAATTTTAATGGATTTTTTTTGTGTTTGTAAATTACTATCAGTAATTGTAGATCCAAAATCATCTTTCTGATTTTTATTTTGTATATCATATTGATTATATGTTCCTGTAATTGAAGGTTTTAAAATTGAATACGATTGAATTAATGACTCATCAACTGCTTTTGTTTTTTCTCTTTGTGAGTTTAATTCTTTATTATTTATATATGTCGAAATTAAAGATTGATATAAATTTTCAGAAAATGAGGGATTTACTAAAAAGAAAGAAAAAATATTTATTAGAATAATTTTTTTCATAAAGCTCATTTTATTTTATCTTCTAAATATTCTAATCTATCTTGACCCCAAAACATCTCATTTTCAAAGACGTAGGTTGGTGCTCCAAAAACATCATTTTTAATTGCATCTTTTGAGTTCTCTAGATAAGTTTTTGTTATTTCCTCACTGTTTGCTAGTTCTTGTATTTTTTGAAAATCTAAATTTAACTTTTTACAGATTTCTTCAAGTACTAAGAGATCCGATATATTTTTTTCTTTGACCCAAAGATACCTCAAACATTCTTTTCCAAAAGTCAACCTATTACCATCTTTAATAGCTGCAAGTGTAAATTTAGCAGGTAGATGAGGGTCTATGGGAGGAAAAAATTTTGGTTGTAATTTAATTTCAATGCCGTACTTTTTTCCAATACGCTCTATTTCAATTAGTCGATATTTTTGTCTCGTAATATGACGCTGAGGTACGGGTATACCTCCAGTATTTGGAAATATTTCGCCAACCAAATCAAAAGGCTTTTCATCTATTTCTATTTTATATTTTTTTGCTAAGTCTATAAATCTGTCAATCCCAAGATGGGAAAAAGGTGATAAGACGCTATAATAATATTTTATTTTCATGATTAATTTTTGCTATATACACCTTTGATAAGAATTAAAAAATAAAATTATGTTTGAAATTTTAAGTGCAGATACTCCAAATGGAAAAAAAGTGTCGATAATGCTTGAAGAACTTAATTTCGAATATAAAGTTACTAAAATAAACATTTATAAAGGGGATCAATTTAAGACTGCTTTTTCAAGAATAAGCCCATTCAATAAAACTCCAGTTTTAAGGGATCATAAAACAAAAAAAACTATTTTTGAATCTGGTGCAATATTGATTTATCTAGGTGAAAAATATAAAAAATTTTATGAAAAAAAAAAGAGACTCATCATTCTGCAGTGGTTAATGATACAAATGGCATATATAGGTCCAATGTTTGGTCAGCATCATCAATTTCATCATTATAATCATGGAAAAAGCAAATTTGGAGAAGATAGATATTTTAAAATTTCAAAACAAATTTATAAAGATTTAGATAAAAGATTATCAAAATCTAAATATTTAGCATGCTCAAAATATACAATAGCAGATATAGCTACCTTTCCTTGGGTCGCGAGACATGACATACATGATATTGGATTAAGACAATATGAAAATTTAACTAGATGGTTCAAATTAATTTCTAAAAGAAAAGCTGTAATAAAAGGTTATGACTTTATGAAAAGAGGCGAGAGAATTCCTAAACCTTAATCTTCAGCAAATACTTTTTCTTGCTTTTCGTGTCTTTCTTGCGCCTCAACAGTCATTGTGGCTATCGGTCTTGCGATAAGTCTTTTTAATCCGATTTCTTCTCCTGTCTCTATGCAAAAACCATAAGTTCCTTCATCAATTTTTTTAACTGCTAATTCAATTTTTTTTATTAATTTTTTATTTCGATTTACTGTACGCATTTCAACAGTTTTATTTGTAAAAGATGTTGCCTGATCGACTACATCAGCTGATGCAGCATTATCATCGTCATTATCAAACATTATTCTATTATTCTGCTCGATTAATTCATTCTTCCACTCTGCTAAAGCTTTTCTGAAAAAAGCTTTATGTTTAGCGCACATATACTTTTCTTTATTAGACGGAATATAACTTTTAGAAATTTTTGTTGGCATAATTAATCAATATGAGAATATATGTTTCAAATTTTTAGTGTCAATTAATATGAATAATTATAAAAACTAAATAATGACTACTAATAGACTATTTTTTTGTTTTTTATTCACACATTTGATGATTTGGACGTTAGTACCAAGTATTACAAATCATAATTTGCCACTAGATACAATTGAAGCCCTTGCATGGGGAAGTAATCTAGACTGGGGATTTAACAAACACCCACCAATAAGTGCCCTAATGGTCAAAATATTTTATCAAATTTTTGGAGCACAAGATTGGGCTTATTATTTTTTGAGTCAATTATTTGTGATCATATCTTTTTATTTTGTGTTCAAATTATCCAAAGAGATCTTAAGTGACAAAAAACTCGCTATGTTATCTGTTTTATTGTTAGAAGGAATTTATTTTTATAATTTTACATCTCCCGAATTCAATGTAAATGTATGTACTTTGCCTTTCTGGGCAATGACAAGTTATTATGCATATAAATGTATAAAAAATAATCTTGTTAAAGATCATATTATTCTTGGAATCATTGCTGGTCTGGGGTTTTTATCAAAATATCTTTTTATTTACTTATTGATTGGAATTAAAGTTTTTTATATTTATCACATAAAAAAAAATAACTTGAGATCAAATTATATCATTACTGGAATTATTTTTTTACTGATTCTAACGCCTCATTTAATTTGGCTCTTAAATAATAATTTTGTTACAATTACTTATGGTTTAAAAAGAACTGGAGAAATTAAAAGTTATCTTGATCACTTCATTTTACCATCAATCTTTTTAGGCAAACAAATTGGGATACTATTTCCCTTTTTCATTTTGCTCTTTATATTAATAAAAAATTTGAAAATTAATCTTTCTTTTAAGGATCAAAACCTTTTATATTTACTGTGTACCATAATACTACCAATCACTTTAATTTTTTTTACATCTGTAGTTTTGGGTGCAAAAATAAGAACAATGTGGATGACACCGTTCTACTTATTTATTGGAACACTATTTGTTTATCTTTTTCAAAGTCAAATTGATATTAATAAATTTAAAGTTTTTATTTATGTTTTTATTTTTCTGTTTTTGCTTTCTCCATTGTTATATGGATATATTTCAATAACTCAAAAAAATAAACGAACAGATTATAAGGGTAAACAGATGGCCAGAACTGTTGAAAATAAATTAAAAGAATTTGGTTTTCCAAATACGTTTCGAATACATGGAGATGAATGGATTGCTGGTAACTTGTGTTATCACCTTAAATCAACACCAAAATGCGTAATAAGTACCTCAAATGAAGTTGTGTTGTTTGCAATTAATGACCAAGGTATTTATCGCCCTTTTGCCCTTAAAAAAATAATACCAAACTCGCTTAAATGATTAAGTACATAATTTTAATCCCTGTTTATAATGATTGGCAATCAGTTTTTAAACTAATTGAAAATATTGATTTACAAATTAATAATGAAGTTATTGATGTATTAATTGTTAATGATGCTTCAACCGAAAATTTTAATTATAATAATAAACATTATTTAAAAATTAATTCTATTAAAGTTATTAATTTTATTAAAAACGGAGGTCATCGAAAAGCAATTGCAACAGGACTTAAATATTGTCAAGAAAATCTTGAATATGATTATATTATTCCAATGGATGGGGATGGTGAAGATCGGCCAGAAGAATTAAAAAAATTTTTCTATAAAGTTGAAGAGACTCAACCAGAGGTTATCACTGCTATAAGAATTAAAAGAAGTGAAGGTTTCTTGTTTAAATTTCTATACTTTTTTCATAAAGTTTTTACAAACCTTATGACTGGTAAATTAATTAAATTTGGTAATTTCACATGTTTATCCAAAAGTGCTATTTCTAAAATTTTATCCAGTGGATCAGTATGGTTAAGTTTTTCAGGAGCAATAGCTAAAATTTTCCCATCATATGCAACTATAAACTCTATTAGAGGCATAAGGTATTTTGGGCCCTCAAAAATGAGTATTTTAGGTCTTATTTTACACTCACTAAGGATCTCCACAGTATTTAGAGAGACTATGTTTATTCGTGTTGTAATTGTAATACTCATGTTTGGGGTGCTTGCTTATTATTATTCATACTATTTTTTAATACCATCTTTGAGTGGTTGGATTTTTTTGTTCCTTATTATTTGTTTAGCTTTAGAGGATAATATTAAAAAACTTAATGTCTCTCTAAATAATATCAAAAGTTTATCTAATATTTATAGTAGGTAAAAAATCATAGCTAGAAGTATCAATTTTTGAAGAATGACCTTTTCTCATTCTCCAATTATTACAAAACCCTGTATCTGCAACTGTAATCATACGTCTTCCAAATCTGAAATTTGTTTTATCAATTGCTTTCATTAAATTTTGAGACTTTTCTTCTGTTCCAGATGAAAATAAACCTTTGTCATACTTTTCTTTTGTTGATAATCCCAAAAAAATTACTCCTGCTTTTTGATAACGAGGACCCTTTAAAAAAATTTCTTTTAGAGATTGAATACAAGTTTTGGTTAACAAAATACTATCATCTGTTGGTATTGGTAAATCAATTTTTTTTGATTTTGAAAAAAATCTTTCATTTTTATTAAAAGGACTATTTCTTATAAAAACAACGACTGATTTTACAACCTGTCTATCAACTCTAATTTTTTCAGCGGCATTTAAACAATGTGCGACAACAGACTCTTTTAATGTTTCATAATCTAAAACTTTTTTTCCAAACGATCTTGAAACACAACAATTCTTTCTCGGATTAGAATTAGACTCGAAATCTATACAACTTATATTACGTAATTCCATAACTGTTTTTAAACCAAGAACATTAGTATTTTTTTTTATCCAAGTATTGCTTGCCATTTTTAAGTCATGAGCTGTATGAATGTTGTTGTTTTTATATAACTTTGATATTTTCCTTCCTACTCCCCAAATATCTTCTATTGGGAATTTTTTTAAAAAATTATCTATCTCCTCTTCATTATTTATAATAAAATTTTTAATTCCAATTTTTTCTTTTTTCGCAAGGTGATTTGCAACTTTTGATAATGTTTTTGTTTGTGCAACTCCTATACTAACGGGAATTCCTGTCCACTTTAAGATTATAGACCTTAACTCACTGACAAAACTTTTAACTTCTTCGTTTTTTATCAAGCTTAAGTCTAAAAAAGCTTCGTCGATAGAATACATCTCGATTTTCGGAGAAAAATTTTTTAAGACATGCATTACTCTTCTAGAGATATCACCATATAAAGCATAATTCGATGAATATACCTGAACATTATATTTTTTAACTAACTGCTTAACCTTAAAATAAGGTTCTCCCATTTTAATACCTATTTTTTTTGCTTCTATGGATCTGGAAATAACACATCCATCGTTATTAGACAAAACAACAACAGGAAGGTTATTTATTCTTGGATTAAAAAGTCTTTCGCAAGAAACATAAAATGAATTACAATCTACCAAAGCTATTTTTTTATAACTTTTATTTTTTAACTTTATGTATGACATAAGTAACCACTCCCCAAACCTGGGTCTCATTATCCTCGGTAATCTCAACAAAATTAGTATTTTTCCCTAATTTAGAAACCAAAAAAAATTTATTATTTTTTTTAACAATTTTTTTAACTACTAATTGACCCTGATAATTAAGGACAGCAACTGAATTGTGTTTAACATTAAGGCTTTTATCAACGATCAAAACATCACCATCATAAACCCGCTCTTCAACCATCGAGTATCCCGTTACTCTTATTAAAAATGTTGACGCTTTATTAGCAATTAACTCTTCATTAAGATTAATTTCATCTTCTAAATAATCTGTTGCAGGAGAAGGAAATCCTGCACAAACTTTTTGAAGAATTATTGGTAAATTTTCATTAATTTTCATGTTCTTATTTTGTTCTTTTTACAAAATATTGCAACTAAATTATAAGTTGTATTTTGAGTCCAGAATTGAATCTAAACGGAATCAAAAAGAGAACATTTAATTAATAGACCAATTAATTGTGGATAAAAACCGAAGAGCTTTTAAACTTTTCTTTTAAAATAATTCCCAAGAATAATCGCCCCTGGTTCGATGCTAATTGAGTTGTAAGATATTTTTCCATGAACTTTTGCGGATGGCCCAATAGCAACTCTATTGGCAACAATATCTCCTTTTACCTCGCCTAAGACAAAAATCCAATCAGAGTTAATGTTACCTCCAACTAAAGAGTTTGATCCGACTTTAAGAAACTTGCATGTTAAATTTCCATTAACTGTTCCATTGAAAAAAAGTGTTCCATCATACTCAACATCTGAACTACTATTAAAAATATTAGCCTTGTTAGAAAAAATCACATTTACTTCTTTTGTATCTTTAGAATAAAATAAAGATTTAATAAAATTAATCATTACTTAACTCCCAATCTCTTGTGTATATCGCTTGAAGATGTTGTAAACCTAAAAATATATTTCTCATTTGGTCTTGCTCGTTTAAAACATTCTTGAGCGGACAAAGCACCCTCATGAAAACCGCTTAAAATTAGTTTTATTTTCCCAGGGTAAGTACATATATCACCAATTGCAAAAATTCCTTTCTCATTTGTCTGAAAATTTTCTGTATTTACCTTTAAAGATTTAGCCTCAAGATCAAGACCCCAATTTGCAATGGGACCGAGTTCCATCTTTAAACCAAAAAAAGCCAAAACACTATCTACATTTAATTCTTTAAGATCTCCATTGTCATGTTTAATTACTATTTTTTCAAGTTTGCCATTTCCTTGAAAATCCAATGGTTGATATCGAGTCAAAAAATCAACTTTGCCTTTTTTTTCTAAGTCCTTGGCTAAATCAACTGTATGTTGTGCTGCTCTAAACTCATCCCTTCTATGAATTAAAAAAATTTTTTTTGCGATTTTAGAAAGTTCAACTGTCCAATCAAGAGCTGAATCTCCTCCACCAAAAATACATACCGTTTGATCCTTAAATTTATTTTTATCTTTTACTGAATAAAATAAATTTATTTTTTCAAATCTTTCGATATTTTTAATTGGTGGCTTTCTCGGCTCAAAAGATCCAACACCTGCTGCAATAATAATATTAGGTGTTTCAAACTGAACTTTTTCACTTGTAGTTACGAACCAACAATTATTTTTTTTTTCTAATTTTTCTACTCTTTGATTGTAGTGAAATTTTGTTTGGAAAGGCTTAATTTGTTTCAATAAGTTTTTTGTTAAACTTTCCCCGGTACACTCTGGTAAAGCTGGTATATCATATATGGGTTTATCAGGATATAATTCAATACATTGACCGCCTGCTCTGTCCAAATTATCAATGACATGAGCATTTAATCCTAAAATTCCAAGTTCAAAGACTGAGAATAATCCAACTGGTCCAGCTCCGACAATAACAGCGTCCGTTTTAATCATTTACCCTTGTTTTTCTGGAAGATTAACCACTAATCCATCATGTTTTTCTTCCAAGATCAGTTGGCAGCTCAGCCTGCTATTATTTTTGGTTTCGAACGCAAAATCTAACATATCTTTCTCACTTTCGCTGATTTCAGATATTTTTTCAACCCATTCTTCCTTAACATATACGTGACATGTAGCGCATGCACATGCTCCACCGCAATCTGCATCGATACCTGGTACACCATTTTGAATAGCCCCCTCCATTATAGAAAGCCCACTTTCAACCTCAATTTCATGCGTTGTACCATTGTGTTCAATATATGTAACTTTTGGCATATAAGTCATATAGTCATATATAATTAAAAAACAATATTTATGATTTATAAAAACTGCTATGTGAATTTTAAATTAAAAGAGTTTTTTTTAAAAAATAATTTTAAAATATCCAGGGGTTCTAAATCAAAAATTAAAACCTTAGAGATTAAATTAACTAAAAATAATACGATTGGTAGAGGTGAATGTGTTCCGTATAAAAGATATGACGAGAATTTAAAAAAAATTATCAAAATATTAAGTAAAAATAGAAAAATCGATAACATTAATAATATAAAAGCCTTATCATTAAGAAACGCAATTTCAAATGCTTATTTTGATCTTGCTTTAAAGAAAAATAAAAAAAAATTTTCAAGTATTCTAAGTTCATCAAAATTTAAAACGGCAATTACAATTCCTATGTATAATATTAAAAAATTTACAAAGGAGGTGAAAAAAATAAAAAATATTAAGACTATAAAAGTGAAATTAGATCAGAAAAATGTATTTAATTATTTAAATATAATAAAAAAAGTTTCTCCAAAGAGTAAAATAATAATAGATGCTAATGAGAGCTGGTCAATTAGTTATCTTCAAATAAATGAAAAAGAGCTAAAAAAATACAATATTTTATTCATAGAGCAACCTGTAAAATCTTGTGATGATCAAAAAATAAAATCTAAACTTCCATTATGTGCAGATGAAAGTTTTCATCTAAGAAAAAATATTAAAAATATAAAAAAAATTTACAAATGGGTAAATATTAAGCCAGATAAATTCGGCAGTGAGACTGATATTTTAAAATCAATTACTTTTGCAAAAAAGAATAAATTAAAAATTTTTTTTGGTTGTATGGTAAGCTCCTCTCTATCAATAATACCATCCTTAAGATTTGTTAAATATTGTGATATGTTAGACGTTGATGGTCCCTCATTTATAAAAAAAGATTATAAATTTGGTGTTAAATATAAAAAAGATTATTTAATTTACGATAAAAAATTTAATTACGGGTATAAATGTTAATTAAGTTCAAATATAGTATTTTTACTTTGATTTTAAAAAAATTTTTCACTAGAATATATATAGGAGAAATTAATTGAGCAAATATCAAGAAACTTTTAATTATTCATTAACGAATCCAGAAGAGTTTTGGTCTAAGGCTGCTAATGATGTAGTATGGATAAAAAAATTTGACAAAGTAATACACGCTGACGAACCACCGTTCTATAGATGGTTTAAAGGTGGGAAAATAAACACATGTTATAACGCACTTGATCGACATGTTGATGAGGGTAATGGTGATAGAACTGCGCTTATTTACGATAGCGCTATGATAAATACAAAAACAAAATTTTCTTATAAAGAGTTAAGAGACAAGACTGCAGAACTTGCTGGGGCATTGCAAAAATATGGAATTAAAAAAGGAGATAGGATAATTATTTATATGCCAATGATACCCGAGGCAGTTATGGCTATGCTTGCATGTGGACGTATTGGAGCTGTACATTCTGTAGTGTTTGGAGGATTTGCGTCAAATGAGCTAGCAAGCCGTATTGATGACTCCAAAGCAAGAATGATTTTAACTGCTTCCTGTGGACTGGAACCTGGAAGAACGGTTGACTACAAACCTCTTTTAAATGAGGCAAAAAAAATAGCTAAACACGAAGTTGAAAAAACAGTTGTTTTTCAAAGAGAGCAGCTTGATTATGATTTAGAAAAAAACGATATAAATTGGAGCGATTTCATAAGTAATGCTCCTAAAGTAGATTGCGTTGAATGTGACTCAAATGATCCAGCTTATATTTTGTATACATCAGGAACAACCGGTGTGCCTAAAGGAATTTTAAGAGACATTGCAGGTCATATAGTTGGCTTAAAATGGACAATGAAAAATATTTATGACATTGATCCAACTGACGTTTGGTGGTCAGCAAGTGATATAGGGTGGATAGTCGGTCATTCTTATATAGTATATGCTCCTCTTTTTCACGGCTGCACCACAGTTATATTTGAAGGAAAACCTGTTGGGACTCCTGATCCAGGTGCATTTTGGCGAGTTATTTCGGAGTATAAAGTTAAAACTCTTTTTACAGCTCCAACTGCATTTAGGGCTATAAAAAAAGAAGATCCAGATGGTAAATTTTTTAAAAAGTATGATCTATCAAAATTTGAGGCATTGTATTTAGCTGGAGAAAGAGCTGATCCTGATACAATTCATTGGGCAGAAGGATTGTTGAAAAAACCAGTCATAGATCATTGGTGG
>QCSF01000006.1 GCA_003209195.1 Pelagibacteraceae bacterium AG-470-E16 | reverse complement strand
AATAAAATTATTAATATATTTGTAAATTCAATCATATTTTTTTAAATAATAACAATTACGATTTTTTCGAACTATTTTAAATAATCCAAGATTTTTCTTATTAAAAGTCAGTATATATTTATCTCTACTAATTTTTTCTAAATTATCATTTTCATTTATTAAAATTAAACGGTCACTATAAAATTTCTTGTTTATTTTATGTTTAAACCAATTACTGTTATTAAATGAAAAATTTGGGTTTGGATTTAAAATTTTGACATTTTTATTAAAATTATTCTCCTTATGAATTTGGTTTATAAAACCATAGCTTTCTTTACCACAGATCTCATATACTAAATTCATTCTTTGATCGTAATCATATTTAAATAATTTAAATAAATTAAGAAAAAAGCCTGATAAATAAAGGGTAATTATTACTAAAATAATTACAGAGATGTTTTTTTTGTTTAATATCCTAGGCATTTAGAAGAAATATATTTATACAATTTTTTAATGAAATTTAACATAAATGAATATCTTGAGAAGATCAATTGTCCAGGTTGTGGTTGTTCAGAGTTAAAAATATTAAGAAAATCTAATTATGAAAAAATTAAAAATTATGAGGATCTATTAAAAATTTACAAATCTTCTGGAGATGAACTTTTAATAGATCAATTATCACAATGCAAAAAATGTGGATTAGTATTTCTTAATCCACGTATTAAATCAAAAATTATATATAAATCTTATACAGAAAATTTAGACCAAGAGCATATTAGTCAAGATAATCAAAGATATAAAACTTTTTATAAAAGTTTAACCAAAATTATAGAAAGAAATAACATTAAAAATTATGAGAAAAAAAAATTTTTGGACGTAGGTTGCGCTTCAGGTATATTTTTAAAAGTTTTACAAACTTTTAAATTTCACGAGGAAGGATACGAACCTAGCAAATGGATGACAGAGTATGGTAAAAAAAATTATTTAGTAAATATAAATAACGGTTCTATTGATAATATTAATATAAAAAAAAAATATGACTTCATTTCTTTTTGGGATGTGCTTGAACATGTTACAGATTTACAAAAAACATTAAATAAAATTAACTTAATTTCCAAAGACAACTGTATTTTAATAATAAATGTTCCAGTAATAGACAGTTTAGCATGCAAAATTTTAAAAAATAAATGGCCTTTCTATTTAAATGTACATCTCTATTATTTTACTGAAAAAACTTTAAAAGACTTATTTAAAAAAAAAAATTTTTATCTTCAGGATAAATTCCCGCACTATCAGTACCTTAATTTAGATTATTTATTATTCAGAGCTTCGAAATACTTCTCATTTTTTGAATATATACACAAAATAGTAAAAAATAATTTTTTAGGCAAAATATCTATTCCTTATAACGTAGGTCAAACTACATTTATTTTTAAGAAAAATGAAATATAGAGATTTTACATTTATCATACCTGCAGCTGGTAAAAGTTCTAGATTTAAATATAAAGATAGTAAAATTTTTTATAAATATAAAAAAAAAACTTTAATAGAACATATCTTAAACAAAATAATAAAATTTAGTAATAAAATTATAATTATTATAAATAAAAAAAATCAAAAAAAATTAAAAGAGATCTGTAATAAATACCAAAAATTTAAAATAAAAATTTTAATTCAAGAAAAACAAAAGGGCATGGGTGACGCAGTCAAAATTGGTCTTACTAAATCAAAAACTAATTCTACAGTCGTTATTTGGGCGGATCAAATTTTCTTGAGTACTACAACAATAAATGCAACTATATCTAAATTTAAATTTCATAAACCTTTAATGTGTTTTCCAGTGATTATTAAAAAAAATCCTTACGTTTACGTAAATTTTAAAAATAATTATTTTTCAAATATAATTCAAACAAGAGAGGGTGGAAAAAAAATTAAACAAGGTTATTCAGATTGTGGTTTTTTTGTTTTTAACACAACAAAGGTATTTGAAATTTTGAAAGAACTAATTAAACATAAAAAAATTTTAACAAAAAGAACTAGAGAAATCGATTTTTTAAAATCATTTGTGTATTTAAAAAAACATGGAGATATAAAAACAATCAGAGCAAAATCGGTTAAAGATACAATAGGTGTTAATTATTTAAAGGATTTAAAATAATGTTATTGTCGATTATTGTTCCAGCTTTTAATGAAGAAAATAATATAAAAAAATTAATTGAAAAACTTTTAAAGTTAAATCTTTCTAACGTTGATTTTAAAAAAGAGATAATTGTAATTAATGATGGGTCGACTGACAAAACAGGATCGATCATTGAGCAATATAATGAAATTATTAAACTTCATCAAAAAAATTATGGAAAGGGAAGAGCGGTACAAAATGGTATTAAAATAGCTAAAGGTGACTTTGTTTTAATTCAAGATGGGGATTTGGAATATGATCCAAATGATATTATAACAATGTGTAAAAAACTTAGGAAAGATAAAAACAAATCCGTTTATGGCTCTAGGTATTTGCCATTAAAGTATAATATATTTCCTAGAATAAACAAAGATCAATCTATATTGCCATATTTAGCAAATATAGTGTTTGTAATAATGTTTCTTATTATATATCAAAAAATCATTACTGATCCCCTAACTGGATACAAACTTTATCCAATAGACTTTTTTAAAAAATTTGAAATTTTTTCAAACGGTTTTGAGGCTGATCACGAAATTACTGCAAAATTGATCAAAAATAATTATGTAATTGAAGAGGTTATTGTAAGTTATAATCCCAGGACAGTTCAAGAAGGTAAAAAAATAAATTTTTTTGATGCACTTAAGGCAATTAAAACTATTATAAAATATCGTTTCTAAAATAATATGAATGCTATATTTATCAATCCTCAACTTTCTGTTCAGAAGAATGACAAGTTTACTACTGGCATTGTTTATATGCCAATCGCACTTGCTTACGTTGTTTCTTTTTTTAAAAAAAAAAATATTGATGTTGAAGTAAGAGATTTATTTGGTCAAAATCCTACGCATAGTCAAATTATAGATGATAAAATAATTTTAGGCGACGATATAAGAACACTCAAATTCACAAACTTAGACAAAATTAAATGTTTTTTTGTTTATGCTAATCAAGTTGCAAATCATAATTCAATTAAAAAAATTGTTTTACATTTAAAAAATAATTATAAAAATATACCAGTTATAATCTTAGAAAATTCGCAGGCAGTTACAGCTTATTCGCTTGATGTAGTTAAAGAAAAATTTTTTGATTTTGGAAGTGATTATTTAGTTATTGGAGATTTAGAGTATACTTCTTACGAGTTATTTTCTAATTTAAATAATAAAAATAAATTGAAATCTTTGAAAGGTTTAATATCTAAAGAGATTTTTAATAACAAAATAAATTTTGTAAATGATCTTGATGATTTGCCAATCCCAGCATGGGAAAATTTTCCAGTTGAAAATTATTGGAGCCTTGGATATTCACATGGACCTTTAAGTAATAAAAGATACCTACCAATTCTGACATCCAGAGGGTGCCCTTACCCCTGTAAGTTTTGTGTTGTCCCTAAAACAAATGAGAGAAAATGGAGAGCTCGATCAGCAATTAACATAGTAAATGAAATAAAATATTTAAAAAATAATTTTCAAATTAATGAGTTTCATTTTGAAGATCTAAATCCTACTGTAAATGAAAAAAGAACTAATGAAATTTGCGATACATTCATTAATCAAAAAATTAATATTATTTGGAAAATAGTTTCGGGTACCAAAGTTGAAAGTATAAAAAGTTTAGATACTATAAATAAAATGTACGACGCTGGATGTAGGTATATTTCAATATCACCAGAAAGCGGTTCAAAAGAACTTATGAAACAAATAGATAAACCATTTGATTATAATCATGCTCTTAAAGTAGTAAAAAGAATGAACAAAGTTAAAATATTTGGACAGGCATGTTTTATTTTAGGTTTTCCTGGGGAAACTAGAGGCGATATTAAAAAGACACGAAAAATGGTTTATGATTTAAGTAGAAAAGGCATTGATGAAATTGCTGTATTTATAATAACGCCAATACCAGGTTCAAGAATTTTTAATCAATTTTCAAAGTTAAATAATTTATCAAATCTCACTTTTACACCAACTTGGAGAGATGATTATAAGTCTTTAAATAAAGAAAGATTATTGTTATATTTAATTTTTTTATCTACAAAGTTAGTTTTTCATCCAATAAAAATTTTAAAGCAAATAATTAATTTTTTTAGAAAAAATTTTCAAACCAAAATGGAAATGGTTCCTTACAAATTCTTAAAAATTTCTAAGTTTCAGTATGCTTCTAAAAAAACACATTAATATAACTCTATTTTCAGGGGGCTCTGGTAACGTTAGATTTATCGAGCTTTTGAAGAAAATACCAAACATAAAGTTATCTATTTTAGTTAATGGTTATGACGATGGTAAATCCACTGGTGAGATTAGAAAATTATTAACTGGAATGTTAGGCCCATCAGATTTCAGAAAAAATTTTTTACATTTAATCGAAAGAAACAAGCAGAATGGAAATATTTTATTTGATATATTTAATTTCAGATTTCCAAAAAAATTTACAAAGAGAGAATTTAAAGACTTTTTATACTTAAATAAAAATAGTCTTATTGTAGAGAAATTAAAAATTTATAACTTATCAGTAGATAAATTTAATAAAATAGAAGAATATTTTAAAACTTTTTACAAATTTTATACAAAATTTAATACAGTTAAATTATCTGACATCTCATTAGGAAATATACTAATTGCGTCATCATATTTATTAAACAACAAAAATTTCAACAAATCTTTGAAAGATATTGAAAATTTTTTAGACATAAATCACAGAGTTCTTAATGTTACAAATGGTTTAAACCTATATCTAAATGCTATTCTTGAAAATGGAAACATAATTACAGGAGAGGCAGATTTAGTAGAAAAAAGACATCCAAGTAAAATTTCAGATTTATATCTCTTAAAGTCTAAAAATTTAAAACTTGATAAAAAATTAAAAAATAAGAACACTTTACAAAAAAAAAATTATCTTCAAAAATTACATATTAATCCTAATATTAATTCTGAATTGTATAATTTAATTAAAAAATCAGATATTATAATTTACGGTCCTGGAACGCAACACTCATCATTATTCCCAAGCTATATGACAAAAGGGCTCTGTGATTTGGTACATAATTCAAGAGCAAAAAAATTTTTAATTACAAATATTTTTTTTGACAATGATATTTTACATGAAAATGTTGAGAGCTTAATAAATAAATTTTACTATTTTTTTAATAATAAAAAAAATAACATTAAAAAAAATTTAGTTGATTATTATTTAGTAAATAAATTTGATAAAGATGATAAAAATCTTTTAAATAAACAAAATTATTTGAATTATTCATCAAAAATTAATTTACAATTGTTAGACTGGGAAAAAGGTGCAGGATTACATTATCCAAATTGGTTAGCTAAAAAAATATTTCACTTAAGTGGCAACTCTCATTTAATAAATAATTTATCTAAATCTGTCGTTTCTATTATTATTCCATGTTTGAATGAAAAAAGAACAATTTTCAAAGTTTTAAACGATATAAGAAAACTCAGCTTCAGTGATTTCAATCTTGTAAAAGAGGTAATAGTAGTTGATGGAGGATCCACAGACGGATGCAGTAAGATTATTCAAAAGTTCAAAGAGTATAAATTCTATCAGCTCAACAAAGTTGGTAGGGGTGAAGCAATTAATTATGGAATACGAAAAAGCAAAGGTGATGTGATTGTAATATATCCATCTGATGATGAATATAATGTCAGTGATATAGAAAAGGTTGTTCAACCCATAATGATGGAGCAGTCAAAAATAGTTTACGGCAGCAGAATGATAAAATGTATGAATTTAGATGACCAATTAGACCAGATATATAAAAATAATAAATTAACTATGTTACTTAGTAAATTTGGAGGTAAGCTAATAAATTTATTAATATTAGCTATTTTTAATAAATCAATTTCAGATCCTTTCACCACAGTAAAAGCTTTTAATGCTAATCTTTTAAAATCGATAAAATTAAATCGTAAAGGTTTTGATCTTGATTTTGAAATATTCATTAAACTAACAAATCAAAAGAATTTTTTTTTAGAAGTTCCTGTAAACTTTAAACCAAGAACTAAAAAGCAAGGAAAAAAAATAACGACTTTAGATGGTATTAAATGTTTGTTTTATATTATATTTAATAAATTTTATTTATAATATTTAATTATTTTTTTAATTTGCTTATGCAAATTAATCTTTTTACTTTTATAAAAAAATTTTAATCCAGATGATTTTGCAGCGACACGGTCGGTTACTTTATCACCAATCATAAAACTTTGATTGGGGTCAATTTTCCATTTCTTTATAGCTTTAACAATCATACCAGGACTCGGCTTGCGATCAATACTTTTTCTTTTATATTTACCTATTCCGGCAGTTGGATGATAGGGACAAAAGAAAATATCATTTATCTTGGCGTTTTGTCTTTTTATTTTTTTTTTTAAAAATAAATGAATATTATTAAGTTGTGATAAACTAATAAGACCTCTGCCAACACCACTTTGATTTGTTATTATAATAACTAGAAACTTATTTTTGTTACATTCATAAAGTGCCTCACCTACATTCTGAAAAATTTTAAAATCTTCGATTTTTGATATATATCCTTTATCTTTATTTAGGACGCCATCTCTGTCAAAAAAGGCACATTTATTTAGATTACGGGTCATAAAAAAAGTAATTATTAAAATTCAATTTAATATTTTGATTCTTTAGGATTGATAAATTTTTTTTTCTTAAAATTAAGTTAATAGCCATTTTTAAATTATTATAAGGTATTGGGTAAAAATTTTTAATTTTCAGTTTTTCATATTTTATAAATTCATCATTATAAAATACTGATAAATTATTAATCAAACATTTTTGTGCAAAAAAACTATATAAATTTTCTTTGTTATTTATTGCTGATTTTGTTTTTTTCATTATTAATTCTAATTTTTTAGTATTTACATATCCAAAATTCGATACGTTCTTATCTAACAACTTATCCCCAATTATTGCTATTTTAAAATTTAACTTAGTTAAATTAATAATTAAATTTAGGTATTGAAGCTCTTTATCATATTGTTTTCTATAATAAAAAAGAAAATCATAAGTAATTTTTTTTTTTTTATAAATTTTGAAATTTAAATTTTTAATAATATAATTATGGTAATGGCCAGTAAATAGACTCTTGTAGAAGTTATTTGCAAATAAGCATTTTTTGTATCTTATATTTATAATTAATCTGCTGATAATTTCTAAAATTCTTTTCAGTACAAAACTTCTATGTTTGCTAATTGTACCAGTTATTGGTCCTAAGATAGTTTTAGGAGGTAATATAAAAAAAATTAAAAAATTCCATAATGGCAAATAATTGACATAACAAGTTTTGTATCCTTTGAAATATGCTAACCACAAATTCCAAATACCTAATATTGGAAGAATATATTTATGTGTAATTGTATTCTTTTTGAATTTTGAAATTAATTTTCTATTGTCAATTCTTATTACTTTAAGGTTAGTATTTGATTTTAAATCGTTAATAAACCGTATTGCTAACAACCCTTCACCACTTTTTGTTGAAAAGTCAGTAACCCAAAATAAAATTTTATTTTTCATATATTAAAGTTTAATGATAGTTATAAAGTATTAGTTTATGAAAAATAATACTATAATTTTCTGTAGTATCAAATTTTATAATTACACTTTTAAAAAAATTAATTTGATTTTAAATAAAGGTGGTTATCTGGTAGCTCCAGCTGCTTCTTCTCTGTCTACATTAAAAAAAAATAAAAAATATTACTTAGCTCTCAAAAAATCCAAAATTGCAATTTTGGATAGTGGTTATTTTTGTATTTTATTGAGGATTTTTAAAAAACATAAAATAACTAAGTATTCTGGATATTTATTTCTAAAAGATTTTTTATCAAAAAATATATTTACTCAAAAATTAATTCTATCTATAGACCCGAATTTAAATGAAAAAAAACTAAACCAACATTTTTATAGATCTAGAAATATTAAAAGTTTTAGTTACGTAGCTCCCTTTTATAAATATAACTTTAGAGATTTGAGGTTATTTAATTTAATTAAATTAAAAAAACCTGATTATATATTAATAAATATTGCTGGTGAAAAACAAGAGATATTAGCAATGGAAATAAATCAGTACTTTAGGTCCAAAATTCCAATAATTTGTACTGGAGCAGCAATTGGTTTTTTAACTGGAAATCAAGCTCCAATAAATGATACTTTGGATAAGTTTTATTTAGGTTGGCTTACAAGACTATTTCACAACCCTAAAGTTCATTTAAAGAGAGTATTTTTATCTGTTAGTTTAATTAAATTATTTTTTTAAATATATATTATAATTAGAATTTTGTATTAAATAGTAGAAGCAACAAAAAAATATTAAAAAGTCTATACCAAATATTCCAAAGGATGTTTCTCCTATACATCTAAAAAGTAAATATAATATTATGTTAGAACAAATAATAGTTTTATAATTTTTTTTTGTAATCTGAAAATTTGTTAAAAGTAGGTTTTTTATAGCTAAAGTTAAAGATATGAAATATAATATTATACCAAGAACTAAACCAACAAGCCCTGCACTCGAGTATGAATAAACAAAAAAATTTGAAGCTGATTGATTAATTAGGTACCTATCACCCATAGCACCATTTCCTAAAAAATAGTTTTTGTTCAGTTGAATTATTTTTTTCCAGTCTTTACCTCTTCCTGATCCAAAACCAACATTAACATCATCTATTGGCCTATTTAGTCTTTTTTGAATTATTGTTTCTGTATCACTTTGGATTAATTTGTTTTTACTAGATTTACTTACTTGGTAGTAGGAAATTCCAGATATTAAAATTATAGGAATTAGAAATGAAATAAAAAATATAACAAATTTTTCTTTAACAGTTATTTTCAAAAAACATAATACACAATGATAAAATATTAGATATCCAATAATAAAAAAATTTGATATTCTAGATTGTGTTGTAAAAATTAAAATCAAAGAAAAAATTGACAATAAAGACGGTAAATATTTGTTCTTTTTAATAATAATAAGAATAGAAGAAATTAAAAATATAATCATACTTGTTCTTGACATCCCCGAAGACCTAGGAACATTTTCTGATATTTGAAAATTTTCTAAACCATGTGGCCAGGATCCGTATAAATTTAAATCTTTACTTTCAAATATTAACCAATGCATAAGGCCAGTACCAAAAAAAAGAAAAACTACGGCTAAAATTGAAAAAGATAGACTTAATAGATTATTAAGTTTTTTAACCTGATAAAAATAATTTAAAATATATAAATATATTAAACAATTCAAAATAAAGAATAAATTTAAAATTGAATTAAAACTATAAAATAAACCTGGAATTTGAATTATAAAAACGAAAAAAATTATGATATTAAAAAAAAAATTTATAAATATTGATTTAATATTTTTAATAAAAACAAATATTATAAATATAATAAAAAAAGTGTAAGGAGCTATTGATCTTATAATTTGTACAAAGTCTTTAAAATTATTAAGTTTTACATCAAAAAAATGAGTATCAATCGCAGCCCACAAACTTAAAACTATAGTAACACAAATTAATGATAACAAATTTTTATTTGAAAAAGTGTTCACTATAATACTATTTTTGAACATATTTCATATTTTCTCCAACCATATAAAAATGTTTTTGTTTTTTTATTATACTTCCTTTATATAGTCTATTTCTAATTATTTTAATCTTAAAATTATTTTTTAATTTATTTTTTAAATTACAAAAATATTTTAAGTTATCTATATCCTCGAAATTTTCCTGGAATGATATCAAAAAATATTTACTGTTTTTAATAATATTAAAAAATTTATTTCTATATTTTATCGGCACTTCAGATAAAGACCAATTTGCCACAAACAGATCGTATGTTTTAAATTTTTGGTTTATATTATTTGTTAATTTTATTTTGAAATTTTTATTAAATCCTACGTTAAAATTTAACATTTTGAGATAATAAAATTGAACTAAATTAACTATTTTTGTGTCTACAATCTCATAAAACATTTTATTATTTTTATTTAGTTTTTGAAAAATACTAGCTAGACAGCCGTAACCACCACCAAGTTCAAATATTTTAGAAAAATTTTTAATTAGCGCATTTGTATTATGCTCTAAAATATATAAATGATATATTTGATGTATTCTATTTCCAGAACTACTCGGATATAAAAAATATCTTACCGGATTGCAGATTGAATTCTCTTTTAAAAGTTTCTTATATAAATTCCAATTAACTGATAATTTTAATTTAAGTAATTCTCTTATAATAAAAAATCTGTTGTGTACAAAAAAAATTTTTTGAACAAAGGGGTATCTAAGTAAATTTTTTAAGTTTTTCTTTTTTATTATGTTTTTAATTTTATAGTTAAAAATCAAATGGGTTTCTTTTAAAACCTTTTTATTAACATTAATTTTGATAAATTGTCTGTTAATTATTTCATAAATTTTTTTTTCTTGATTTAAATTTTTAATTGGAGGGTTTATCCAAAAAATACTTAAACTTTCAGAAATTTTTCGAAGAATATAATTTATAAAATTCATTTATTAAAAAGGGTAAATATATTATTAAAATAATTGAATAAAAAATTACATAATTAAAAAAAGATGAATACAAAATAATTATAATTAAAAATAAGTTATAAAAGTATTTTTTTTGAATAGACCTCAGTTCCCTCCTAAAAAATCTTAATCTTAAAGATAAGAGTAATACTTCTTTAATGAGCATTATTATAGAAATATTTAATAAAGAAAAATTATTTTTTGTTGCAATAAATATTAAAATAGCAAAAGGTATCAGACAAATTAATTCTATTTTGAAATTATTTTTAATTTTAAAGTTGGCTTCAAATTTTGAAGTCACTAAATGAGATGTAGATGAAAAAACTGCATATATAACAAATATTTTAAATAAATTAAAAATTTCAAACTCATAATTATTATCTAGCCAAAATATCAAAAATTTATTAAATAAGGGAAATGCTAAAAAAATAATTATTGGCATAAGGTAAAAGAATAAAAAAATTGAAGTTATTAAGTTAGTATTTTGATTTTTCTTAACAGATAGATTTTGTAACAAAAAAGCACTAAATCCCTGAGAAAATATACTAAGTTTGCCAGATAGTTGTTGTGGTATTGAGTATTTACTGAGCAAATCCAATCCTAAAAAAATTTTTACCAAGTATTTGTCTATAAAATTTGAGATTTGTATGTTCAAAAGATTCATAGATATCCATTTGTAATTTTGTAAAATTTTTTCTTCTAAAATATTATTTTTGTTAATACTTAAATTCATATTTTTTAGGTATTCAATGATCATTAAAGTAATCGTAAATAATTTGATAATTATTGAAAATAAAATTAAATTTTCAACAGAATAGCTTTGGTAAAAAAGCATCAGTGAGGGAACATTTAATGATAAGCTAAAAAAAAGTAAATTTAAAATACTAATTTTCATAAATTTCTTTTCACCTAGGAAAATACCTTCAAAAGAGAAATAAATTGATGTGAGCGTCAAACCAATAAAAAAAATTAAAAAGTCATGATTAAGATTTAAAAAAAAATTAACTGATAAATAAAATAAGAAATATATTGAACTTTTTATTAATGTATATTTTAAATTTTGACTAATAATAGAATTTAATTTATCAATATTTTGACCTATAACTATTGTAGACATTTTTCCAATACCTAAATTTATGAGTAATCCAAGAGATAAAATAAAATGAAAAAAAATATACTTACCATAATTTTCAAACCCCTGTTCATTCAAATGTATTGGAATGGCTATTAACGAAATAATTAATGAAATTAAACCAGGCGAAGATAAAATAAGACTTTTTGATAATAAATCTCGCATTATTTTTCCTTAATTTTTGCGTACATAAATGGTAATGCGAACGTACCAATTGCCATAAACCAATTATTAAAAAAATTACCAGTTGGAAAAAGTGGATTTATAAAAAATAAAAAACTAACAGAAAAATAAACTAAACTAATATTATTTTTTATAATTCCTCTCGAAATGTTTAGAATAATTGATAATAAAACCAATAAGTAAACAAAAAAACCTATTAGCCCAAGATCGCTTATCATCTGAAAAAACATATTATGAGGATGATTGGACTCATTTTCAAATATATCATATTTGTCATATAATTTTCTATAGTTATTAGGCCCACCACCAATAAACATATTATCTTCAAATATCTTAATTGCTGTTAAACTAAAAGACTGATGTTTTATTGAAAAAAAATTAAACTTATTATTATGAAAAATTTGATTTTTTGTAGCAATAACCGTTTGTTGAAATGGAAAATATTTAACATAAAGTGAAATTGGTATTAGAGTTATAATGATAATAAATATTAATATTTTGAATATGCTTAATAATTTTGATCTTATGGCAAATATTAAAGTTATTAAAAACAAAAGAGAAAAATAAACTAAAGCTGTCCTTTCACCTGTAAATAAAAGTCCTAAAAATAATATTATCAAAAAAATAAAAACATTAGTTAAATTTTTTTTATTGAAATCCACAAACCAAAAATATAAACCTAATGTTATTGTACTTATTCTAATTAAAAAACTACCTAAAACCTTTTCATCACCAAACATACCAGCATGAACAAACTTAGATTGTCTATCTATAAAAAAAATATTCTCCGCGAAAATAACTTGTATAAAGCAATCAAAAATTAAAAATAAAATTAAACATATATAAAATATACCCAAACCTCTTATAATAAATTTGTATTTTTGAAGTATAACATAAACTATAAAGTTAAAGATAAAAAATCTTAAAGAAAAAAAGGAACTTTTTAAAGAATGTAATTTGAATTCTGATAAAAGTGAAGAAAGAACAAAGATAAAATAGATTGCACCTAATATAATAAGCAGTTTTTTATTAATATAAATCTCAAAATTACGAAATCTAAAAATAAAACACAGTATATTCAAAAATACTATCAATTCGACTATGGCTGGACCTGCTACTAATGCTATAGGGAACAAAAAAATAGATATTATACAAAATTTGTCTATAGTATTAATTTGAGAAATTTTTTTAATTTCAAATATTGATAACAATTTATTATACATTTTTTTTATATTAAAATCTTATACTTAAAGGATATATAGCGTGAAAATTTTATGGCAAGTTTCATTTAGACCTTTAAAAAAATCTAAAGATAATGATGATATTCAGGCTAAATTCTTAAATAATATATCAAAGCTAGATTTAGATATTACGTTATCTGTTACACAATTTGATGAAGAGGGTATAGAAGATTTTATTATAGACAATAAGATAAAATATAAATACTTTAATTTTCCAAAAGATAGACTTCCAAAAAATAAAAAATACTCAAATTCAATAATGTTAAAAAATACGCTTAAATATTATTTAGATAATAATTTTGATTATTTTATATTTTCAAATTCAGATGTAATTATTGATAATAAAATAGCAGACATTTTAAAAAAAAATAAAAATGAGAACCACATGTCTTTTATTTTTCCAAATATTTTAATCAAAAATGGGATAAAACTTAATCCTACAACTCCTCATTTCGGAATTGATTTTATGGCCTTTAAATTGAGTAAAAATAAAGCAAAAGAGTTTTTTGATTTGGTTTTAACCTATGATCAGTATGATTGGGGTTTGATTGACAACTTTTATATAGCTTGTTCTGATAAATTGAATTTAAAAACACAAAATTTGTATAAAGATATTAAATTAATAAAATACGAAAACAAATTTTCTGATTTTAATGAAAATAGAGAATGGCAGATTAAATGTTGGCAAGAAAATTTTTATTATTTTAGAAAATTTATAAAAAATAATAAATTATCTTACTTATATAATTTTGGGTCTTATTATTTTTTATTATATAAATTAATAAAGCTAAAAGATATTAACTTGGAATTATTAACAGTTTATATTAAATTATATGCAAATTTACCAATTCATTTAATAAAAAAGATTTTTAAGAAACTAAATTTTAGATATTTTATATAAACCGAGCAAATTACCACATAACCTCAAAAAAAAATTATGATTAACAAAACTTTTTAAAAAGTTTCTTAAACATATGAAACAACACATTATTAAAAATTTACTTACTGAAAGATTATTTTTTTTTAGAAAAATGTATCTATTAATTATTTCTTTTTTTCCAAAATTAAATAGATTTCTATCTACACTGTTATCACTGCTGTATTTTGCAGTATTTAATATAACTAATTTACCAGTTTTTTTAACTCTGTAACTAAATTCTAAATCTTCTAAGTAACTATATTTACCAAATCCTAAAAAGAAAAAAATGTTTTTAATATTACTAATTTTATATATTACTGCTTGTGTAGGGAGCCATTCTACTAATGTTTTTTTTTTTAAATTAATTGCTTTTGAATGCCATCCAGATTTTGCAACCTTTCCAGGCTTGTTAGAATATAACTGAAAAAAATTAAATAAATTATTTATTTTCAAAATATTTGATAAGTTTTGATTTTTAATTATTAAATTAAAACCATATCCAGCAAAATCACTATTTTTTGTTATAAAGCTTTTCATTTTCTCAAGAGCATCTTTCTCAAATTTGACATCATCATCTAAAAACATCACGAAATCAGAAAATTTACTAACTTTTTTTAATCCAATATTTCTCTGTAAAGATGTCGAAGGTTTAGAAAAAATATGGTTTGCCTTAATTGTTAAAGTTTTAATATTTTTGGAATTTATATCAAAAGATTTTTTTTTTGATGAGTCAACTATTATTATTTCTTGGTAAAAACTATTATTTTTTTTTAAAAATAAAAGCGTTTTTTTTAATAAATTTGTTCGATCTCTTGTGGGTATAATTATACTTATTTTTGTCATAAATTTTTTAAAATTATATAGTTATATTTTTTTAAAAATAAAAATTTTTTTTCCTTATACTTTGGTAAACATGGAAATTTTATTGTAAAACATTTTTCTTTATCGTATATATAAAATTTAACTCCATTTTCTTGTTTCACTTTAACTTTTTTATTATCAACATTTTTTATCTCATTTTTGTTAATTCTTGGATATGGAAAATTTTCGTAGTCCGAGGAAGTATTATAAATTCTATAAGTATTTTTTGTTAGAAAAAAAATTGGTATTAAAATTATTATAAAACTTATTGTATTAGTTGATAATGTAAATTTGAAATTTCTTAAAAATTTAAAGTTTAAAATTAATATTATAAGCGGGATTAGACCGATAAGACCAAGTCTAGTTAATGGTGAATTAAAAAACCATAAAGTTACAGACAAAAAACTGACAAAAAAAACAATAATAATATTAAAATTTATATTATTTCTGTAAATTGTTTCTCTTTTCAATTTTTTAATTAAAATTATAATCAAAATTATTGGAATAAAAAATTTTTCTAAACTTTTAATAAAATGATTATTAAACCATGTATTTAACCAATATAAATTTTTAATATATTCATAATAATTTTTTGAGAAATGATCATACCAACCTTTTGACCATGCTTCATTAATTAATTTCCAGTTATAAATTGTATAATTATCACTACTCCATAGAAAGTTATTGAAGCAAGTTTCTTGTATTGGAAAAATTAAACACCCTGATATTAAAAAATTTTTTAACAAAAAAAATAAATTAAAAGTTATAATAGTAAAAATCAATTTATAATATTTTTTAATCTGTTTCCTTTTAATAAGAAAAAATAAAATTAGAAAAAAAAGCAAATAATACGTGATAGAAAAAATTTTGAAGAAGATAGCGCTACTTATAAAAGTCAATGTATAAAAAATATTATTAAAATTATCTTCTTGATTAATTTTTTTAAAATTTATATTCAAAAAAAAATATATTCCACATAATATTAAAACTAATGATATTAGATCGGCGCCATGTGACCCTAATCTTGAAAATTTTAAAACTACATAAAGAGTTGAAATTATTAAAAAATATTCAGAAAAATAATAATGTTTTTTCGATTTAATAATTTCAATTAGGAAGCTTATTAATCCGACAAAAGTTATAAAAGACATATAATTAATAATAGTTTTTATAAACGGCAAACTTTGAAAAATTGCGTCACCATAAAATGAGATTGGCGATTGCCCTAAATTTAGTTTAATTTTAATTAATCCTAAAATAATCTTATTTTCGATAATAGCTTGAATATTTATTAGGTGGTAAATTGAAAAATCTTCAGCATTATTCCCCGCGTAATAAAAAAAAATTGATAGGAAACTTATAATAATAATTTTTAATAAATCTGCTTTATATTTATTTAATTTTAGAAAATAGATAAATAAGATAAATATAATAATAAGTGAAATTTTGTAATCTATTGGTAAAAAAAAATTTATAAAAAGGGAGAGAATTGAAGTGATTATCACTCCACTTATTAGTATCAATCCAAAAAATTTTTTTACTTGAAATTGATTTAAAAAAAAATATCCCGCTGAATAGATACTAATTATTATTATTATATTAGTGCAAAATAAATTTATAACTGGTATTAAATGTTGATACATAGCTTTATTTTAAAACTAAACTACATGTTCACTTTCGCAAAATACATAATTTTTACTTATTTTAATCTAAAATTAATATTTACTTTTTAAATAAAAATTATATATATCACGTGCCTGGTGATTATTGCGAAAGGGTAATACCCGATCCATTTCGAACTCGGAAGTCAAGCCTTTCTGCGCCGATGGTACTTTGCCTTAAGGTATGGGAGAGTAGGTCGTTGCCAGGCTTTTTAAAAAATGCATATTTTCATAACAGGAATAGCTGGTTTTTTAGGTTCAAATTTAGCTGATTATTATTTAAATAAGGGTTTTAAAGTTTCAGGCTGTGATAATTTAGTTGGCGGTGATTTAGAAAATGTAAGTAAGGAAGTCGTATTTTACAAGGGTAATTGTGAAGATTTAAATTTTATGACTCAATCGACAAAAAATAATGTGGATGTGGTGTGTCACGCAGCAGCTTACGCTCATGAGGGTTTATCTAGCATTTCTCCTACGCTTATTTGTAATAATAATGTAACTGGTAGTGTTTCCGTTTTTACTGCAGCAATAAGAAACAAAGTGAAGAGAATTGTTTATTGCTCTTCAATGGCAAGATATGGGAATATAAAAATACCATTTGCAGAAGATGATAATTTAAAACCTGTTGATCCATACGGAGTTTCTAAAGTTGCAGCAGAAAATATTTTAAAAATTTTGTGTGCGACACATGACGTTGAGTACAATATCGCTGTTCCACATAATATTATTGGACCAAAACAGAAATATGACGACCCATTTAGAAATGTCGTTTCCATTATGGTAAACTTAATGCTTCAAAATAGACAACCAATTATATATGGTGATGGAGAACAAAAAAGATGCTTTTCTGATATTGATGACTGTATATTTTGTTTAGATAAACTTTTGTTTGATAACAAAATAAAATCACAAATTATTAACATTGGGCCAGATGAAGAATTTATCACAATAAACGATTTATTCGGAATTATATCCAACAAATTAAAGTTTAATGAAAAACCAAGATATTATTCTGACAGACCAAATGAAGTAAAGCACGCGACATGCTCAGCTGAAAAAGCAAGAAAATTGTTAAAATACTCTACCAAAGTATCTTTGGATCAATCAGTTGATAAAGTTATAGATTATATTAAGAAAAAAGGTCCAAAAAAATTCCGATATAATTATACTCTAGAAATAGAAAACGAAAAAACCCCTAAAACATGGAAAGAAAAACTATTTTAATTATTAATTTTTTTGTTATAACCGCGTGTCATGAAAGTAGTTAGTTCTTTAAAATCATTAAAAAAACGAGACTTGAATAATAAATTGATAAAAAGAAAAGGTAAGCTTTACGTTATAAATAAAAAAAATCCAAGAATGAAATCAAGGCAGGGATAATGGATATCAAAGATCAGAAAGAGACTTGGTCAGGTTTTGCGAAGCTTGCTACAATTGCAGGAATTTTTATTGTTTTAATTTTAGTTTTAATGGCAGTTTTCTTAGTTTAATAAATCTATTATTTTAAAAAAATAAATATCTTTATCTTGTATCTACTTAATAAATAATTTAATTCAAAGCAATGATAATTGGATTTTTGAGAGAAAAAGATATATTTGAAAATCGCTCGATGTTATTGCCAGAGCACGTCTCATCAATTATCAAACTTGGTTTTAAAATTTTAGTTGAAAAGAATTACGCGAAAAAATTAGGTTTAGAAGATGAGATGTTTATTAAAGTAGGTGCCGAAGTAAAGTCAGAGAGCGATATTACATCTTTATCTGATATTATAATAAAGATTTCAGGAAAGAACCTTGATTCATATAAATTTAAAGATGGCACAATAGTTATTACTGCTTTTTTTGATAAGGATAATGATAAATTATTTAAATTAAAAAATGATAATAATATAAAAATTTTTGGTTTAAATTATTTACCAAGAATTACACGGGCACAAGCGATGGATGTTTTGTCCTCTCAGTCAAATCTTGCAGGATATAAGGCAGTGATAGATACAGCCTATGAATTTAGTAAAGCACTTCCTATGATGATGACTGCTGCTGGCACAATTACACCAGCAAAGTATTTCATAGTCGGAGCCGGAGTAGCAGGATTACAAGCAATTGCAACGGCAAAAAGACTTGGAGCAGTTGTTTCCGCTACAGATGTAAGGTTAGCTTCAAAAGAACAAGTTGAAAGTTTAGGAGCAAAATTTGTTTTTGTTGATAGTGATGAAAACCTAGAAACCGAAGGTGGTTATGCAAAAGAGGCAACTAAAAATTATAAGAAAAAACAAGAAGAGTTAATAAAACAAACTGTCAAAAATCAAGATGTTATTATCACTACAGCTTTAATACCCGGAAGAAAAGCTCCTTTAATTATAAACGAAGAAATGGTTTTGTCTATGAAGCCAGGATCTGTTATTTGTGATCTTGCTACGTCTCAAGGTGGCAATGTTGCCTTCTCTGAGAGAGATAAAGTAATAGAAAAAAATGGGATTAAAATAATTGGTTATTCCAATTATGCCTCTAGAACCTCTTATTCTGCATCAAGTTTGTTAACCAAAAATATAATTAATTTTTTAACTCTTCTAGTAAACAAAGATAGCAAAACTATTGATATAGATTATGAAGATGAAATTATCAAAGGAGTAAAAATTTAAAATTATTATGGAAAGTATTGACCCTTTTATTTTCAGATTAGCAATATTTATTTTATCTATTTTTGTAGGATATTATGTTGTTTGGAGTGTTACACCAGCATTACATACACCTTTAATGTCTGTAACTAATGCAATTTCATCAGTGATAATAGTTGGAGCTCTGATAGCAGTTGCAGTTTCTGATATTGGATCTAGTAAGTTAGCACTTTATTCCGGATCAATTGCAGTATTTCTAGCGGCAATTAATATTTTTGGCGGTTTTCTTGTCACAATGAGGATGCTTGCGATGTACAAGAAAGGAAAAAACAAAAAATGATATCGATAAATTTAATTGCAGTTTTATATTTGATTGCTGGTATTTTTTTCATATTATCATTAAGAGGCTTATCTTCTCCAGAAACATCTAGGTCAGGAAATATTTTTGGAATGACTGGCATGTTTATCGCAATTGTGTCTACTTTGCTAGGTTTAGATAGTTTTCAAATATTGTTATCTAATATTCAGTTTATTTTAGTGCCATTATTACTTGGTGCCTTAGTTGGTGGGTTAGTTGCTTCAAGAATTGCGATGACTGCAATGCCACAGTTAGTTGCAGGATTTCACAGCTTAGTAGGTTTAGCTGCAGTGTTAATCGCAACAGCGGCGTTTTATAATCCATCGGCTTTTAATATTGGACAATTTGGCTCAATCAAAACTTCATCTTTAATTGAAATGTCAATTGGTGTTTCAATTGGAGCAATAACTTTTACTGGATCGTGCATCGCCTTTTTGAAGCTACAAGGTTTGATGTCAGGATCTCCAATTACATTTAAAGGTCAACATTTTTTAAATTTAATAATTGGTATTTTAATTTTAGCAGCTATCGTATATTTGATTTTAGATCAAACTGCATATTATTTCTGGATAGTAATTGCTCTATCTCTTTTAATTGGTTTTCTAATTATAATACCCATTGGCGGAGCTGATATGCCAGTAGTAGTTTCGATGTTAAATTCATATTCTGGTTGGGCAGCTGCTGGCATTGGTTTTACACTCGAAAATACTGCACTAATTATTACAGGAGCTCTAGTTGGTTCATCCGGTGCTATATTATCTTATATAATGTGTAAAGGAATGAATAGATCATTCTTTAATGTAATATTGGGTGGATTTGGAGGAGATGAGAATACGCAACAAGTTCAACAAAGAAATGCTAAACCTGTAAAACAAGCCGGTGCAGATGATGCAGCTTTTTTAATGAAAAATGCTTCTTCAGTAATTATTGTGCCAGGATATGGAATGGCTGTAGCACAGGCACAACATGCTTTAAGAGAAATGTGTGATAAACTTAAAGATAAAGGAGTAAAAGTTAGTTATGCAATACATCCTGTGGCTGGAAGGATGCCAGGTCATATGAATGTTTTATTGGCAGAGGCAAATGTTCCATACGATGAAGTATATGAATTAGAAAATATTAATAATGATTTTTCTAATACAGACGTAGCATTTGTGATAGGCGCAAATGATGTAACAAATCCTGCAGCAAAAACTGATCCACAAAGCCCGATTTATGGAATGCCTATATTAGACGTAGAAAAATCTAAATCTGTTCTTTTTGTAAAAAGAGGAATGTCAGCAGGGTATGCTGGAGTAGAAAACGAGCTGTTTTTTAAGGATAATACTTTAATGTTATTCTCTGACGCGAAAAAAATGGTTGAGGAAATCTGTAAAAGTTTAGATTAAACGATATTTAAAGTTTTGCTTTTAATTTTCTTAATTTTTTAAATCTCTTAATATTTTCTTCTTTCTCTCTCTTCTTTTTTTCTGAGGGTTTTTCAAAATAACTTTTCAATTTTAAAGTTCTAAATGTCCCTTCTTTTTGAAGTTTTTTTTTCAAAACTCTTAGTGCTTGTTCTAAATTATCATTTTTTACTTCTATTTTAATAAACTACCTCCTGAAAGCGGGTGGAATAGCATTTTAGTCAAAAAAAGTCTATATATAACTAAATTATAAATGGAATATTTTAGTCCAAAAATAAAAAAAGGAATTGAGAGCAAAACAAAGACTATTTCAAGAAGAGGATTTGTTTTGTCGGTAGCAAAATTTGCTTTTTTTGGAGTTATTTTATCTAGATTAGCCTATCTTCAGTTGTTCAAGTCAAAAGAATTTAAGCAATTATCAGACAGGAATAGATATAGAGAAATTAAAGATGTTCCTGAGCGGGGTACAATATTCGATTTTAAAAATAGAGTTATCGCATCAAATAATCAGATTTATCAATTAAGTATTTTTCCAAACGAAATTAAAAACTTAAACGAATTTTTTTTTGGTTTGGGAAACTATATAAATTTTGACATATTAGAGATAAAAAAATTTAAGAGAGAAATATATAAACATAAAAAATATAAGAAACATGAAGCATATATTATTGACAAAAAATTATCATGGAAAATAATTTCAAATATTAACTATAATTTAAGCAATATTTCTTATGTACAACCAATAGTTTCTTACGAAAGAACTTATAGATACCCTGAGGAATTTGCTCATATAATTGGTTATGTTGGAGAACCAAATAAAAAAGAGTTAAAAAAAATATCTTTTGATTTGCTAAATGTTCCAAATTTAAAGATTGGAAAAAATGGGATAGAAAAAAGATTTGAAAAAAAAATTATGGGATTACCTGGAAAATCAGTAATAGAAACTGACGCATATGGTAGGCAACTTAATCAAGTTAGTTTTGATCAAGGAAAAAAGGGTGATAATTTCTACTCAACACTTGATACCGATTTACAAGTTTTTTCAAAAAAAACTTTACGAGACGATAGTGGTTCTATTATTGTAATGTCTACAAAAGGAGAAATTAGATGTTGTGTATCATCACCGTCATTTAATTCTAACTTATTTACTTATGGAATAAGTTCTTTTGAATACAAAAAGTATTTAAAAAATAAAAAAAAACCATTAAGTAACAAACCATTGTCATCTCAATACCCACCAGGTAGTACGTTAAAAATGATAGTTGCATTGTCAGCTTTAGAAAATAATGTAGTTAATAAAAATTTTAAAGTAAGATGTTCCGGGTCTACAGAGTATTTTGGTCAAAAATATCATTGTTGGAAAGATAAAGGACACGGTATTGTAAACATGAAGAAAGCTATTAAAGAGTCATGTGATATTTATTTTTATGAAGTAGCTAGGTTGCTTGGAGTTGATAGATTGTATAAAACAGCACTAAAATTTGGATTAGATCAATATGTTTTGAACAGTTTTAATGAAGAAAAAAAAGGTGTTTTTCCTAATACTAAATGGAAAAAAAAATATATCGGACAGCCCTGGTATTTAGGAGAAACAATTATTGCTGGTATCGGGCAAGGATATATTCAGACAACCCCTATACAATTATGCAAAATGATAGCTCAAATTGCTAATGGTGGTTTTAAAATTCAACCATCGTTTAATTTACTTGATGAATTTGCTCTTGGTGAAAAAATTATAGAAAATCAAAAACATCTCGAAATTTTGCAGGACTCTTTAAATGTTGCTACAAATGAATGGAAAGGAACATCTTATAAGTCTAGAATAATAGGCGATTTAAAGTTTTGTGGAAAAACCGGAACATCTCAGGTTAGAAAAATATCTGAACGTCAAAGAGAATTAAATATTAAAAATAAAGATTTACCGTGGAAGTTTAGGGATCATTCACTTTTTACAGGATATGGTCCAGTATCAAACCCGGAGTATGCGATATCAGTTGTGATAGATCATGGTGGATCCGGATCATCTAAAGCCGCTCCTATTGCAAAAAAAGTTATGAAAAAAGTTTTTCAATTATATTATACGTCTAGCTAAAATGTATAGTTTTAATAAAAGTTTTATTGAGATTTTTTATAATAAACTTAAGTCTTTTGATTGGTTCATAATATTATTAATAACTGCAATTTCAATTATTAGCTTAATAGTTTTATCAAGTTTAGATTTTAATGATAAAGATTTAGTTGAAAAACATTTTCTAAGAATTGTATTTTCATTTTTAATTTTTTTAATTGTTGCATCAATTAATATTAAAGTTTGGTATAATTTATCATATTTTTTTTACATTTTAGTTATTATCTTATTAGTTTTAGTTGATTTTTATGGACTTGTTGGAAAAGGAGCAAAAAGATGGCTGGATGTTGGTATATTTAATTTACAACCATCTGAGCTAATGAAGATCGCTGTGATATTAGCTTTAGCAAGATATTTTCAATATATTAAAACAGATGAAATTGATCGAGTAAGAAATTTAGTAATTCCAATATCCTTAATAATATTACCTTTTGTTTTGGTTATAAAGCAACCTGATTTAGGAACAGCTTTATTTATATTAGTTGTTGCAATATCTATCTTGTGGTTGGCAGGCTTAAATTTAAAAATTTTTACTTTTGGAACCCTGTCACTATTAATTTTGGCTCCATTATCTATTTCTTTTTTAAAACCATATCAAAAACAAAGAATTTTAACTTTCTTAAATCCTGAAAACGATCCAACTGGTTCAGGGTATCATGTCATTCAATCTAAAATTGCAATTGGTTCTGGTGGTTTTTTTGGTCAAGGTTATAAAGAAGGGTCTCAAAGTAATCTATCTTTTTTACCAGAACCTCATACAGATTTTATATTTACCGCCTATGCAGAACAGTTTGGATTTTTTGGATGTTTAATTTTATTATTTTTATTTGTATTATTAATTCACAGAATTGATGTAATTTCTAAATTATCAAGATCAACATTCGGACGGTTATTATGTTTTGGAGTATCATTCAATTTTTTTGTATACATTGCGATCAATATAGGAATGGTAACAGGATTATTACCAGTAGTTGGTGTCCCTATTCCTATTATGTCTTATGGTGGTACAGCTATGTTAACTTCAATGTTTGCATTAGGCTTAGTAACTAGTGCCAAAATTCATAAAGACGTAAATATTTACTAAAAAACCCTAAAACTCAATGAAATTGGGTTAACTTTTCTTAGACTTATTAAAATTTAATTTGTATAAAGATATTTATGTTTAGTAACAACAATACTCGTGTCGAAGATGGTGCTTCACTAATTGGTGAAGGTTTAAACATTGAAGGCGACTTAAACTGTAAAGGTTCAATAGAAATTGCAGGTATTATGAATGGAAGCATTAGTGCAAGATCACTGAAAGTTTTAGAAACAGGATCGATAATAGGTGGTATTAAAGCAGGTAAATTTGAAGTTTTTGGTTTCATTGAAGGTGAAATATATGCTGATAATATTGTAATTGGAAAAACGGCAACAATTAAAGGAGATGTATTTTTTAGAGAGACACTTAAAATTGACGAGGGAGCTGATGTTGACGGGTATATAAAAAGGGAAAGCGAAGGTAAACAAACCACTCCAACAAAATCAACTCAAAAGACATCTAAGGAAAAAAAAGAAAAGCAACTTGAGATTGAAGACCCTGCGAAAAAAGCTGTAAATCAATCTTAAATTTTATTAAATATCATAATCAAATTATGATTAAAAAAACTAAACGACATTTAAAAGATGCAAATAAAACTTATTTCGAACATCAAAAATTTGCATTTAAAGCAAGTTTTAATTGTTTAAAGTCTTCGCTTACGGCTTTCATACATGGTATTTGTCCGGCTTTATTTGAATACGATACATCATCCAGTATAAAAAAAATGTATCGGGATATGCAACCAATATATAAATTTCTCGAAGACAAAAATAAAAATTAATTTTTGACTTCAAAAAAATGCAAAACATTAAAGCTTATATTTTTTTAATACTTTGCACTTTATTTTGGGCAGGAAATTTTATTGTTGGTAAAGTTGCAACATTATTTGATATCCCACCGTTTACATTAAATTTTTATAGGTGGTTAATTGCTTTTATAATTCTTTTTCCTTTTACGTATAAAAAAATTTTTAACGGAATGAATGAAATAAAAAATCGTATTATACCTTTGTCGATAATGGGTTTTACCAGTATAACAATTTTCAATTCAGTTGTTTATTATTCATTAAATTTTACCCAAGTATTAAATGGAGTTCTTATGATATCAACTATACCAGTTTTAATAATTTTTTTTTCATCTTTATTCACAAATGAGAAAATTAAAATATCACAAATTTTTGGAGTTATAACATCTTTAATTGGAGTTATTATAATTGTAACTAAACTTGATTTTATAAAGTTATTATCATTAAATTTAAACAAGGGTGACTTGTGGATTTTAGTTGCAATGATATCGTGGGCTACTTATTCAATAATGGTAAAAGAAAAGAAAATTAATCTAGAGCCATTAGTTTTACTACAAACATTAATTTTTATAGGATTAATTTTTTTAATACCTTTCTATTTGTTCGAAATTTATAATGAGCAATATCTTAAAATAAATATTCCAGTTATTTTAACTATAGGGTATGTAGTTTTGTTTGCTGGTATTGGTGCTTATATTTTTTGGATTGGTGCTATTCAACTTGTTGGCCCTAGTCGTGCTGGTATATTTTTACATCTGATGCCAGTTTTTAGTTCTATGATGGCAATATTTTTATTAGGAGAGAGGTTGGCAATTTTTCATATTTATGGTGCTTTTTTTATATTAAGCGGAATTATAGTTTCAAGTAAATTTAAATAATTAACCCAACTTACCTAGCAGGGGAAACCACTCTAATAAAAAGAAACCAAGACTTTGAATTTTACCGGTAATAATTAAAACACCGGTAATAAGCAAAATATAACCACTTGCTTTTTGAATTTTTAAAATGTGAATACGAGTTTTTTTTGAGAAAATTAAAAATTTTGTTATATATAATCCTGATAAAATAAATGGGATTGCTAAGCCAATGGAATAAATAGTTAACAGAGCTACACCTTTGGTTAACGTTGTCTCAAGAGATGCAAGAGCTAATACTGAACCTAAAATAGGCCCTATGCATGGAGACCAACCAAAACCAAAACCTATACCAACCAATAAAGACATATATGGATTAGTTATTTGTTTTTTAAAATGATATTTAAAGTCTTGATTAAGCAATCTTAATTGTAATAATCCAATCATATTTAAGCTAAAAAAAATTATTATTATTCCAACTATAAAAGTAAATATATTAGAGTATTTGAGCATTAAGGATCCAAAAAATGTTGCAGTTGCACCCAAGCAAACAAATACAATTGAAAATCCAATAGCAAATAATAAAGTCTCTTTAAAAATAAAGTTCCTTTTTTTATATTCTAGCTCCTCAAGTGTAGTTCCGTTAAGAAAAGATATATATCCAGGAATCAATGGCAAAACACATGGCGACAAAAAACTTATTATCCCAGCAAAAAAAGATAAAAAATAAATACTCATTTTTTATTTAAAATCTTATCTAATTCCCCATTGTTATCAAGTTCATAAATTTGATCACAGTCTCCAATATGGGTTTCGTCAACAAATAGTTGAGGAACTGTCTTTGCTCCATTTGATTTTTTAATCATTTCATCCATCTTCTCTGGTTTATCATAAAGATTTATTTCTTCAAAAATTACATTTTTTTTTTTCAAAAGTCTTTTTGCTCGAATGCAATAAGGACAATATGGAGTTGTATAAATTATAATTTTCACTTTATTTGATCAATAATTATGATTTGTGGATAAACAAATCAGATGAATTTTTATATTATTAATTTAATAATAAATGTTATTTTGAATATATGAGTAATTTTTATAGTGTCAAAAAATTTATGACTACATTTGGTCAAGAAATTAAATATAAACCAGAATTTCCTGACAAAAAAATTCAAGATTTAAGAATTAGTTTGATAAATGAGGAGTTGCAAGAGTTAAAAAGAGCAATTAAATTAAATGATCTAAAGGAAGTTGCAGATGCTTTGACTGACATATTATATGTTACTTATGGCGCGGGTCACGCTTTTGGAATTAATTTAGATAAATGTTTTGCAGAGGTGCAAAGATCTAATATGAGCAAGCTTGGTGAGGATGGAAAACCTATTTACAATGAAGAAGGAAAGGTATTAAAAGGTCCAAATTATTTTGAGCCTGACTTAGAAAAATTTTTAAAATGAAAGAATATAAAATTGCTACAATTGCTGGGGATGGAATTGGTAAAGAAGTTTTACCAGAGGGAGTCAAAATTTTAAAGGAAATTGCAAAACAGCATCAATTTAAAATAACAATTGATGATTTCGAATTTGCTTCATGTGATTATTATGAAAAGCACGGAAAAATGCTACCAGATGATTGGCAAGACAAAATTGGTGAACATGATGCGATTTTTTTTGGAGCAGTGGGAGACCCGGCTAGATTACCAGATCATATTTCTCTATGGGGATCATTATTAAAATTTAGAAGAGAGTTTGATCAATATATAAATTTAAGACCCGTAAAGCTTATGCCTGGTGTTCCAAGTCCTTTAGTAAATAAAAAACCTGGAGACATTGATATGATGATCGTTAGAGAAAACACAGAAGGTGAGTATTCATCAGTTGGTGGAAAAATGTATCAGGGCAGTGATAGAGAAATAGTAATTCAAGAAACAGTTATGTCTAAAGTCGGAATTGATAGGGTGCAAAAATTTGCATTCGAACTGGCAAAAACAAGACCAAGAAAAAAATTAACAAGCGCAACAAAATCTAACGGTATTTCTATTACAATGCCATATTGGGATGAACGATTTGTTGAGAATAAAAAAGATTTTCCTGATGTTAAAACTGATCAATACCACATAGACATACTTACAGCCAGATTTGTTTTAACCCCTGAATGGTTTGATGTTGTCGTTGGATCAAATCTTTTCGGTGATATACTATCCGATTTAGGTCCAGCTTGTACTGGAACTATTGGAATAGCTCCTTCAGGTAATATTAATCCTGAAAAAAAATTTCCATCATTATTTGAACCAGTACACGGGTCAGCTCCAGACATTGCGGGCAAAGGAATTGCAAATCCAATCGGACAAATATGGTCAGGTGCAATGATGCTTGATTATCTTGGGGAAAAAGATGCAGCTGCAAGAATTGTAAAGTCTATTGAAAAAACTTTATCAAATAAAAAAAGTAGGACGAAAGATTTAGATGGCAATAGCAACACGACCCAATGCGGTGACGCTATCTATAACAATCTTTAATGTATAAAGAACTTCACAAAAAATATATTATTTTTTTTCTAATTACTACTTTAGCTTTTATATTAAGATTTTATTTATTAAATGATCATAACGCTTGGCATGATGAATGGCATACACTTTATGTAAGTGACCCAAGTATAAATTTTAATGAAACTATACAAAGATATCTTGGTGATAAAGGCGATACTACTTTAACAGAATTTTATCCTGTTCTATATTTATTTATCTTAAAATTTTTTTTTCATTTATTTGGATATCATGATGATATAGGAAGAGTCTTTTCACTAATATTTGGTACTTTGATTATTCCATTATCTATGTACATTTGCGTAAAATATTTCAAAAAAGAAAATTACTGGTTTGTGGGTTTTTTAATAACCATAAATCCTTTTTTAATTTGGCAATCCTTAGAAATTAGAGCCCATAGTTTACTAGTTTTTGCAAGTCTAATTAATTTAATTTTTTTTTTTGAGATTTTAAAAAAAAACAAATTAATTATAATTTTTTTATATTTTTTATCTTCTATTTTTTTATTATCTTTATGGCCCATATCTGGACCTATTTTCATCGGGAAATCTATTTATTTATTTCAACAATATATCAAAAATAAAAAAACTTTTTTCCACATTTATCTATTATTTATTTTAATACCAATCACATATATTCTTTTAAACTTGGATTATTTAATTTTGAATATTGGAAGAGATTATCATTATGCAGCAATATCTAAAAGTTTTTTTTATAATTATCATTTTAGAACTTTTTTTGGATCAATATATACAGGTGGTATTTTTTTAATATTGTTTGCAACATTAATTATTATAAATTTAAGATCAATTTTGCTAAATACAAATTTTGATAATATTTTATTTTATATTATTTTTTTTACATACGGCTCAACTCTTATATACTCAACAGTTCGTGGAGCTGATATTATGTCTCCTAAATATGTAATTTTTCTAGTTCCTATAATACTAATAATAATATCTAACTTAATTGATAATTATAGATATAAAAATATTTGTATGGCATTTTTAATTTTAGTTAGCCTAGTAAATATTTATAATAATTATTACAATTGGCCAATTAAAAGACCTAATATAAAATATATTTTATCCGATTTACAATCGTATAAAATTAAAACAATTGTTTCAAATGAAAATGATGTATTTAATAATTTTTTAGCTAGTACATATAATTATCATAAGTATAATTTTAGATTATTTAAAAAAGATGAATTTAAACATAACGTTAATTCTTTTTGGTTTATATGTCAAAACTATCCAAGATATGCTTACGGAAATTTAAAAAGAAATGAAATTGATCCAAATTGTTTGATATCGTTTTCAGATTATAAAAAAACTAAAACGATAAAAACCAAAGATATGTATATTTTACAATTTGAACAAATTAGAAAATAACTTATTATAAAATTTTGTTATTATTAAAAGCAATATATGTATTAAGACAATAATATTCATTTTACTAATATTTTTATATCTTTTTTTAAATGATATTTTATATTCATGAATTCTTAAATTTTTTTGAGAGTAAATTAGATCAGCAAGAATTTTGAAACCTTTGCCATAAAGTTGTGGTTGTAATTTTAAAAATAATTTTTTTTTTATAATAAAAAAACCACTCATAGGATCTTTTGTTTTATTTCCTAATAAAGTATTTATAAAAATAATAATAATTTTTGATGCCAAAAACCTAATAAAGCTTAGCCCATTAGTCTTTGAAAAATCTCTAACACCTATCAATAGGACGCTATTATTTGTTGTATATTTTTTTATCATTCCTTTTAAACACTCTGGTCTGTGTTGAAGATCACCATCCATTATTACTAAATTCTCATACTTACTTTTTAGAATACCTTCGAAACAAGATTGTGTAAGATCTTTTTTTTTTCTTCTTATAATATAATTAATATTATGCGATTTAATTTTTTCTAAAATTTTTTTTGAATTATCTGTTGAATTATCATCTACGAATATTATCTCAAATTTTACATTGATAAGGTTCTTTTTTAATAATTTTGATAACGGTTCAATATTCTTACTTTCATTTAAAATGGGAATAATTACAGAAAAATTCATTATTATTTTATCGCAAAATATAACGATTTTGGTTCATGAATTTTTTTCAAATATGGACATCTTTTTTTTATTTTATCAAAAAAATTATTTTTTAAATAATTTAAAAGAAGTAAAATTTCATATTTATTATCATTAGAAAGTAAAGTTTCTACCAAATACTGTTCATTCCAAAATTTATTTTCTTTAATAACCCATTCCGCTGGATAGTCTCTAGGGGTAAATATATCATGAACATGAACAATGACTCCACTATTTAAATTAGGAATAATTTCTTGATAAATTTTTAGGACATCACCTTGTGGATTTATAATATGTGAACTATCAATAAATAAAATATCTGATAATCCTAATCTAAAAAAATCTTTAATATTTAAGTTTTCAACTTTAGACCTTACTAATTCAATATTCAGTTTGTTTAACCATTTATTTTCATATGGCTCGACACAAGTTATTTTTGATTTATTTTTCCCTGCATCCAGATTTTTCTTTATTGCTTCAAGTGCGATCAAAGTTGAGTGTCCAGACCCAATTTCAATTATATTTTTTGGATTATAGTGTCTAATTAACTGATAATAAATTTCAGCATCTCCATATGAAAAAAAATTATTTTTTATATTGAATTTATAATTTGGTGACATCATTTCTAAATTAAGTTGTTGAAGTTCTTTTTCAAACTTAAGATTTTCAATAATTTCTAACTGTTTTTTTTGATTTAATTTTATCCCTGGTAGATTTCTAATATTTTTAAAATCCTGTCTAGTATCATTGTGATTGAATTTAGGTTCATAATAATGATCAATGATTGGAAAGACACCAATAAAATTTAGAATTTTTTTTGTGTAGAACAATTTGTGAGATCCGTATTTTCTAAACATGTAAAAGAATAAGGCTGAGGGAATACATAAAAAAATTGCTATAAGGTCAATTGGAAGTTTAAAAGTGTTTAAGATTTTTTTAATAATTTTTGACATAATTTATGCAGCGTTTTCAATACATTAAGACAATTTTAATCTAGTATCATTATTCTTTATTAAATTGAATTGAAAAAATCATACTATAAAAATTTAAGATTATGCGTGGGTAATAAATTCTCATTTTTTTCGTAAATTAAATTTTTTCAAATGAAAATAATTAGAGATTGAAGTATTTTTTATATTATTGCTTAAAAATTTAAAATATTATAATGATTTACAATAATTACTTATCAATATAGTCATGCTCAAAAAATTATTCTTTTCTCTCGCGATTCTATCTTTTTTTTTTATTTTTATTGTAATTAATGGTGCTATGGTAAATCATGTAATTACCAAAGGCCCTTACTCTGAAAATATTTTTTTTCAATTTAGTTATAAAATTTCTCAAATACCATCAAATATTAAAACATATTATTTTGGTGGTGATTTATCCATTGAAAAAAAAGACAAAGTCTTTGAAAAAAAAAATTATGGCTTAAAAAAAATAAAAAAATTAAAATATCAAGATTATTTATTAATTTCAAAATTTCATCTTGAAGAAAAAAAATTTAGACTAGAATTACTTGATATTAATCAAAATAAAAAAATACATGTGTGGTCTTTAAATAATAAAAATATTGAAGTTAAACAAGGTCATAAAAATGAAGATGTTTCTCGAAAATATACATACGAACATTCATTAATGATGGAGAACGGCGAGGTTATAATAAGCTCTGGTGGTCAGCCAATAAAAAAAATAGATATATGTTCAAATATATTATGGGAGCAAAAATTACCATCTCATCATAGTAAAGAGCTTGATTACTTAAATAATTTATGGATCCCAATTTATTTACAAACTAAAATGTATCAAGGTAAAAACATTCTTCACGATGCAATTGTTAATATTGATACAAATGATGGTAAGGTAATTTATAAAAAGTCTTTATTAGAAATTTTTAATGAAAATGGGCTTAATGATTTAATTACAAATGCTTACTCAGGAGAAGATCCATTACATTTGAATGATATTCAGCCAGTATTAAAAGACGGAAAATTTTGGAAAAAAGGAGATTTGTTTCTGTCATTGAGAAACATTTCAATGGTTTTATTATATCGTCCATCAACAAATAAAGTTTTGTGGTATAAAACTGGCCCATGGAGACATCAGCATGATGTTGATCTATACGATGAAACAAAAATCACAGTGTTTAACAACAATACCGATTTGAGTCTTAAGAATGTTTATAATAATAATAATATTATAATTTATGATTTTGAGACGATGAAAACCTCTAAACTTATCAGTGAGTCTTTTAAAAAATATAAAATTGATACTTATTATGAAGGTTTACATGAGGCTATAAAAAATCAATTTGTCTTTGTTGAAGAACAAGACCAAGGTAAACTTTATAAATTCGATAGTCTGGGAGAATTAGAGTGGATTTACAATTGGGATGCTGTAGTAAAGTGGTCGAGAATTTATAATAAATATACAATCAAAAATTGGAATTTAGAAAAAACTGTAGATAAAATAAAAAATACAAAATGCAATTAATTTTAATTTTATTTTTTTTTATTCTTATACCCCAAGCTGTAAAAGCTTACATCGGTCCGGCTTTAGGAATTGGTGGAACAATATTAATATTTTTATTTTTTTTAGCGATAGTATTAGTTATTTTCGCATTGGTATATTATCCATTTATTTTTTTTAAAAATAAATTGAAAAAAAAAAATGAAAAAACAGAAATTTAATTTTTTTGAGAAAGGAATTATAAATTTTTTATTATATTTTCCTTTTTTTAACAGAGTCGTCTTTGACTTTGAGAAAGTCTTTTTTAAAAAGAATTTTAATCTTGATAAAAAAGTTTTTATATTTGGTTTACCTCGATCAGGAACTTCTATTTTATTAAATAAAATTTATGAAACTAATACATTTGCATCGCTTACCTATGAAAATATGCCATTTGTAATGTCGCCATTAATTTGGAGAAAAATATCTAAAATTTTTATAAAAAAAAATAAAAAATCAGAAAGAATGCATGGAGATAGAATTAAAATTGATAATAAAAGTCCAGAGGCATTTGATGAAGTCTTTTGGTTAACATTCGAAAAAAAAAATTTCATAGTGAGTGACATTTTAAAAGTTCATAACATATCAAATGAAACTTTAGAGGATTACAAAAAATATGTTGAAATGGTTTGCCAAAGTTATAATAAGAAAAAATATATTTCAAAAAATAATAATAATATTTTAAGAATTAATAAATTACTTTCTCTTTCTGGAGACAACTTATTTATTATAATGTATAGAGATCCGTTAAATCATATTCATTCACTTAAAAAACAATTTTTTAATTTTTTAGATTTGCATAAAAATAATTTTTTTTATCAAAATTATTTTAATTATTTAGGACATTATGAATTTGGATTAACTCATAAACATTATGAATTCTTAACCAACAAATCTCAAGATTATAAAGATAATTTTTTTTGGCTTTCAAAGTGGAAAGACACATATTTGTATTTAAAAAAATTTAGTCATTCAAATATATTTTTTTTAAGCTATGAGGATTTTTGTAAAAACCCACATCATTTTTTTAAGAGTTTTTTGGACGATTATGAAATAAATAAGATTAGAACTGATGATATAGAAAATCACAACGTTTCTTTTAAAAATGAAAATCTATCTGAAAAAGAAACAAAAATTTTAGAGGATTGTAATAAAATTTATGATAATTTAAGAAAATGTTAAATCTATTATATGAATAAATATATAGACGCATACAACACCATGGGGAATTCAGGTTTTGAATTTATAGACTTCATCTTTAGAATATGTGTTATAGTTCTAGTTGACTTGGCAGAGTTATTAGGAATATCTTATGAATTAATAAACATCATTATTTTTGTTATTTTGCAACCAGCACTAATTATTTTATTTTTTTTTCTTTGGAGAAAAGAAAAGAAAAAAAGAAGTAAATCACAATAGAATATGAATAATGATGATTATATCAATTACATAAAAAAGATAAAAAGCAAAGATAAAGTACTACAAATTCAGATTAAAATATTAAAAAAAGATATTTCTAATCTTCAAAAAGAACTAATAAAAAATCAAATTGATAAGTTCGAAAAGATTTATCCACACTCATTTATTAGAGAGTTTAGATTGTATCTGAAATCACATGAAATTCCTTTCATAACTAAATTACCTTTCAAAGAATATGATGGTTATGTTGTCGTGTGTTTTGATCCTCATGATAACGTAGAAAATTATTATGAAGATGAGAAAGGGGAAAAGCATAAATTAACAGATGAAATACTTGATAGACAAATATATGATGGAACTTCAAAAAAGAAAGAAACAAAACCTTTGTTAAGAATTTTTGAATGAATAAAAAAATTAATCAAAAAAAATATCTAGAAGTATTAAACTTTGCGTTTGAACTTCACTCAAAACAATTCAGAAAAGGAACTAAAATTCCTTATTTTTTTCATTTATCATCTGTAAGCAATTGTGTCATTGAAAATGGAGGTAACACTGATGAAGCAATAGCAGCTCTTTTACATGATGCTGTTGAAGACCAAGGTGGTGAAAAAACACTTAAATTAATTAAAAAGAAATTTGGAAATAAAGTTGCAAAAATAGTTGAAGATTGCACTGATACTAAAGCTGTTCCAAAACCTCCGTGGTTTGAAAGAAAAAAACAATACATATCAGACTTAAAGAAGAAAAATCAATCATCGTTGCTAGTATCAATTTGTGATAAGACACATAATGCATCTTGTATTATCAATGACTATTATCGTGTTGGTAAAAAGATATGGAACAGGTTTTCAGTTAATAAAAAACTAGTCTTTTGGTATTATGAAAGTCTAGGACAATGTTATAATAAAAATCTTAAAGGTCATAAAATTTTAAAACAAAATTTTAAAAAACTAGTTTCTGAAATGAAAAGGGTTATCTAGTCCCTTTGGAAAAGGAACAATCTGAAATCAGATTGATGAAGATATCAACAGAGAAAGGGAATTTAAAAGAAATTATTACTAAAAGGGTAAAAAAGTAACCAATAAGAAGTTTCTTCAAAATTAAGTTTTAAACATTCTTGAAAGAGAAAGTATAATTCCACAAATAAAGAGATTATTAGGCACAATATTTGTAATGAAGAACTCAAACCAACTAACTGTGATGTTTAATTGTTTTTTTTGATATATCTATGATATGTGATTAGCAAATGAAATTTACATACTTCCCCTCGATAGATAGTTTAAGACTGATTACTTTTTGTAAACGAATAATGAAAAGCAACTCTTTGATATGAACAAACTTGACAATAAATTGATATATCTATGAATTTTATAGATTTAGAAAACTCTTATATTTATTTAAATCCAAATAAAAATAATTCTTGGCGCGTTGCAATTAAGTCCATTTTATTAGATGTAATAGAAAATAATTATTATTATCTCACAAAAGAATGTAGAGCAGAAATAATTGGTACAAAACCATTTGATCATCCAGTAAAATCAGAAATCTGCGTTGTGGTGGATAGTAAAAAAAATAAATATAACATAAGAGATATACCAGTTTTCAAATTTAATGAATTTGGTTCCCATTATTATCAAACTATTAAAAATTCCGATGATGAAATATTTATCAAAAAGTGTAATTATAAAAATGTTGATTTTATTAATGTAAAAAAAAAATTAAAACAGAAAAATTTAGAAAGTTTATACACTAAATTTTCTTACAAATATCAAAATAAAGAATTTATTATATTTAACAAAGTAGAATACTTAAATTTTGATGGTAAAATAAATAAAGGACAAGAATACCTACAACCAATTTATGGTTATGTCCCTTTTTTAAAAGATAATAAAATATTTATAAGTTATTTAGCTAAATATTTAGAAAAAGATAAACAAGGCGATTTAGAATTTATTTTAAGAACAAATAAAAAAATAAATAAGTTTTTACCTGTTTCTAAAAATTTTATTAAAAGAATAATCAAAAAAATTCTTTTTTTTTCTTCACCATTTATTAAAATATCAGAATTTTACGATAAAATTAATATAGATAAATCTAAGCTCGAATTTTATGAAAAAAATTAGTTGAATTAACTTTTTTTATGAAAAAACTATTTTTATTCATATCTCTAGTTTTGATGTTCTTTCTCAATTTAAATGTTTACGCAATAGATTTAATACCTGATAATCCACCTCTACCTGATGGAAAAGTACAAATTTTTCATTCAAATAACGCCATTAGAATGCCACTAGAACACCAGGATAAATTATGTTAGATTTTTCAAATGTCTAAAAAAAAATTAAATTTAGTTAAGTGGTTTAACTACAGTGGACTGAGACCAATCTTAGGTCCAGAACCTAATACATTAGTATTTTTAAATATTTTTGCATGTTTAGTTCCACATCTCCACTTTGATGCTGGGATGCGAATTCTGCACTGGTATACTTCCCTAGGATTTTGCTTAGTTTTATTAAGTTCATACTCTTATCTTAAAAAAAAATTTTCAATTCTTGTACTGACTCTATCAATATTAATTATTTTATTCACTTTGCCAGTTAATACTTGGATTGCTTATAACGGAATGGGAATTCCATATGGAAGATTATTCCATTTACTCATGGCTATACAGTTTGTCTTTACTTATTTAGCTTTGATAGATTTTAAAATAAAAAAAAATGAGAATTATTAGATAAAATAGAAGGGGCGTTCTGTTGCCAGGTGCCCCAGACCCCGTTTGCAAAATTAACCTAAGTTAATTAAGCAGCAAGCGCATAACTTTCGTTAGCATTTATAAATTAGCCCATTGCGGCGGAACAATACCGGGTAAAAGAAAAGCCTTTAGACATCCGTCGAGCCTATTTCACCCCCATGAGTTGTATTTGGTGGAGGTGCAGGGTACCGCCCCCTGGTCCGAAATGTTTATTTCGAATTTCGTTTATCACCATAGTTGGAAATCCAACAAGATTTAATATAAATGAAAGATTCTAAAATTAAAGTATATTAAATCTGATGGCACTTACAGAACAGCAAAAACAAGAAATTATCGAACAACAATCTCATCAAAATACCACAAAAAGGGTTACTTCTTTTGAATTAGAAAAAATTCTTTATGAAGCAATTTCAGTACTTGATCATGGTTTTATAAGAGTTGTTGATTATATGGGTAATGACAGTTCAATAGTTCAAGCAGCCAGAGTTTCTTACGGCAAAGGTACAAAAAAAGTTTCAACCGATGAAGGCTTGATAAGATACTTATTACGACATTGGCATAGTACCCCTTTTGAAATGTGTGAAATTAAATATCATATAAAGTTACCAATTTTTATAGCACGGCAATGGATTAGACACAGAACAGCAAATGTAAATGAGTATTCAGCTCGATATTCTATATTGGATAAAGAATTTTATATACCCGCGCCTGAACAATTGGCAGCACAAGCTCTAAATAATAGACAAGGGAGAGGCGATATCCTTGAAGGAAAACAAGCTGAGGAAGTCTTAAATATTCTCAAAGATGATTCTCAAAGAACATACGAAAACTACGAGAAGATGTTAAATGAAAGATATGATGGGTCAATAATAAATGAAAACAAATCTGGTTTAGCTAGAGAACTTGCTCGAATGAATTTAACGCTAAATTCTTATACTCAGTGGTATTGGAAAACGGATTTATTAAATTTAATGAATTTTTTATTTCTCAGAGCAGATATTCATGCTCAATATGAAATAAGAGTTTATGCTGAAGCTATGATTGATACTTTAAAAAAATGGGTTCCAATAACACATTCTGCCTTTATTGACTATAGAGTTGGGGCAGCACACATTTCTTCTAAAGGTCTAAAAGTTATAAAATTGTTATTAAAGGGACAGAAAGTCAGTTTTGAAAATTCAGAACTCAGTAAAAGAGAGTGGAATGAACTTATGAAGGTATTAGATAAAAGCGATTTAATTTTTTAATAAATAATTTCCTTTGAAATATTTATAAATTGATTTTTTAAATCATCCTCCAAATTCTCAAATACAATACCGTCATCCACACTCACATTAAATGACTCATCAATTCTAATTTTATCTAACAATTTTACATTTTGATCATTGCAAAGTTTTTCAGCTCCATCTTTACCAAAAGGATAATATTTTTTATCATCAATATTTGATATGTATGACATATTTTCAATTACACCAATTACTGGGATATTTGTTTTTCTAAACATTTCAATTCCTCGATTTGCATCAGTGATTGAAAGTTTTTGAGGCGTTGTAATTATTATGCTTGAAGATACATCTAGTTCTTGAGCAAATGTTAAAATAGCATCTCCAGTACCTGGTGGCAAATCTACAAACAAACAATCTAAGTTACCCCAATTTACATTGTTTACGAAAGATTTTATAGCTTTTATCACCATTGGACCCCTCCAAATCATTGGTGAGTTTTTATCAATAAGAAAACCCATTGATATTAGTTTAACTTTTTGAACTGTTACTGGTATAATTTTTTTATTTTTGTCAACTTGAGGTTTTTCTGAAACATTAAATAAGTCAGGAATTGAGGGTCCGTAAATATCTGCGTCAAGAAGACCAACTGAAAAATTTCTCTTAGCACAGGCGACTGCTAAATTAGCGCTTATAGTTGATTTACCAACACCGCCTTTTGCACTTGAAATTGCAACAATTTTTTTAACACCATCTATTTTTTTCTTTAAAAATCTGGAATTTACTTCAATTTTGTCTTTAAAATTATTTAAGTTTATTTTTTTTTTATAATCCACCTTGTTTTTTCCTTTTAAACTACTAACTAAAGCTATAGTAGTAACGCAAATTTATTTTAAAACAACGGAGCAAAAATGTCAGGTTCACCATGGGGTAACGGAGGTAGTGATAAACCAAGTGGTGGTGGAGGTAGAAGACCACCCAATATCGATGATTTGGCTGATCAATTTCAGAGCTCTTTAAAAAAATTATTCCCAGGAAAAAAAATTCCAGGTGGAAATAAACCTATATTAATGTTTGCAATAATTGCTCTAGGTTTATGGTTTGCGAGTGGATTTTATAGAGTTTTACCCGATGAGCAAGGTGTGGTGTTAAGGTTTGGTAAATACGTCAATCAAACACAACCTGGACTACACTATCATTTACCATATCCGATTGAGACCGCTTTAACGCCTAAAGTTACTAAGGTCAACAGAATTGATGTTGGTTATAGGTCAGCATCTGATACTGGTAGAGCAACAAGCGTCAGTGATGTACCAGAAGAAAGTTTAATGCTAACAGGAGACGAGAATATTGTTGATATTAATTACTCAGTTTTTTGGATTATTAAGGACGCAGGAAAATTTTTATTTAATATTCAATCACCAGAGGATACAGTAAAAAGTGTGGCCGAGACAGCAATGAGAGAAGTTGTTGCAAAAAATGGTATACAATCAATTTTGACTGATGGAAGAGCTCAAGTAGAAATCGATACACAGAACATTATGCAGGAGATTTTAGATAGTTATGACTCAGGTATCTCAATTACTCAAGTACAAACTCAAAAAGCAGATCCGCCCAAAGAAGTAATTGATGCCTTTAGAGATGTGCAAGCGGCGAAAGCTGATAAAGAGAGGGCTCAAAACGAAGCTGAAGCTTACGCTAACGATGTTATACCACGTGCACGAGGTGAAGCTGCACAAATTTTACAACAAGCAGAAGCGTATAAAAGAGAAGTAGTCGCGCTTGCTGAAGGGGAAGCCAGCAGGTTTTTGGCGATCTATAATGAATACAGAAAAGCGAGGACTGTTACACAAGAAAGAATGTATCTAGAGACTATGGAAAAAGTTATGGCAGATATTAACAAAATTATTATTGATAAAAAATCTGGTGGTGGTGTAGTTCCATATCTTCCGTTACCTGAATTAAAGAAAAGTGGCGGTAGTAATTAATGAGTGATAAAGCTTTAAAAATTCTTGGTCCAATTATCATCGTACTGGGCTTTTTACTTTATTCAACACTATTTGTTGTATCAGAAGTTCAACAAGCAATTGTGCTTCAATTCGGAGATCCTAAAAGAATAGTCCAAAAAGCTGGATTAAATTTCAAAATACCGCTTATTCAAAATACTGTTTTTCTGGATACAAGAATTTTAAATTTAGATGCACCACCAGAAGAGGTTATTGCCTCCGATCAAAAAAGACTTATCGTGGACGCGTTTGCCAGATTTCAAATCAAAGATCCACTACAATTTTATATTTCAGTTGGCAATGAAAGAGTTGCCAGATCAAGATTATCTACAATTGTTAACGCAAGAATTAGAGGTGTATTAGGTAAAGAAGAGTTAGCAACTTTGGTTTCTAAAGATAGGGCTAGATTAATGGATACTATAACAAAAAATGTTAATACTGAAGCGGAAAAACTTGGTATAAAAATTATTGATGTGAGAATAAAAAGAGCAGATTTACCACAAGCAAACAGTGAAGCAATCTATAGGAGAATGCAAACTGAACGAGAAAGAGAAGCAAAAGAATTTAGAGCTGAAGGCGCTGAGATCGCACAAACTGTAAGGTCTACCGCGGATAAGGAAGTTACGATTATTTTAGCAGAAGCAAATAAAAAATCACAAATTTTAAAAGGTGAAGGAGATGGTGAAAGAAATAAAATTTTTGCTAATGCCTTTGGAAAAGATCCTAATTTTTTTAGTTTTTATAGGTCAATGCAATCATACGAGAAGTCACTCGTTGGTAAAGATACGTCTTTAATATTATCACCAGATAGTGACTTTTTTAAATATTTCGGAAAATCTGGAACTAGCTCACCACGTAGACCAGCATCCACATCAAAAAAGCAATAAGATTGATGAATGAATTGATTGTGGCGGTTGGTTTAATTTTTGTAATTGAAGGCTTATTATATTCGATTTTTCCTAATCAAATGAAAAATATGCTGCAAAGAATGAAGGATATTCCAGTTTCAAATTTAAGAACTGGCGGTCTTTCTTTCGCTTTAATTGGATTTATTATTGTATGGATTGTTAAAGGATGAAACGTTTTTTTAGCATAATTATAATTTTTTTTATATTCCAGTCTATACATGAAATAGCCTACTCCATAGATGTATCTAAGGGTTTCTCGAAATTAGCAGAAAAATCTATGCCATCAGTGGTAAATATATCAGCTACTACGGTAGTAGAAACGAGATCTAGGCAATTTCCATTTCAAGTTCCTCCGGGCTCACCATTCGAAGATTTTTTCAAAGAATTTGAAAAAAACCAAGGCCCCCAAAAAAGAAGATCAACAGCCCTTGGATCTGGCTTTGTAATCAAGGATAGCGGCATTGTAATTACAAATAACCACGTAATTCAAAATGCAGAGGGAATTTTTGTTAAGTTTACAGATGGTAAAGAATATGAGGCTAAACTTGTTGGAACTGACCCTGTTAGCGATATTGCGGTATTGAAAATAAAATCAGATAAAAAGTTCCCAGCTGTTAAATTTGGAGACTCAAATAAAGCTAGAGTAGGAGATTGGGTATTAGCGATAGGTAATCCATTTGGGTTAGGTGGTACGGTCACTCAAGGTATAATTTCAGCAATTAATAGAGATATTAATATGGGTCGTTATGATAACTTTATTCAAACAGACGCGTCTATAAATCAAGGAAATTCCGGCGGACCTTTATTTAACATGAATGGTGAGGTAATGGGTATAAATACAGCAATTTATTCAAATTCTGGCGGTTCTGTTGGAATTGGTTTTGCAATCCCAGCAAACTTTGCAAAAAATGTAATTGAGCAATTAATTAAATATGGAGAAACAAAAAGAGGATGGCTAGGTGTTAGAATTCAGACTGTTACAAAAGAAATTGCCGAAAGTCTTGGATTAAAAGAAGCAGTAGGTGCACTTGTTACTGATGTGAATCCTGATAGCCCGGCAGATAAAGCAGGATTAAAACCTGGTGATATCATTATTGTATTTAATGGAAAAAAAGTTAAATCTATGAGAGATCTTCCAAGATTAGTTGGTGAAGCTCCAGTAGGAAAGGCAGCTTCAGTAAAAATATGGAGAAATAAAAAGGAAATTTTAAAGACAGTTATTCTTGGCAGATTAGAAAATACAGCTGAATTTAAACAAAAAATACCAAAAAAAACAAGTGAACAACAAGTCAAAAGTCTCGGTATTGATGTTAGAGATATAGAAGAAGATGACAGAAAAATGAGAAATAAACTTGAAAAAAAAACAGGTGTAATTATTAAAAAAATTGATCCGAATGGTGCAATGGCTTTGCTACCGATAAGACCTGGAGATGCAATTATATCATTACAAAATAATTCTATTAAAAATGTAAAAGACTTTGACAAAAAATTAAATAAAATTATTAAATCTGGTAAAAAAACAATATTATTAACTATTATCGATATTCAAAACACTACACGTTATATAGGTGTAAAGATAAAATAAATTTCCATTAAATGAAGAAGGTGATACTATTAGCTGGACCTACAGCTTCTGGAAAATCAGATCTTGCTATATACATTGCAAAAAAAACTAATGGTGAAATTATTAATGCTGATAGTATGCAAGTTTATAAAGAAATTAAAATACTTTCTGCAAGACCAATTAATTACAAAAAAATAAAACACCACTTATATGGATTTTTAAGTGTAAAAAGAAGTTTTTCCACCGGTCAATGGATTAAATTGACTAAAAAAAAAATTAAGGAAATAATAAAAAGAAAAAAAATACCTATTGTAGTAGGTGGAACTGGATTATATTTTAAAGCCTTAACCGAGGGAATTGCCGAAATACCTTTTATTTCCAAATTGAAAAGACAAAAAGTAATAAATTTATTTAATAAAATTGGTTACGAAAAATTTTATCAAAAATTAGTTACATTAGATCCAAAATGTAAAAATAAAATAAAAAAAAAAGATAAACAAAGATTAATTAGATTTTATGAAGTTATTTTTTATACGAAGAAATCTATTTTTGATTGGCAAGAAAATACAAAAAAAAATTTTAAAAGGGTTAAATTTATTAAAATTTTTTTAAATATTCCAAAAAATGTACTATTAGAAAAAATTGACAGAAGATTAAAAAAAATGATAACTAATGGCGCCTTGAACGAAGCTTTAAAATTTAAAAGATTAGGTGTTCCTAAACATTTACCCTCAAATTATGTATTAGGGTTAAAGGAGCTTCAACTAAATATAGACAAAAAAATGTTATTAGAAGAAGCAATTGATAAAGCAAATATTAAGACCAGACAGTATATTAAACGTCAAATGACATGGTTTAGAGGGCAAATGATAGGTTGGACGGATTTTAACGAATTAAAACAGGCGGATTTAAAAAAAAAAGTTTTAAATTTCATCAGAACATCTTGACCATCCAACTAGTTAAGCTAAATTCAACTTTTTGGAGAAATGGGTAATCAATTAACAGGTGCAGAAATTGTATTTAAGGCGCTCAACGATCATGGTGTTGAGTGTATTTTCGGGTATCCGGGTGGTGCCGTTTTGCCACTATATGATGAGATTTCAAAACAAAAAAAAATTAAACATTTTTTAGTTAGACATGAACAAGGCGCCGGTCATGCCGCTGAGGGTTATGCTAGATCCTCTGGAAAGCCAGGAGTAGTATTGGTGACCTCAGGTCCAGGTGCAACAAATATGGTAACTGCATTGACTGATGCGTATATGGACTCAGTTCCACTTGTTTGTATTACAGGACAAGTACCAACGCATCTTATTGGAACAGATGCTTTTCAAGAGTGTGATACAACTGGAATTACCCGACCATGTACAAAACATAATTGGTTAGTAAAAGATGTTAACAATTTAGCGGAAGTGATGCATAAAGCTTTTGATGTTGCTATGTCTGGTAGGCCCGGTCCAGTATTGATAGACATTCCAAAAGATATTCAGTTTCAAAAAGGAATATACAAAAGTGCTGATGAAGTACAAACTAAAATTATTAGACCTAAAGTTAAAGTTGAGACTACAGGGATTGAGAAAGCTGTTGAATTAATTACCAAATCAAAAAAACCAATTATTTATTCAGGTGGCGGGGTTATAAATGCTGGCAAAAAGGCCGCTGATGCACTTACAGAATTTACGAGAGTAACAAATTTTCCAATCACTTCAACTTTACAAGGCTTGGGTGCTTTTCCGGGAAGCGATCCACAATTTTTAGGCATGCTTGGAATGCACGGAACTTATGAAGCAAATAATGCAATGCATGAGTGTGACCTAATGATTAATGTTGGAGCTAGATTTGATGATAGAATAACCGGTAGAGTAGATGCTTTCTCACCTAATTCAAAAAAAATTCATATTGATATTGATCCCTCATCAATTAACAAAATTGTAAAAGTTGATATTGCGATTGTTGGAGATTGTTTGACTGTATTAACTGATGTACTGACAACATTAAAAAATAAACATTCTAAATTTTGTAATTCAAATAAAGAAAATATTAGTAATTGGTGGCAACAAATAAATAAATGGAGACAGAAAAAATCTTTATCATATAAATTTGACGAAAAGTTAATAATGCCACAGTATGCAGTTGAAAGATTATATGAATTAACAAAAAATCAAGATGCATTTATTACTACAGAGGTTGGTCAGCATCAAATGTGGGCTGCTCAATTTTATAAGTTTAATAAACCCAATAGATGGATGACTTCTGGTGGTCTCGGAACAATGGGTTATGGATTACCTGCTGCAATAGGCACTCAAGTTGCAAACCCAGGGAAACTTGTAGTTGATATAGCTGGAGAAGCCTCCATTTTAATGAATATACAGGAGATGTCGACAGCTGTTCAGTATAAATTACCAATAAAAATATTTATTTTAAATAATCAGTGGATGGGAATGGTTAGACAATGGCAAGAATTACTTCATGAAAAAAATTATTCGGAAAGTTATACAGAGGCACTGCCAGATTTTGTAAAGCTTGCTGAGGCATATGGAGCGATTGGAATACGCGCATCAAATCCTAAAGAGTTAGATGAAAAAATTAATGAGATGATTGAAGTTGATCGTCCAGTAATTTTTGATTGTATGGTTAAAAAAGATGAAAATTGTTTCCCTATGATACCATCAGGAAAACCACATAATGAGATGATTTTGGGACCAGAAGATGAAGAGGGAATCACTGAAGAAGGGAAAGTGCTGGTTTAATGTCAAAATCAGCTTATGAAATTGATCAAAATCAAAAAAAAATCGAAAGATACGTGGTTGTTGCTTGGGTTGATAACGAAGCAGGAGTTCTTGCTCGTGTGTCGGGCTTATTTTCTGGTAGAGGATATAATATTGAGTCCCTAGCAGTTTCAGAAGTTGATCATGATAGAAAAATATCCAGAATTACAATTGCAACACTCGGTACTCAGGCTGTTGTAAAGCAGATACAAGCGCAAGTTCTCAAATTAGTTCCAGTTCATAAAGTAAACATATACCCAATTAACGATGAGACTATTTTTAGAGAATTAGCACTGGTAAAGTTTTTAGGTGAGGGTAAAGTACTAGAAACAGCTAAGCAAATTTGTATTGACAATAAGTGTCAGTTTTTAGATAAAACATCGAAATCTTTTATTGTTCAAGCTCTAGGTCGTAGAACGGAGATTGATGATTTTATAAAAAAAATCAAAGTACTGGGACAGGTAAGTATTTCAAGAACTGGAGCCTTGGCAATGAAAAAAGGTTCAGAAACAGTAAAAGATAACAAAGGACAAGTATTATGAAAATGTATTATGATAAAGATGCGGATATTAATTTAATTAAATCAAAAAAAGTTGCAATTGTTGGATTTGGTAGTCAAGGTCATGCCCATGCTTTAAATCTAAAAGATAGTGGTGTTAATGAAGTTGTGGTTGCTTTAAGAGAAAATTCGACAAGCATCCCAAAAGCAAAGTCTGCTGGTTTGAAGGTCATGAGTATTTCTGATGCTGCAGAATGGGCAGACGTGCTCATGATTTTAGCACCAGATGAATTGCAATCAGGAATTTATAAAAATCATGTTGAACAAAGAATAAAAAAAGGTGCAAGTTTGGCTTTTGCACATGGATTAAATATTCATTATGATTTAATAAAAGCAAGAGATGATTTAGACGTATTTATGATTGCGCCCAAAGGACCTGGTCATCTTGTGCGGACAGAGTATCAAAAAGGAGGCGGCGTTCCTTGCTTAATGGCAGTTCATAAAGATAGTACTGGTAAAGCAAAAGATCTCGCACTTTCATATGCATCAGCAGTTGGTGGCGGAAGATCAGGAGTCATTGAAACTACTTTTAAAGATGAATGTGAAACTGACTTATTTGGTGAACAAGTTGTACTTTGTGGCGGTCTTGTTGAATTGATAAAAAAGGGATTTGAGACATTAACAGAGGCAGGTTACCCACCTGAAATGGCATACTTTGAATGTTTGCATGAAGTAAAATTGATTGTCGATTTAATCTATGAAGGTGGAATAGCGAATATGAATTACTCAATATCTAATACGGCGGAGTATGGAGAGTATGTTTCAGGTAAAAAAATTGTAGACGATAAAACAAAAGAGAGGATGAAAGAAGTTTTAAAAGATATTCAATCAGGAAAATTCACTAAAGATTGGATGAAAGAAAATGACAATGGTCAAAAAAACTTTCTTCAAATGAGAAAAGAGTTATCCGATCATCAAATTGAAAGAGTTGGGGAAAAGCTTAGGGCTCTGATGCCTTGGATATCTAAAAATAAAATTATCGATAAGTCTAAAAATTAAAAAATAATAATATAATTTAGATATACAAAGTAACTTAAAAGACCAATTATGCCAAACATTCTAGGTAATTTTTTACAAACAAGTATTGTTACACTAAGAAACGCTGCTGAAATTAAGAAGGTATAAATATCGAATTTTTCAATCCGTAACGGAATAGAGATAGTTTCAAAAAAAGTACTTATTCCAAATATTCCAAGTATATTATATATATTTGATCCCAATATATTTCCCAAAACGAATTCATTATTTCTTTTAATCGCAGCTATAATTGATACTATAAGTTCTGGCATTGAAGTTCCAATTGCAACAAGAGTAATTCCAATCAAAGCCTCAGAGACACCAAGGGTAGTAGCCAAGTTTATTGATGAATTAATAAATAATTTTGATCCATAAATTATAGATGTAATAGAAAATATTATTATTAATATAGATTTAGAAATACTATAAGTCTGGTCTTTAAAATTTTTTACTATTTTAAGAGTATTTGATTTCAGCTCATTTTGAATAATATATATGAGAATGAAAATAAAAATTATTCCAAAAATGAAATTAAACTTCGTACCAATAATACATAATAAAGAAAAGATAATAGACATTAAAAAAGAAGACATGTTTTGAAAATTGATATTTTGATTAAATTTTTTAATAGGAACTATAATTATGTATATTGAAATCACTAGTAAGATATTTGTAATATTACTGCCAATTAACCCTCCAACAACTAAATCAGGAAACCCGTTTATCATACCAAAAATGCTTGAAGCTAGTTCAGGTAAAGATGTCCCAAATGAAATTAAAACAAAAGCTATTACAAATTGAGACACCCCCAAAGAATTTGCTAATTTGCCAGAGTATTTAATTAGAAATTCAGATCCTGATAAAAGTAAAATTAGGCCTGAAGCTAAAAATATGAAATTTAACATATATATTTCTCAGTGTTTTTATTCTTGTTTGGCTTGAAAACCAAGTTTTGAGGCATTTTTTATTAAAATAAATCAATCTAAGGTTTAAAACTGGATTTTTAATAAAAGATGATTAAATTACAGTAATGTCTGAAAAAAGAGTAATTATTTTTGATACTACTTTAAGAGACGGTGAGCAGTCACCAGGTGCTTCAATGTCCTTGGAAGGTAAACTCCAGATTGCTTCAGCATTTCAGGATTTAGGCGTTGATATATTGGAGGCAGGTTTTCCAGCCGCATCTCCTGGAGATTTTGAGGCAGTATCTGAAATTTCAAAATTACTAAAAAAAACAATACCGTGTGGATTAGCAAGAGCAGTTAAAAAAGATTTAGAAAAATGTGTAGAGTCATTAAATTATTCAAAAAATTACAGAATACATACTTTTATTTCAACAAGTGATTTGCATATTAAACATAAATTGCAAAAAACAAAAAGTGAAGTTTTGGATTTAATAAAATCAAGTGTTGAATTTGCAAAAAAACATACTGATGATGTTGAATGGTCACCAGAAGATGCAACACGTACTGATCCAGATTATTTATGTAAAACCGTTGAACTTGCAATAAAATATGGAGCAACTACAATTAATATCCCAGACACAGTTGGTTATTCTTTACCAAAGGATTATGAGAATATAATAAAAGATTTATTTAACAGAGTTCCAAATATTGATAAAGTTGTAGTATCTACTCATACGCACAACGATTTAGGTCTTGCAGTTGCAAATGCGTTAGCAGGCGTAAACGCTGGTGCTAGACAGATAGAATGTACAATTAATGGTATTGGTGAACGTGCAGGTAATGCCGCTCTTGAAGAAGTTGTAATGGCTATGAAAACACGAAACGACTTAATGCCGTTTGAAACAAATATTATAACGAATAAAATTAATAGTTGCTCGAAGTTATTATCAAATATTATTGGATTTCCAATACAGTACAATAAAGCGATTGTAGGAAAAAATGCTTTTGCACATGAATCTGGAATCCATCAAGATGGAATGTTAAAAAATAGCAAAACTTACGAAATAATGACACCCGATAGTGTTGGTGTCAATAAATCGTCATTAGTAATGGGCAAACATTCTGGCAGACATGCATTTAAAGAAAAATTAACAAACCTAGGGTACATAAATTTAATTGACGATAAAATTGATAATGCATTTAAAAAATTTAAACAACTTGCAGATAAAAAAAGACATGTGTTTGATGAAGATATTGCAGCTTTAGTTGATGATGATTTAATGAAAAATAATAACGTAATAAAACTAATTTCTCTAGATGTTATAGCTGGCACAAAAGGACAAAAAGCTAAGTGTGAATTGGAAGTTTATGGCGAAATTAAATCTACTGAACAATCTGGAGACGGACCCGTAGACTCTATTTTTAAATGTATAAAAGAAATCTTTCCACACGATATCAATTTACAGCTTTATCAGGTACATGCCGTCACAGAAGGAACCGACGCACAGGCAACTGTAAGTGTGCGTATTGAAGAAAAAGGAAGAATTTCTGTAGGTCAAGCTGCAGACACCGATACTTTAGTTGCATCGGCTCAGGCTTACATAAATGCATTAAACAAATTAATCTTAAAACGTAAGAGATCAGCGCCAAGTTCAAAAGATTATTCGGCTGCGATTTAAAGAAAGAGGGTAAAATGTCAATACTTGGAAAAATGGCGGGTATGTGGTCAACAGATATGGCAATAGATCTTGGAACAGCCAATACTCTTGTTTATGTAAAAGGTAAAGGTATTGTTTTAAATGAACCTTCAGTTGTTGCAATTGTTAATGAAAAAGGCAAAAATCAAGTTCTTGCAGTTGGAGAGGATGCCAAACAAATGCTTGGAAGAACCCCCGGTTCTATTCAAGCTATAAGGCCCCTTAGAGATGGTGTCATTGCTGATTTTATTGTTACAGAGGAGATGATTAAACACTTTATTAAAAAGGTTCATCAAAGAAGTGCTTTTGCCAATCCACGAATTATAATTTGCGTTCCAACAGGCTCTACACCAGTTGAGAGAAGAGCAATACAAGAGTCTGCTCACGCAGCTGGTGCACGTAAAGTTCAGTTAATTGAGGAGCCTGTTGCAGCTGCAATTGGAGCAGGTTTGCCAATTTCTGAACCAACTGGGTCTATGATTGTTGATATAGGAGGTGGCACAACCGAAATAGCTGTTATGTCACTAGGTGGCATAGTTTACTCTCAATCCTTAAGAGTAGCAGGTGATGCATTAGATCAGTCGATTGTAGCATACATGAGAAAAAAATTTAATTTGTTAATTGGCGACGGAACTGCAGAAAAAATAAAAAAAGAAATTGGTACTTGTATTCCAACTAACAGCGAGAATACTTATATTATGAAAGGTAGAGATATAAGAACTGGTGTACCAAAGGAAATTATTCTAACTGAAAAAGACTCATCAGAAGCAATGTCTCCAATTATATCTCAGATTATTCAAGCACTTAAAGATGCATTAGAACAAACTCCACCAGAATTATCTGCTGATTTGGTAGATATGGGATTAGTTTTAGCAGGAGGAGGGGCTTATCTTAAAAATTTGGATAAACTAATATCTAAGGAAACAGGATTACCTGTTTCAATCGCTGAAGATCCATTATCATGTGTTGCTATTGGAACTGGAAAAGCTTTAGAGCAAGAAGGTATCTTTTCATCCATGTTAACTGAATATTAAAGATGAAATTTACATCTTCAGAGAATGTAGATGTTAAAAAAAATGTTATTATATTTATAATAATAGCTTTAATATTATTTTTTGTAGATAGAAGTGAAAATAAATATTTTAAGATAATTAGATTTTCAATAAATGACGCAATTATATACTCAACCGTAATAGTAAAATCTCCTTTTAATTTTGCTATTAAAATATCAAATTCAATTACTAATTTTTTTCAGAGTAAAAACACAATTAATCAAAATGAAATTATAGAATTGAAAAATGAAATAAATAAAATAAAAAACGAAAATATTTCACTCAGGCTTCAATTAGATAACTTTAAAAAAATTATAAATGAAGAAAATTATCAATTTCAAACTATTCGTACAAAAGTATTAATGTACAAAAGTAACATTTTACAGGAAACAATTATTATAAATAAGGGTGAAAAAGATGGTGTTAATGTTGGCGATCCATTAATTAAAAACAATGTTCTAGTTGGAAAAGTAATAAAAACTAATTTTAAGTCATCACATGGAATTTTAATTACAAACATCAATAGTCGTGTGCCTGTGAAAATAGGAGATAAAAGTTATAGGGCTATTGTTGTTGGCAATCCAAATACTGAAAAAAGATTAAACTTGGAGTTTTTACCTAAAGAGTTTTCTTTTAATGATGGAGATTATATTTATACCACGAATATAAATAATATTATGCCAGAAGGTATATTAGTTGGGCGAATGATATTAAAAGATAAAAATAATTTTTTTGCATCACCTCTATATGATTTTAATCAAATGGACTATTTGACAATAATTACAATGAAAAGATAACATGTTCACATTTTTTAAAAAATATATTGCATCAATTTTTTTGTTGGTAAGTGTTATCGCAGGTTCAGTAAATATTGATATTTTAAATAAGTCAATTTCTTATTATTTTAATTTACAACTTATTTTAATTTATTTGTTTAAAATCTCAAATCCAAGTTTAAATTTTGGAAAAGGTGTTTATTTATTTTTGATCAGCATAATAAACGACTCATTGAATGGTTTATTTTTCGGAACATCTGCAATTTTGTATTTTATAGTCTTTGCAGTAGCAGCGTTTCAGTCTACTATTAAATTAAGAAGCATATTCATATCAGAATGGTTCTCATTTGGCCTTTCTTTAATATTAGCTTACTTAGCATATTATGCTTTAATAAGTTTTTCTGGTAAGGATTTAATTTTTTTAAATATATTTATAAATTTTAGTTTTACATTAATCGGATATCCATTATTGTGGTTTATAATTCCAAAGTCTTATTTAAATAATGCTATCAGATAAAGAAAAAAAATTTTTTGAAACTAAAATTAAAAATGTTTCAAGCACTAATCAAAAAATTTCAATCCTGTTAAACGAAAAACTTAGATCTGATTTAAAAAATATCAAAAAAATAAAAACAAATTTAAAATATAATATAAAAAAATGCGATAATATTTTGTATTTATATAATGTTGCAGATGATATGTGGTTTTTAGCTGGTGACAAGTCAACAGATTATAATTTTTATACTAAGAGAATAATATTGAGTTCAATTTTATCAAAATTATATATAAAAATATTAACTACAAAAAGTTATAATGACGATTTGCTAAGTCAAGATGTAAACATAGAAATTAGCAAAGTTGGAAAATTCAATAAATTAAAATCAGACTTATTGTCTTTATTAAATAATATTAAAAATTTTACCAATAAAGATAGAAAATCTAAACGGGGGTATTAATCCTCAAGTATAATAATATGCCCCATTTTTCTTTTCGGCTTAGTTTTTTTTTTTAAGTAGTCAAAGAAATACTCATTACTTTTAAATTCTCTATTTTTATAATCAAATATATCATCTCCAATTATATTTTTCATTATTGCTGCTGATTTCATGACTGGTTCTACAGCTTCTAAATTGCATACTGATCTTACATGTGACTCAAATTGGCTTACATTATAAGCGTTAATAGTTAAGTGTCCTGAATTATGAACTCTTGGCGCAATTTCATTAACAAATAATTCATTGCTTTCATCAATAAAATACTCAACACACATTGTCCCAATATAATTTAGTTCATGGGCGAGTTTTATTGCATACTTTTTACATTGATTAGCTATTTTATCGTCAATATTTGAGGGAATTTTTGAAGTATCTAAGATTTGATCTTTGTGAATATTTTCAATCGGATCATATATAACAGAATTTCCATTTTGATATCTTGTAATAATTATTGATATTTCCTTTTGTAAATTTATTTTTTTTTCTAAAATGAATTCATTTTTGAAATCAATTTTTTCAAAGTCTTGTAAATTTGATATAATGTATTGACCTTTACCGTCGTATCCCAGTGTAGTTGTTTTAAGTATACCTGGTAAAAGTTTTTCGATATTTTCTATATCTTTACAGGAATAGATATTTTTATAATCTACTGTTTTAATTCCTAATTGATTTATAAAATTTTTCTCTTTACTTCTATGTTGAATTATAAAATTAACATTTGGATCTGGATATACCGGCTTAATTTGTTGAATTTTCTTTAATGTTGGAACTGGAATATTTTCAAATTCAAATGTTACTACGTCCACCTGGCTAGTAAATTCTTTGATTTTTGTTTCATCATCATATTTTCCACATATAAAATTCTCTGAGTAATTTTGTGCCGGAGAATCTTCGTCATCACAATATATAACAGTCTTTATGTCAAGATTTTTTGCTGCTTGACAAAGCATAATTCCCAATTGTCCACCACCAATAATACCTAGCACTTTTGTATTAGACATAATTAGGGTTTTAATTTAACAGAATTTGTTTGTCGATTTCTATATTCTTTTAGTTTAAGACTAATTTTAGAATTACAAAGAGCTAAAATTGATGCTGACAGTAAAGCAGCATTGATTGCACCATTCTCTCCAATAGCAACTGTACCAACCGGGATGCCTTTTGGCATTTGGACTATAGATAACAAACTGTCCAAACCTTTTAGTTTTTTACTTTCAATTGGGACACCAATTACAGGTAATTCTGTTAAAGAAGCAATCATACCAGGTAGATGCGCTGATCCTCCAGCACCTGCAATAATTACACTTATGTTATTTTTTTTCGCACTCATAGAATATTCAAATAATCTTTTTGGCGTTCTATGAGCGGAAATAATTTTTGTCTCAAAATTTATTTTAAGAGACTTTAATATTTTGGCTACGTTCTTCATAGTTGGCCAATCTGATTGGCTACCCATAACAATAGAAACTATATGAGAATTTTTTTTATTTCTCTTCATCATTTAAAAAACTAGTTTATAGATTTAGTCGAGTCTTTAGATTTTGCAATTTTCCTTGCTTCACGCTCCTTTTTTTTTGCTTCTCTTTCTTGTTTTTTTTGAGCTTTATCAATGGCATCTTGCAAGTCTGTTTGAGTGCATAAATTAGCCATAACCGGATCTTTTGGAGATATATTAGACATATTCCAATGTTTTCTGTTTCTAATAGCATCTACAGTATTTTTTGTCGAACCAACTAATTTACATATTTGAGCATCAGTTAGTGTAGGATAATTTTTTGTAAGCCATGCAATTGCGTTAGGCTTGTCTTCTCTTTGTGAAATTGGAGTATATTTCGGTCCAACCATTTTTTTAACTTCAAACTCTACATTTTTTTCTACCAGATTTAAAGGTCTTCTAGGGTCATTTGAAGAAGCTTCAATTTCATCTCTCGTCAGTTGATTTGAAAGAATAGGGTTGTAAGCTTTTATACCAACAGCAACATCACCATCCGCAATACCTTTTATTTCTAATTCATGTAGGCCACAAAAATCTGCGATCTGTTTAAAGGTAAGACTTGTATTTTCAATTAACCAAACAGCAGTAGCCTTTGGCATTAAAGGTAGAGTCATAATTAATTCTTTTTTAAATTTGCAAAGCGTTTATTGAATTTACTTACACGACCTTTATCTTGAGCTTTTTGACTTTCACCAGTCCATGCAGGGTGTGATTTTGGATCAATTTCAAGTTTCATAATTTCATTCTCAGATCCCCATGTTGATAGCGTTTCAAATTCAGTTCCATCTGTCATTTGAACTTTTATCTTATTTAGCTTAGGATGTATTTTTTTCTTCATAATTAAAGTCTGGTTTATAGCAAATAAAGTAAGATACTCAACGAATTTAAAGCCTAATTTTTAGACTTTTAAAGAAGAACATATACATTAAAGCTACAACAATTAAAAAAACCACATCAAAATAAAATGGAATATTTTTACCAAAATTTAAAAAAATAAATCCAGCGAGAGGCTGTCCAATAAATCTAGCTGCAGCTTGACATGAATAACCAGTTCCGAGAACTAGACCTTTATTTTCTTCAGATTTCTTTGATAAAACACTATTGATACATGGATTTGATATTCCAATTCCATAGCTAAGAAAAATTATTGCCAATGGTATTAGATAAACATTTTCAGACGGTATAATTGAAAAACCAATTATTAAACTTAAAAACCCGCTAAAAATAAGTTGTATTTCGTCATATTTTTTTATTAAAATTCTCAGCAATCCCCCTTGAACTATTATTTGACAAAATCCTGCAAGCAACATTACAAACCCTACTTCTTTCGGCCCCCAACTAAATGTATCATTCGTCCACACAGCTATAGTTCCCTCCATACCAGCAAAAACAATATAAATAAAAAAGATTAACAAAAAAAAGGGAAAAAGAATTGGGTTTTTAATAATTTTCATTTGGGTTGATAAGTTTTTATTAATATATTTATTTAAAACCTTTTTATTGTTTGTTTCTTTTATCGAAATAATTACAAAAATTAAGTTAAACAAGTTAATTACAGAGGCAAGCCATGCTACGTAACTCAATGTTTGTTGAGAATAATCAGACCCAGCAATTAAACCACCAATAAGCGGCCCAAAGGTAAATCCGAGTCCAAAAGCAACCCCAAACATTCCCATTCCTTTAGCTCTATTTTTTTTGTCTGTTATGTCTGCAATATAAGCAGTACCAACAGAGATGTTTGTTTTAAACAAACCAGCAATTATTCTTGCTAAAAAAATAATTGGAAGATTTGTAGCAATAGCTAACAAAATATTTGCTATCAATTCAGCTACACAATTAAGGATTAAAAGAGGTTTTCTTCCAACTTTATCAGACAAATTTCCCCAGAAAGGTGAAACAAAAAATTGAAAAAAGGAAAAAAGTCCGAATGCAAGCGTGACCACAAAGACAGATCCCCCAAAATTATTAATTACAAAAGGTAATGTTGCAACAAGAACACCACTAAATGCTACCACATCTAAAAATAAAAAAACTATAAATTTAAACATTATTATTCGAAAAGAATTTTTAAAACCTCATTATGTACTAGAGAATTAGAGATAAAAGTCTCTTTTTGTTTTACAAAATTATTACCGGAATAATCAGTAATTGCTCCCCCTGCTTCTAATAATATAATTTTTCCTGCTGCAAAATCCCAATAATTTAAATGGTCGTACCATGCAAAATCAGCTCTTCCTGAAGCAACATAAGCAAAATCTAGTGAAGCACTCCCATAGTTTCTCAGTTTATGAATTGATAGTGAGGCTTTTTTAATCTGATCGAATATTTTATTTTTTTCAACTTTTTTAAATGGTGGACAACCATATAAACCTATTATTTCATCAAAATTTCTTCTTGATGAAACTCTTATTCTTTTATTATTTAAGTAAGACCCACGTCCTTTTTCAGCGTAAAATATTTCATTTTTAATCGGATCGAATATAATACCTGAGATTATTTCATCGTTTTTTTCAAGAGCTATTGAAATCGCAAAATGTGGAATTCCATGCATAAAATTAGATGTACCGTCAATTGGATCAATTATCCAGTTGTACTGGCTATTTGTGTTTTTTTTTCCAGTTTCCTCCGCAATAAAACCGTAATTTGGTCTTGCTTTTTCTAGCTCTTCTATAATTATTTTTTCAACTTTTCTGTCAGTTTTCGTAACAAAATCTCCTGGACCTTTCTTAGAAACTTGAAGTTTTTCAATTTCACCAAAATCCCTGACTATAATTTTACTAACTTTGTGACACACTTTTTCTAATATATTTATATCAGGAGAAAGAACAGGCATTAGTCGGATTTTTTTATGTATTCTTTAGAGTAACAATCAATAGATACCATATCACCTCGATTAATAAAAGGTGGCACAAGAATTTTTACATTATTTTGAATGACCGCTGGTTTATATGAACTTGAAACTGTTTGACCTTTAACTGCCGCATCAGTCTCCAGAATTTCATAATTGGCATTTTTTGGTAGTGTGACAATTAATGGTTTTTCCTCATAAAATTCAATTTTAACCTCCATATTTTCTTTAAATAATTTTTCATCTTCACCAACAATTTTTTTTGAAATATTAATTTGCTCAAAACTTTTGCTATCCATAAAAATTAGACTATCATTTTCACTATACAAATATTGGAAATTTCTTTCATCTAAAGAAGCTTTCTCAATAGTTTCTCCTGATCTAAATCTTTCGTTTAACTTAGTACCTTTAATGATATTTTTTAATTCAACTTGATTAAATGCACCACCTTTACCAGGCTTAACTGTTTGGCTTTTAAGGCATCTCCAAAGATCTTTTTTATATTCTATAATTGTACCAGGTTTAATTTCATTAGCAGAAATTTTCATAAAGCTGTTAATACACTGTTTTTGTGAAAAATTAACAGTTATTTAAAAAGTTTTAATGCTTGCAATGGGTTAAATTCTTTATTTTTCCAAACAAAACCGGATATTGCAATGTAGTTTGCGCCGCAGACTAAAAGGTTTTTATAATTTCTGTTAGTGATTCCACCTATCGCTATGATTACCGTTTTTAATTTTTTCGCTTTTTGTAAAATATTTTTTGTAGCAACAAATTTTATTTTTTTTGTATTTGATGGAAAAAAAGCTCCAAAGGCAACGTACGAAGAATTTAAAAGAATTGCCTCTTTTGCCAAATTTAGTGAATTATGACAAGTAACTCCAAAAAATTTTTTTTTATATAAATTTAAATAAGTTTTATTTTTCACTAAATCGTTTTGACCTAAGTGAAAACCTACATTTCTAAATTTTGAAGCTATATCTGCGTAATCATTAATAATTAATCTTATTTTATATTTTTGTGTAATAGGTAAAATCTTTTGTATATGTTTTACGAGTATTTTTTTGGAGTAGTTTTTGCAACGCAATTGTAAATATTTGACTTTTTTAGTCGCCAAAATTTTTGGTAGAAAAGAGTAGAATTCTTCATCAAGTTTATTTGGAGAAATTAAATAAATTTTTCTCAATTTTTAAAATCCATTTTTTAAAGATCTTCAATCCAATCACCTTTTGAGGCAAGACTATTCATTTTGGATCTTTCATCAAAAACTGTTTGAACAGTTTCTATATCGTTTAAATCTTTAGCCCAAGTTTTTAAGGCACTTTGTTGCAAAGCTCTGCCATACGAAAAAGTAAAAATAAATGAAGATTTATTTTGCTTATTAATTTGATTTAAATTTTTAGTTGCCTCGAATTCTGATTGCCCACCAGACAAAAATGCAACACCAGGAACCTCAGGCGGTAGATTATTTTGTATACATTTAAGTGTTAATTCAGCTACTTGTTTACTTTCGTTTTTAACACCTGAACTGCTACCATTTAGTATCATATTTGGCTTTAGAACCACGCCTGAAAAATTAATTCCAGCTATTTGTAATTGATTGACAGTTTCTTCCAATACGTTTGAAGTAACATCGTAACATTTATGAATATTATGGTCACCATCCATTAAAACCTCTGGTTCAACTATAGGCACCATATTAGCTTCTTGAACTATAGCAGCATATCTTGCTAATGCATGAGCGTTTGCAACTATACAATTTTGACTCGGTAATTCATCTCCAATTTTGTAAACTGCTCTCCATTTTGCAAATTTAGCACCTAAATTAAAATATTCCTCCATTCTCTCTCTTAATCCGTCCAACCCTTCCGTAATAGTCTCTTTACTTCCTGCAAGTTTTTTTGCACCTTTATCGACTTTAATTCCAGGGAAAATATTTTGTTTATTTAAAATTTCACAAATTGTTTCTTCATTCTTTTTTTGTCTAATTGTTTCATCAAAAAGTATAATTCCGCTAATATATTTATTAATATCCTTTGAGGTAAAAAGTGCATGTCTAAAAGTTAATCTATTTTTTTCATTTGACTCAACGTTTACTGCATTAAGTCTTTTCGTCATTGTTCCAGTGCTTTCATCTGCCGCAAGAATTCCTTTGCCTTTAGAGACTAATGATTTGGCGATATCATTTATTTTCATACTTTAATCATTAAATATTGCTCAATTATTTTCAAGCACTTTTAGCCCAGGAAGTATTTTTCCTTCGAGCCATTCTAAAAAAGCACCACCTGCAGTTGATATATAAGTAAAATGACTTTGTTGATTTGATTTTTTGATTGCCGCAAATGTATCTCCTCCGCCTGCCACTGATATTAATCCATTTTTTTTTGAATATTTCGCGATTGATCGGGAAATATCTTTTGTACCATTTGCAAAATAGTCATACTCAAAAAGGCCAAAAGGGCCATTCCATAAAACTGTTTTAGATTTTTTTAGTATTTGATCAATTTTGTTAGTACCCTCAATGCCAATATCTAAAATTATATCATCATCACTAACTTCATTAATTTTTTTTATTACGCCTGGCTGATCAAATTTTTTTGAACAAACTACATCCATTGGCAAAACAAGTTCGCATTTATGTTTATTAGCCTCGTCAAAAATTTTTTTAATTGTATTTTCTACATTTTTTTCAAATAGAGATTTTCCAATATTGTATCCGTCATTTTTAAGAAAATTATTTGCCATTGCACCACCAATTACCATAAAATCCATCCTAGGCATGAGATTTATAATTAAATCTATTTTAGAAGAAATTTTTGAACCTCCCACTAAGCAGGCGACTGGTTTTTTTGATTTTGAAAATACTTTTTCTAAAGCTTTAACTTCATCAATTATCGTTGAGCCCGCATATGAACTTATAAATTTGGTGATTGACTCAATGGAAGCGTGAGAACGATGAGAGCAAGAAAATGCCTCGTTCACATATATATCGGCAAATGATGATAAAAGTTTTGCATATTCTAACTCATTTGTTTCTTCTCCAGGGTCAAATCTTAAATTTTCAAGCATAACTAACTTTTCTTTGCTTTCATCGATTTTTTGCTTCGTTGTATGATTAATTTGTAAAAAACTAATTTGTTGATTAAAAATTTTTTCGGTTATTTGTTTTACAGGCAATAAAGAAAGATCAGCTTTTCCATTTTGTTGTGGACGTCCTAAGTGTGAGGCTAAAATAACTTTGCAATCATTACTCAATAAATAGTTAATGTTTTTAAGAAGCTTTTCGATTTTTGTTGAATCAGTTACTCTTCCACCTGAGATTGGAACATTAAAATCTACTCTTAAAAAAACTTTTTTATTTTTAACTATTGAATAATCATCGATAGATCTTAATTGTCTCATTTTATTTTATTTTTAATCACTAAAGACATGTCAATCATACGATTGGAAAAACCCCATTCATTGTCATACCAAGCATATACAGTTCCAAAATTATTACCAATCACTTTTGTCAAACTAACATCGACTATAGAAGATCTTGTGTCATGATTAAAATCTGTGGAAACCAGAGGTTTTTGTTCTACACCTAAAATTTTTTTTAAATACGTTTTACTTGCTTTTAGCAAGATATTATTAATTGTTTCTTTTGATAATTTTTTTTTAGAATAAAAGCTTAGTTGAACTAAAGATACATTTGGAGTTGGGACTCTAATCGAAATTCCATCAATTTTACCATTTAGCTCAGGAATTATCATTTTCAAAGACTTTGCTGCCCCTGTACTTGTTGGAACCATAGCATTAGGGGCACTCCTAGCTCTTCTCAAATCTTTATGAGAATTATCCAGCAATCTTTGATCTGATGTATAAGAATGTATTGTGGTCATATAACCTTTTTCAATTTTAAAATTTTTATGGATGGCAAATGCGAGTGGTGCTAAGCAATTAGTTGTACACGAAGCTATGGAGATAATATGATCTTTTTTTGAAATATTTTTATGGTTTACACCATAGACAATTGTCTGATCCGCATCTTCACAAGGCGCAGACACAATGACTTTTTTTGCACCCGCCTCTATATGTTTGTATGACTGGTCTTTGGTATTAAATTTTCCAGTGCATTCTAAAACAATGTCAATTTTTTCAACATCCCATGGACAATTTACAGGGTCATCTTCATGATAACATTGAATTCTATCTTTACTAACAATTATTTCATTTTTTGTATATTTAACGCTATGATTAAATTTTCCATGAATAGTATCTCTTTCAAGCAAAAAAGCACTTGCTTCGGTTTTGGCTTTATTATTAATTGCTACTACTTTTAAGCCTTTATAATTATTTTCATAAATTGCTCTCAGAACCATCCGTCCAATTCTTCCAAAACCGTTAATTGCAATTCGTAGCATTTTAATTCTTTAACCTTAAAGCAGCATTAACTACATCGTCGTCAGTCAATTTAAAATGTTTATATACATCTTTACAAGGCGCACTTTTCCCAAAATCTTCAATACCTATGGTCACACCCTTATTTCCTATATATTTTTTCCATGACATTGGTTGTGAAGCTTCTAATGAAATTTTAATTTCTGTTTCTCCAAGAACTTTTAGTTTATAGTCCTCTTGCTGAGCGTCAAATAATTCCATTGATGGTACTGAAACAACCTTAGTATGGATATTTTTTTCAGCAAGTTTTTTTGATGCCGAGACTGCAATTTCAACCTCAGAGCCGCTTGCCATTAATGTTATATTTATATTCTCATTGCTTCTAAAAATTTCATAAGCTCCTAAACTACACAAATTCTTACCTTCAAAAACTGTTCGAAGTTGGCTTAAATTTTGTCTAGTTAATGAAATGACACTAGGTCTACTTCTCAAAGTTAACGCAAGTTCCCAACATTCTATTGTTTCAACTGAGTCACATGGACGAAAAATAGTTAAATTAGGTATAGATCTTAAACTACTAAGATGCTCTATAGGTTGATGTGTTGGACCGTCTTCACCTAAACCAATTGAATCGTGAGACATTACATATATCACCTTTTGCCTCATTAATGCTGACAGCCTAATTGCGGGTTTGCAATAATCACTGAATACTAAAAAAGTTCCACCATAAGGAATGAGTTCACTGTGCAATGCTAAACCATTCATAATTGATGCCATCGCATGTTCTCTAACACCATAATGTATATAGTTACCATTAAATTTACCAGGAGAAATAATTTTGTGGGTTTCGGTTTTTGTATTATTTGATCCACTGAGATCAGCCGATCCTCCAATTAAATTAGGCAAATTTTTATTTAACTCTTTCAAAATATTTTCAGATGATTTTCTTGTTGCTAAATCTTTTAATTGGTCAACTGCAATTTTTTTTGCATTTTGGACGATAGAGTATATTTTATTTTCAAAATTTTCTTTTTTAAAATGTTTTTTTTTCCATTTTTTTTCGTCATTACTCCCTTTTTTTCCTATTTCCCTCCATGCATTAAGAATTTTATCAGGTATTACAAACGGATCATGAGCCCATTTAAGTTTTTTTCTTATCAATTTAATTTCAGCTTCTCCCAACGGGCTTCCATGCGCTGAAGATTTTCCTACTTTATTGGGCGAACCATAACCAATTTTAGTTTTACATGATATTACTGTAGGCTTTTTTGCTCTTTGAGCTTTTTTAAAAGCTTTAATAATTTCTTTTTCTTTGTGTCCATTAATTTCAATACAATCCCAATTATAACTTTCAAATCTTTTTTTATATTTATCAGATACCGCTAAATTTGTTGGTCCATCAATTGAAACTGAATTATTATCAAAGAGCATAATAAGATTTTTTAATTTTAAATGGCCTGCGAGACTCATTGCTTCATGACTTATTCCTTCCATCAAGCAACCGTCACCGGCAATAACATAAGTTTTGTGATTAAATATTTTTTTTCCATATTTTGCTTTAAGAATTTCTTCAGCAATTGCAAAACCTACTGCATTTCCGATACCCTGACCAAGTGGTCCAGTTGTAGTTTCAATGCCTGAACTCGGCTCAAATTCCGGGTGACCAGCACAAATTGAATTTAACTGTCTAAAATTTTTAATATCGTCTAATGAAATGCTTTTGTAACCTGAAAGATAGAGCAATGAATATAATATCATTGATCCATGTCCAGCTGATAATATAAATCGATCTCTATTTACCCAATCAGGATTGGCTGCATTAAATTTCAAAAAGTATCTGAATAGCACAGTACAAACGTCAGCCATCCCCATTGGCATACCAGGATGTCCAGAGTTCGCTTTTTGAACCGCATCTATTGATAAAAAGCGAATTGAGTTAGCTAGTTCATTATGTGAGCAATTTTTCATTAATTTTTATAAAGACTTAATTTCTCGAAATTATTAATACTTTGTTATATAATTATAAATAATTATATTCGTTTTCTATGGATAATTTAAAGGAAAAAGAGCAGAAATTACTTGAGTCATTAGTTAGATTAGACACTATTACCGATTTAGTTGTCAGTTCAAAGAAAAAAATAGTTGATCTTCAAGAAGTTAGATCAAATCTTGAAAACGAAAAAAACAGCTTAAATAAAAAGTTATCCACATTTGAAAATGAGAATGAAAGTTTAAAATCACAACTTCAAGACCTTGAAAATTCAATTAATAATCAAGATACATCAGACGAGGACTTAAGAGAGAAAATTATTATAATAGAAGAAGAAAACTCAAAATTAAAAAACTCTATCTCAAAATTAGAAAAAGATTTAAAGAGCTCTAAATATAGAGTCATGCAAGCTGAAAAAAATAAAGATGAAGTTTCAAAAAGACTAGATGAGCTGAATCAAGATGCCGATAATTTATTAGGATCTGACGAATGGTAAATGTAAATGTAAACTTTAACGGTAGAGATTACTTGCTAGCTTGCGAGGAGGGTCAAGAGGAAGATTTGCAAAAATTAACAGAAGAACTTGGTAGTAAATTTGATAAATTGAAAAAAGATCTTGGTAATCTTGGTGAAGGAAAGTTGTTATTAATTACAGCAATACAAGTAATTGACGAATTATATACCTTAAAAACTTCTTTAAAAAAATTAAAAGACCATTCAAGTGACTTTGAAAAAAAATTTAAAGAAATAAAAAATTTATCAATAAGTTATAAGAAAGATCGTGATAAAGAAGTAAATGAATTAAAAAATAAATTAGAAGAATTAAAAAAAACAGTTGAAGAAAATCAAAATAATTATTCAGAAGTTCTTAGTAAAGCGAGTGAGACAATAAATAGTTTTATTACAAAGGCTGTTTAGATTTCATGAAGGAACAGTTAAGAAAAAAGTTTTTAAAAACAAGAAAAGATAGATATTTTATCTTAGATAAAAAAAAAAGAAATTTTATATCAAATAAATTAAAACAAATTTGCAGAAATAATAAAATAAAGAAACTAGGTTTCTACTATCCGACAAATTATGAGATTGATATTCTATCTGTACTTTTTAAAATAAAAAATATTGATTTGTATTTACCTGTAATTAAAAAAAAAAATGATATGAGTTTTAAACTTCACAAAGTTCAGGAACCATTATTTGTTAATAGATTTGGTATTTTAGAACCCAATAAAGAAAATAAAACTGAAAAACCACAAATAATTTTAGTTCCTGTTGTTGCTTTTGATAAAAATAAAAATCGCTTAGGTTATGGTAAAGGTTTTTATGACCGTTTTTTAAATAAATCTAACTATAAAAAAAATATTTTATCAATTGGTATTGCTTTTTCTTTTCAACAAATAAAAAATATTCCTTTAGAAAAACATGATAAAAGATTAGATTATATTCTTACTGAAAAGAGTATAATTAATTAATGAATTTTTTATTTTTAGGTGACATTGTTGGTAGAGGAGGTAGGCACGCAGTCATAAAAAAATTAAGTTTTATTAAAGAAAAATATGAAATTGATTTTGTAATTGTTAACGGTGAAAATTCTGCAGGGGGGTATGGTATTACTGAGAAAATCTGCAATAATCTTTTTGAAGCTGGCGTAGACGTAATTACATCTGGAAATCATATTTGGGATCAAAAAGAAATAATGAATTTTATAAGTAAAGAAAAAAGATTGCTAAGACCTATGAATTTTTTAGAGGGTACACCCGGAAGAGGTTTTGAAATTTATGAGAAAAAAGGTTTTAAAGTTGGTGTAATAAATCTTATGGGAAACATTTACATGAAAAAATGTGAAGATGTTTTTCCTTATATTGAAGAAAAAATAAAAAAAATTAACTTAAAAAAAGAGGTAGATTTTTTAGCTGTTGATTTTCATGCAGAGATTACAAGCGAAAAACAAGCTATGGGCCATCTATTAGATGGCAAAGTAACTTTTGTTGTTGGAACGCATACACACACTCCGACACTTGACTTTAGAATATTAGAAAAAGGTACTGCATATCAAACTGATGCCGGTATGTGCGGTAACTATAATTCGGTCATTGGAATGAATAAAGAGATTGCGATTCAAAAATTTTTTAAAAAAAAAAGCGACAGATTGGTTCCTGTAATTCAAAACGCAACTATAACAGGTATAAAAGTAATTGCGGATTCAAAAACTGGGTTAGCTAAAAATATAGAACCTATTATGATAGGTGGAAATTTAAAATTTAACAATAGTTAAAATTACTATGGCAGGACATTCACATTGGGCAGGCATAAAACATAAAAAAGGGAAAGCCGATAAACAAAGGTCAAAACTTTTTTCAAAATTAAGCAAAGAAATAACCGTTGCCGCAAAACTTGGAGTTCCTGATCCAAACATGAATTCAAGGTTAAGATCAGCAATACGATCAGCAAAAGTAGCAAATATGCCCAAAGATAACATTGATCGTGCAATTAAAAAATCACAAGATAATGACGAAACAAATTATGAGGCAGTAGTATATGAAGCGTTCAGTTCAATAGGTGTTGGTATAATTATTGAAGCTTTAACAGATAATAAAAATAGAACTATTTCAAAAATTAGATCTATTTGTGAAAAAAATGAATGTACACTTGGATCAGAAGGTTCAGTTTCTCATTTGTTTGATATTTGTGGTATTTTAAAAATTAAAAAGGAAAATTGTTATGAAGAGGAACTTTTTGAACTTTTAATTAATATTGGCGCGAATGACTTTAGATTAGATGGTGAATATTACGAAATTTTCTCAAAAAAAAACGAATTACATGCAATTCAAATTGCATTAGAAAAAAAGTATCAATTACATTTTAGCGGAATAATTTATAAACCTAAAAGTGTTGTAAAAGTTAACAGGGGAGAATTAAAAAAAATTATAAGTGTTATTGAAGCATTAGAGGACGAAGATGACGTGCAAAAAGTATATTCTAATTTTGAAGCTAATAAAAAAATTTTAGAGGAGATTACGTCTTGATTGTTTTTGGAATTGATCCTGGCGTAAGTGGAGCGCTTAGTATTTATGAAAATAAAAGACTCAAGGAAGTGATTGATATGCCAACAATGAGCGAAGGAAAAAAAAATAAGAAACAAGTAAACTCAGCCCAACTTGCTTTAGAAATAAAAAAAAGAGTCAACGGATCTAATGATGTAGCGGTAGTTATTGAACATGTAACTGCAATGCCTGGCCAAGGAGTTACAAGCATGTTTAATTTTGGACAATCTTTTGGTGTGATTAAAGGAATATGCTCAGCTTATACATTACCTATATATTTTATAAGACCAGTAAAATGGAAAAAACACTTTAACCTTATTGGATCCTCAAAAGACGCAAGTAGAACAAAAGCCATAGAACTTTTTCCAAATTTTTCAAATGATATGGCAAAAAAAAAGGATGCAAATAAAGCTGATTCTATTTTAATTGGTCGTTATTTTTTAGATCATTATAATAATGAGGGGTTTCATGGTTAAAAAAAAAAATTATAAAACAAAAATTTATTACGAAGATACAGATGCAGGCGGGATTGTGTACTATGCTAATTACCTTAAGTATTTTGAAAGAGCTAGAACTGAATTAATTTACTCTTTGGGTTTTAATCATAAGAAATTAAAAAATCTCGATACCTTTATTGTTGTTCGATCTTGCTATGTTGATTATGAAAAACCAATTAAATTTGAAGATGAGATAGAGGTTATATCAGAGTTTTCAAAAATATCTCCGGTGAGAATCAATTTAGTCCAGTACACGAAAGTTAAAAATGAAGTAAAGGTAAAAGCTAAGGTAGAACTTGCGGTGATTGACAAGTCCGGAAAACCCAAAAAGATGCCTGAAGAACTATATAAATCTTTCAAAAGTTGTATTTAATTACAAATATTAATAAATCATTGACACATTAATGACAATTTTCAAAAATATGAACTATTAATTATGGAACCACAAGTAGGAGCTGCAGCATCTGTAATAGCCGCAACTGATTTTTCTTTTTGGACATTATTCACTAGAGCAGATTATATTGTTAAATCAGTAATTGTAATATTAATATTTGCATCTATTTACTCATGGGCTTTAATCTTTGAAAAATATAGAGTTTTTAGAAAAATTTATAAAAGTTCTGAGCAATTCGAGGAAGATTTTGTAAATTCAAAATCTGTAAAGGTACTTTTAGATAAAACTGATCCCGATAGTAAAGATCCAATGACAATAGTTTTTAGATCAGGGGCAAAATATTTAGCTGAAAACGAAAGGCAATCACAAAATTCTTTGCCTGAAAAATTAAAAATTGTCATGGATGTTGCGATTGATAAAGAAGTAGAAAAATATGAAAACAAGTTAACATTTCTGGCAACCGTTGGATCTGTTGCACCTTTTATTGGATTATTTGGAACTGTGTGGGGCATTATGAATTCATTCCAATCAATTGCAATCTCAAGAAATACAAGTTTAGCAATTGTTGCGCCTGGTATTGCTGAAGCTTTATTTGCAACTGCTCTAGGATTACTTGCAGCAATCCCTGCAGTTGTTGCATATAATAAGTTTACTAGCAATTCGAGAAAGTATACTCAAAAATTAGAAAACTTTAGTCAAACTTTTATTTCAATTATCTAAATGGCTTTTAATTTTAATAGAAATACTTCAAGAACAAATAATCCGATCAGTGAAATAAATGTGACACCTTTTGTAGATGTAATGTTAGTTCTTTTAATCGTATTTATGGTAACCGCACCTATGTTGACAGTTGGAGTTCCAGTTAATCTTCCAGAGACAAACGCTGATTCTTTGCCAGATGATAAAGAACCCCTAACAGTTTCTATAAACTCAAAAGGTGAAATTTATGTACAAGATACTCGGGTAGGATACTCCGATTTGGTACCAAAGCTATTAGCAATTTCAAAGAATAGAACTGATACAAGAATATATGTTAGAGGCGACAAAAATTTAAATTATGGCAGAGTAATTGAAATTATGGGTAATTTATCAGGTAACGGATTTACTAAGGTGGCATTAATTACTGAAACTAAGCGTTAGTTTATGTTTAGAAGTTTATCCTTGTCAATTATTTTTCACTTAGGAATTTTTATATTTACATTTTTTACTTTACCATTTGTTATGAAAAAGCCAATTGATGTTCCTCCCATTGTTTCAATAGATTTGATTCAAATTTCAGAAAAAACTGCTTTACCATTTGCTCCGAAAGCTAGAGAAATCATTGATAAAATTAAAGAAGAAAAAGAAGAGAGAGTTGTAACCAAACAAGCACCACCAAAAATTGTAAAAAAAGAAAAGCAAGATGCAGTGCCTATGCCAGATCAAATAAAAAAGAAAAAACCAAAAGAGACTGATAAGCAAAATCCAGAGGAAGTAAAAGATGAAATTAGGCAATCATCAGAGTTTGAGAAAAAAGAACTTTTTGACCCTAATAAAATTGCTGCATTAATTGACAAGTCTAAGGAAGAAAACGCTAAAATAGAAAAAAAAAAAAGCTTAGAAATTACTCAAGATGAGGACTCAAAAGTAAGTTTAGACAAAGGTTTATCTATAACTCAGGAAGATGCGATCAAAGCTCAAATTTTCAAATGTTGGAATATTCCATTAGGTTTGCCCTATGATAAGGATTTAACGGTCAGAATTAGGTTAAAATTGAGTAAAGATGGATCTATATTAAGCTCAGAAATACTTGATCATGTAAGAATGAACAGGCCTGGTCAGGGATTCTATAAAGTTTTAGCAGAGAGCGCTTTAAGAGCGGTAAGACTTTGTGACCCATTAAAAATGCCAACTACTGGACATAACAATTGGAAAGATTTACAACTTAACTTTGATGCAAAAGAAATGTTAAAAGGATGATAATGAATAAATTAGTATTATTTTTCATAATAATCTTATTTTCCACAAAATCATTTGGAGTAGTCACAATTGATATTACAAGAGGAAATCTTGAGCCATTACCAACTGCTATATCGAACTTCTATATCGATAATCCAGAAAAATTTAATGAAAAAATAAAAAAATTAAATTTAGATATAAATCTACCAAAAGTTATTAAAGGAAATTTAATGCGATCTGGTCTATTTTACGTGCTAGATAATAAGTCCTACATACAGAAACCAAAGTTATCACATTTAAAGCCAAGATTTGAGGACTGGAGACTAATTAAAGCTCAAATTATGGTTTCAGGAAAACTTAAAATTGACGAGAAAGGTAGGCTAAGAGTTGAATTTAGATTGTGGGACGTAGTATCAGCTAAAGAGATAGAAGGTTTAGCTTTGTTTGCTACTCCATCTTCATGGAGAAGAATTGCACACATAATTTCTGATAAAATTTATCAAAGGCTAACTGGTGAGGAGGGATATTTTGATACTAGAATTATATATGTATCCGAAAGTGGTGCAAAAACTCAAAGAGTAAAAAAGCTTGCAATAATGGATCAAGATGGAGCAAATAATAAATTTTTAACTTTAGGAAATGAACTTGTTTTAACACCAAGATTTAGTCCTAATGGTAAGATGGTAACGTACATGTCTTATTTTAAGAATTTGCCTAGAGTTTATCTGTTAAATATCGAAACAGGAATTCAAGAAGTGGTAGGAGATTTTCCAGGCATGACTTTTGCACCAAGATTCTCTCCTGATGGAAAAAAAGTTATAATGAGTTTTGCAAGAGATGGGAATTCAGATATTTATACTATGGATATAAAATCTAGAAGAGTTGAACAAATCACATCTCATCCAGCTATTGATACGTCTCCATCTATATCACCCGATGGAAGATTTATTACTTTTAATTCTGATAGAAGTGGTGTTCAGCAAATTTATGTCATGCGTAGTGACGGCAGAGGTGTAAAAAGGATTTCAAGGGGCAAAGGTTTGTATGGTACACCTGTTTGGTCGCCAAGGGGTGATTTAATAGCATTTACAAAAATTCATAAAGGTAAATTTTACATTGGCGTCATGAGAACAAATGGAACAGGAGAAAGATTATTAACACAGAATTTTTATCAAGAAGCGCCCTCTTGGTCTCCAAATGGAAGAGTGCTAATTTTTTACAGAGAAACAGCTGGTGGAAAGAAAGGACAAGGCGCAAGTGCA
>QCSF01000005.1 GCA_003209195.1 Pelagibacteraceae bacterium AG-470-E16 | reverse complement strand
ACCTTTTTTTATTCATTAAACTTTTTCAAACAAATTTAAAATATCAGTACTTTCCCATGTAAAACTGCCGTCCCTACCAGGCTCTCTTCCAAAATGACCGTATGCAGCAGTTGGTTTATAAATAGGATTGTTAAGTTTTAGTAACTCTCTAATACCTTTTGGACTTAAATTGATTTCTTTTCTAATTAAATTTTCAACTTTTTCTACTTGTTTTTGATCGCCATTGAATAGATCAATATAAATTGATAGTGGTTGTGTTACACCAATTGCATAAGATAATTGAATAACACATTTATCACTAACACCTGCGGCCACAATATTTTTAGCCAAGTACCGAGCAATATACGCTGCAGATCTATCAACTTTTGTTGGATCTTTTCCAGAAAAAGCTCCTCCACCATGAAGAGCAGCTCCACCATAGGTATCTACTATAATTTTTCTTCCTGTTAATCCAGTATCACCATCAGGCCCACCTATTACAAAACGTCCAGTTGGATTTACATAAAATTTTTCCTCTGGACAAACCCAATTTTCTGGCAATACTTTTTTAACATAAGGTCTTACAATTTCCTTAACATCTTTTTGTGACAATGTTTCATCGTGTTGTGTTGAAATTACTACTGATGATATACCAGACGGTTTTCCATTTTTGTAGATAACTGATATTTGACTTTTTGAGTCAGGTCCTAATCCATTTTCTTTTCCAGATTTTCTTGCAATTGCTAATTCTTCTAAAATTTTATGAGCGTAAAGAATTGGTGCTGGCATTAATTCTTTTGTTTCGTTGCAAGCATAACCAAACATAATACCTTGATCACCTGCGCCTTCATCTTTTTCTCCACTAGAATCAACTCCTTGCGCAATATCAGTGGATTGCGAGTGTAGATAATTATAAAATTCTAAATTATTGTAATGAAATCCATCCTGTTCGTACCCAATTTCTTTTATTGTGTTTCTAACTTCTTGTTCAATTTCATCTGATTTTATTTCAGGTCCTCGAATCTCCCCAGACAAAATAACTTTATTAGTAGTTGTTAAAGTTTCGCAAGCTACACGACTTTCGTTAAACTTAGTTAAATATAGATCAACAATAGTATCAGAAACTTTATCACAAACTTTATCTGGATGACCTTCTGATACAGACTCAGACGTAAATGTAAAATTTTTCATAAACTTAGAATTTAACGCAATTATAAATAATCTGCGTAATTGTCAAACCTAATTAATCAATATCATTTATTTTAAAAACCCTTACTTTTTTAATCTTTCTAGGATCGGCATCAATTATTTCAAATTGGTAATGCTTATCGTCCTTTATAACCTCTCCAGCAAAAGGAACTCTATTAATTTTTGAGAAAATATAACCTCCAAGACTATCTACATTTTTGTGTGAGATATTTAATTTCGTTTCTTGATTAAAATCTTTTAACAGCATTTCGGCTTTTGCTTCATAAATGTTTTTGTCAATAATTTTAAAATTAAAATCATCATCTTTATCATGCTCATCTTCTATTTCTCCAACAATCTCTTCTATAACGTCTTCTATAGTCACTAATCCATCTGTACCACCATGTTCATCAATAACTAAAGCCATGTGTAATTTAGTTGCCTGCATTTTAAGCAAAAGATTCATAACTGGCATAGTTGGGGGTACGAAAAGAACATTTTTTATAATTTGTTTTATATTAAAATCTAAATTTTCTATTTTTGAAAAACCTATAATGTCTTTTATATGAACCATGCCAAGTATATCATCAAGATCTTTTCTATAAACTGGCATTCTTGAGTGAGATTGTTTTTGTATTGTAGTTATAATTTTTTCAAACGAACAATCTTGAGAAATTGCTACAATTGATGCTCTAGGTATCATTACATCATTTGCCTTTAATTTGTTAATACTTAAGAGGTTTTTTAATATTGTTTTTTCTTTTATGCTTAAATCAATAATCTGTTTTTCATTATTGGATTTTTCGTCGATTACATCCTTTATACTCTCTCTTAAGCTCTGATTATTATATAAAAAATTTACCTTTTTTAATATCTTTGAAACAATACTTATATTTTCTTTCTTATTCATATAGATTGTAAAATCTTATTTTGCATTTTTTCCATTTTATTAAAATTTTTTGTACTATCATGATCATAGCCTATTAAATGAAGATATCCATGAATAAGAATTTTTTTAAAAACTGCCTCAAACTTCTTATTTTGCTTTTTTATGTAGTTATATGATATTGCAAGATCACCTAAATAAATTTTTTTATTTTTTATTTTTTTTTTAAAGAATGATGGCTTTTCATAAGGAAATGATAAAATATCTGTATCTTTTTTTTTTCCTCTAAATTTTTGATTTAAAAATCTCATTTTATCTGAGTTTGTCAAAAGAATTGTGATTTCAACATTTTTATTAATTAATTTCTTATTTTTTTGAATACTTTTATTTATAATTTTTCTTATCTTATATTTAATACCTGGAAACCTATTACACCAAATTTTTGAATCACAACTAATATTCATTTTATTCATTATTGATTTTTATTATATGCGTCAATAATTTTCGATACAAGAGGATGTCGTTGAACATCTGAACTATTAAATCTAACTATTCCAATTTCTTTAATATCATCTAAAATATTAATTGATTTTAATAATCCTGAAGATTTCGAACCTGGTAAATCTATCTGACTTGGGTCTCCGTTTACAACCATGGTTGTATTTTTTCCCAATCTAGTTAAAAACATTTTTATTTGAGTGTCGGTAGCATTTTGAGCTTCGTCTAAAATAACAAATGAATCTTTCAACGTACGCCCTCTCATAAAAGCCAATGGAGCAATCTCTACAGTACCATCTTCAATTTTTTTTTGCATTTTTTCATATCCCACGAGTTCATACAAGGAATCATATAATGGTATTAGATAAGGATCTATTTTATCTTTTAAATCTCCTGGTAAAAAGCCAAGATTTTCGCCAGCCTCTACAGCTGGTCTAGACAATATTATTTTTTTAACTTCTCCATTAATAAGTTTGCTCACTGCAACTGCAACTGCTAAGTAAGTTTTGCCAGTTCCCGCTGGACCCAAAGAGAAAATTATATTATTATTTACTAAATTTTCGATATATTTTTTTTGCTTATTTGTCCTAGCCATAATATTTTTTTTAGGAGTTTTAATAAGTACATCTTTTTCATTTTTATTATCAATTCTTATAGTTTCAAAATTGAAAATCGACCTAATATCCTCCTCTTCTAATTCTTTATTTAAGGATTTTTGTAGCATCTGATTAATTGTGCTTATCACCAATCTGCTCTTTGAGTTTGATCCCTTTATTGTAATCAAGTTCCCTCTTAAATTTATTTTGGTTCCAGAAAGATTTTCCAATATTTTTAAAAAATTATCTTGTATGCCAATAATGCGATTTAAGGCATGATTATCATTAACATATAAGCTAATTGATAAACTGTCATTTTCAATGATTTTAAATAGGTTTGTTGTCAAATATGTTACGCTATCTTACCAAATAAATTATTTCTATTAGCATTTTCTATAAAAATTTTCTTAATTTCTCCAGCTTTAATTGATTTATTTTTGATAAATACGGGAACCATATATTGATTTCTGCCAAAAAACTGTTCATCATTTTGTGTCTTATTTTCAAACAGAACTATATTTTCATTATTTATCATAGATTGATTAAAATCAATTTGTTGCTTAAATAATAATCCCTGCAACTGTTGTAATCTTTTTTCTGTTACGATTTTAGGAATTGTTTTGTACTCTGATGCTGGCGTTCCAGGTCTCCGACTATATATAAAAGAATAAGACATTGTAAAATTTACCTCATTTATTAAATTAATTGTATCTAAATGATCTTTTTCAGTTTCACCAGGATAACCAACTATAAAATCGCTCGAAAATTGAATGTCGTGTCTATATTTTCTAAAATCATCAATTAATTTCAAATAATCAGATTTGGTATGGTTTCTATTCATTAATTTTAAAATCTTATCTGAACCTGATTGAACTGGTAAATGTAGTTGTGGCATTAGCTTTGGCTCTTCTCCAAATAAGGCTATTAACTCTTTATCAAAATCATTAGGATGAGAAGTTGTAAATCTAATTCGTTCAATAGAATTGATTTTGGCAATTTTTTTAATTAATTTTGCTAATGTTGTACCATTATAATTGTATGAACTTACGTTTTGACCAAGAAGAATGATTTCTTTAGTTCCTTTATCTACTAAGGCAATAATTTCATCTATTACTTTACTATGATCTCTTGAAAACTCTGGTCCTCTTGTATACGGTACAACGCAAAATTTACAAAACTTATCACATCCTTCTTGTATCGTTACAAAACTTGAAATTGATGATTTTTTATTAACTAAGTTTTTCAAAACATCAAATTTTTCATCAACATTTAAATTAGTATCGATAAACTTCATTTTTTTTTGTAAGTATTTTTTTATTAGATTAGGTAATTTATGATAAGCTTGTGGACCAACAACTATGTCTACATAATCACTCTTTTCAAAAACTAATGTTGACTCTGCTTGCGCAACACATCCAGCTAGAATAAAAATTGGCTTTTTTTTATTCTTATAAATTTTTTTTATCTTTCCTATATCAGAATAAACTTTTTGTGTTGCTTTTTGTCTTATATGACAAGTATTAAAAATGAAACAATCAGCTTCATCTATTTTGTCAATTCTCTGAAAAGAAATAGTTTCCATTAACTCAACAATTTTATTAGAGTCATACTCATTCATCTGGCAACCGAAAGTTTTGATATAAAATTTATTTTTGTTCATTTTTTTTTACAATATAATTCTAAACGGTGATCTATTAACTCGTATCCTAATTTTTTTGCGATTTTCTTTTTTAAATCTTCTATTTCGTCATCTATAAATTCTATTATTTCACCAGAGTTTATATCTATCAGATGATCATGATGATTTTTAGTAGACACTTCATATCTAGCTTTACCTGCTTTAAAATCATGTTTTTCAATTATTCCTTGTTCTTCCAATAACTTTACAGTTCTATAAACTGTAGCAACACTAATTCTTTTGTCTATTTTAATTGCTCTATTGTATATTTCATCAACATCAGGATGAAAAGCAACATCAGAAATTGTCTCTTCTAAAAGTCTGACAATAATTTTTCTTTGATCGGTTAGTCTAAGCCCTCTGTCTTGACAAGTTTTTTCTAAGCTTATTGCAAATGGTGAAGTTTTACTCATATTTCAAAATTATATAGTTGAATAAGAAATTGGAACAATTTTTTTTGAAAATTTGTTTAGTAATATAAGGCTTTTTACATCTTCCTTGTCAAAACTAAGGTCAATTTTATATCTGTCTCCCACAATTGAACGTATTTTTGATAATTTGACACTTTTTCTATTATATAAATCTATTAAGATATTTTTATTTTTTAATAAGATTATTGCCTTTTTTTTTTTATATTTCTTTGCAATTAATAACTCAAAATTAGTAAAGCTTAGCAAATTACATTGGTAAATTAATGATATCATTTTCCCGATAACTATTGAATTTCTTATAGAAACTATGTTTCCTGGACCAACGTTTATTATTATTGAGAATGATTTGTCTATTTTAATTTTTTTCTTTTGAATAAATTTGTAGAATAAATCAACTATATTTTCTGTTTTATTATAATTTTTAAAATTTTTAGAAATGATTTTTTTATTAATTAATATGAAAAAAAGATTGTTCTCTAAACTGAAATCAATTAAAATTATTTTATTAAAATTCATTTAAAACTTAGCTTATGCTAAATTTAATTTTTTTGTTGGTAAAAGAATAGATTTATCGAAATCAGTTAAAGAATTCTGTTCAATAATTTTTTGTAAATAAAAAACATACTTTTCTTTAATTTCTGAGTATTTATCTAAATGTCTAGATAACTCTAAACCTGATACATCAGAGCTTTCATTTCTCATTTTAGATCTTTGTTGTCTTAAAGACTCATAAGATTTGTGTGTGTTTAAGTTCTTTTTATATGCTTTAACTGACGCTCGTATTATATCGAATTTTGTAACCTTGAACGTTTTATTTTGATCTCTATCAAGTGGAACTATCCCAGCAGTTGCTGACCATGTTCTTTGCCCAAACAAAGAATTCCCTTCTAAGGCAAATCTCGACGTACCCCATCCACTTTCGTAGGCAGCTTGAGCTATAGCTAATGAAGGAGGTATGATGTCTGCTCTTTCAAGTAACAAATCAAAATCACCATACTTGGCTTTGTAATACTTAAATTTTAATTCTAACCATTTTTTTTCTGCTTTATTAATTTTTTTTAATTTTGATAAGTATTTAATTTTTTTTCTTTCAGATAAAATTTGTTGATTTTCCGACAGCACTAATGGTAAGACAATTTGGATAAAAATCTTTTTTCTATTTTTTATACTTTCTAATTCATTTATTCCTCTTGGTAATTGGGTAAAAAAAACTGGCTTCACTGGTTTACCAGCTCGAATATCTTTTAAATCGTACTTTAACTCATTAAATAAAGCTAAAACACTTCTAGCATGTGGCGTATTAAAACCACGTGTATCTTTTTCTTCAAAAAAACGATCCTTTATATTTTCTTCTGGTTTTTCAATTTGTATTGATGCCATCTCTTTTTGACTATAGGTAGATTTTACTAAGGCAGTATTTTTTTGTATTTGTCCTGGCAATAATACAAAGGCGAAAATTGTAGAGACTAGAGCGCCTGCTTGAAGGAGACTAATATAAGAATCCTTACGTATCTCTTCTTTCGATAATTTTGGCGTCTCATCCTGAGGAATTTTAATATTGTTCCTCAATAAAATTAACTCAATTTGTTTTGATGTTAATTTTCTGCCTTTTCGTTCATAATATAAAAACTCTTCAACTTCGTATTTTTTTGCTGTTAATATTAAATGTTCTAAATAACTGTATTTTCTTTTACTCATTTATATCAAACGCCTCTACTGAAGACACTTCTGGTACATAATGTCTTAACATTCTTTCAACTCCATGTTTTAAAGTAACTGTTGAACTTGGACATCCTGCACAAGCTCCTTTAAGGATTACCTCTGCAACGCCGTTTTTAAAAGATCTTAACCTAATGTCGCCGCCATCCATTGCGACTGCTGGTCTAATTTTTTCACTCAAAACTTCTTCAATTCTCATAGAGACTTCATCTGTAAAGTTACTTTCTTCTTCAAAATTTAAGGCTAAAAAATTTTTATCAATTTTTTTTTTCAAATACTCAATTATATTTTGTGTAATATCTTCCCATGAAATGTCTTTAGATTTTCTTATAGAAATAAAATTATTACCAAAATACACCAGATCTATATTTCCAATATTAAATAAACCTTTAACTAATGAAATTTCAGTTTCTTCATTTTTTTTAAATTCCATTGAACCATTTTTTACTATTTGAAATTCAAAAACAAACTTTTTTGTGTCAGGATTAGGAGTATCAATAATATTAATCATATAGTCTTAGATAATATCTTTACGTAAATTTTTCAATGTTTATACTATAGAATTCAAATCTTTTTCATTCATAGAACCAGGAACTAATACTATAGGAATGGATAAATCTCTCATTTTGCTAGATAATAATGACTTTATTATTGGACCGGGATCCTCACCTTCCGCTGAAGTTGCTAAAACTAAAAATCTTATATCTTTATCTTCTTTTAAAACTTTTATAATTTCTACTGTCCGATTACCAAGTTTAATTATAATTTCTGTATCAACTGAAAAATTATTTTTAATTTTTTGAGCCCATGACCTGCAAATTTTTTTTGCCTCACTCGTTTCTTCTTGTTCAATTAAATGTTCAACCTTAGACCACTGAGCGTTTATCGCGTTATCAACAACATAAAGCATTGATAAACTTCCCTTGGTGTTTTTAGCTCTTTTCGCAGCGAAATAAATTGCATTTTCAAGCTCTTTAGTATTATCAATAACAACTAAGAATTTCTTTTTCATTGAACAAGACCTATAATTTTTTTTATATCATCAATTGTTTTATCTGCAATTTCAGAAGCTTTACTATTCCCCTTTACCAAAACCTCTAATAACTGTTGCTTATCTTTTTTATAGTAATTGATTTTGTCTGAAATTGGACTTATAACATTAATAAGTATCTCAGTTAATTGTTTTTTAAAATCAGAAAAGCTTTTACCATCGAACTCTTTAAGTATACTTTCCTCTGTAACACATCTTAAGCTTGCAAAAATCTTAATTAAATTTTGAGCCTCTAATCTTTTAGAATGATTACTAAATATATTTTCATTAATTGGCTCATTATCTGTTTTTGCCTTTTTTATTTTTTGAGAAATTTGATCTTTTGTATCAGTTAAATTTATCCTTGATATATCAGACTCGTCAGATTTACTCATTTTCCTTTTCGCATCTCGAAGGCTCATGACTCTAGAAACTGACTTTGGTATAATTGACTCTGGGATTTTAAAAAAATCTTTTTCATAATCATTGTTGAATTTTATAGCTATATCTCTACACAATTCTAAGTGTTGTTTTTGATCATCACCAACAGGTACGTGAGAAGCTTTATAAGCAAGAATATCTGCTGCCATTAGTATTGGGTATGTGTAAAGACCAACACTAGCCTTTTCTTTATTAGATCCAGCTTTCTCTTTAAATTGTGTCATACGATTTAACCATCCAACCCGCGCAATACAATTTAGTATCCAAGATATCTCAGAATGAGCTCTCACGCTTGATTGAACAAAAATTGTATTTTTTTTACTATCTAAACCTGATGCTAAAAAAGTTGCAGCTGTATTAAAAATACTTTCCTTAAGATCTTTTGGATTTACTTTTACAGTTATAGCGTGTAAATCAGCCAGCATATAAAAGCACTCGTAGTTTTTTTGCATAGCTATAAAATTCTTTATAGCACCCAAGTAATTACCCAAATGTAAATTTCCAGTAGGCTGAATACCCGATAAAACTCTTTTATAACTCATTTGTAATTTTTTAACTTAAAATCCTTAATACTAAAAGCTTTAAACAATACACTAAAAATAAAATAAACAAATATTGAGTCGCCAACTATAAATAATAGATAAAAAACTTTGCTAACCCCATCTGTGATAAAATTATCTTTAAAATAAAAAAATTGAAAGTATAGTAAGGAGGCCATAATTAAGGAGCAAACAAGGATTTTTGAAAATCTTTCTAAAAAAATTTTATCAGATAAATGAAATTTGTCTTTTCTTAGGTAATACTTGTAAGTAACAACTGCAAACCAACACGAAATCGTCGTACCTGCTGCAATAGCTAAGAAGCCAAATTTTTTAAAAAAGAAAATACTAATTAGAATATTGCATAAAACAGTAAATACCGAAACCTTAAATGGAAAATTTGTATCTCCACGCGCAAAATAAAAATTCGAATATAATTTTAATAGCGAAAATGCTGGTAGTCCAAATCCAAAAATGATTAAAGCATTTGCTGTATTACGAATACTAATGTTATCGAATGAACCATACCCAAATAAGCAAGAAATTATTTGTTCCGCTCCTACTATAATTCCTACCGCTGCAGGAGCAGACAGAAAAACTGATAATTCTATCGATCTATTTTGAATAAAAAATACCTCTTTTTTATTATTGTTTAAAATAGTTTTGCTTAAAACTGGTAAAACTACTGTTCCTATCGCTATTCCTGAAATTGCAAGAGGCAATTGATAAATTCGATCTGCATAATATAAATATGAAACCGCGCTAGATTGAAATGAAGCGATAATAGTTCCCACTAAAATGTTAATTTGCATTACACCAGAAGAAAAAATGCTAGGTAGTAATTTTTTTAAAAAAATTTTTACTTGTGGTGTAACTTTTACAATTAAATTAATTTTTGGTATAAAATATTCTCTACAACAAATTACTAATATTATTATTTGAAAAAAACCCGCAAAGAACACAGCCAGTGCCATCGTTTGCACAAAAGATTGGTCATATAATTTTGCGTAAAAAATAGATAATATTAGAAATATATTAAGAATTATCGGTGCGCCAGCAGCTATCGCAAACTTTCCATTTGAATTTAATATTGCTGAGAAAAAAGATGATAACGATACAAAAAATAAAAATGGAAAAGTAATACGGCTAAGGTCAATTGCTAATTTAAATTTTTCAGGATCGCTGTAGAAACCAGGTGAAATAATATAAATAAAACCTCCCATAAAAATTTCAGCAACTAAAGTTACAAATAAAAGAATAATTAATAAAAAGTTAAAAACTAAATTCGTGAAATTATTAGAATTATTTTTTAACTTAAGTTTTGTGTAAATTGGTATAAAAGCAGCATTAAATGTACCTTCAGCAAATAGTCTTCTGAAGGTATTTGGCAAACGAAATGCTACAAAAAAAGCATCTGCCATCGCAGAAGTCCCGATAAATATCGCGATTAAGATATCCCTAAAATAACCAAGTATCCTACTCAAAATTGTTAGAGATCCAAAAGAGGTAACTGATTTTAAAATATTCATATAAATTGTTTACACCTTATATCTTCTACATTATTACTCTTTCACGATAATAATACGACAAAACTTTGTATGACTAAAAAAAAAGAAACAATAGAAAAATATACTAATAAAGAAGCACTAGATTTTCATGTACAGGGTAAGCCTGGCAAAATTGAAATAGTATCATCAAAACAACTTTCGACTCAACGTGATTTGTCTCTAGCTTATTCTCCTGGTGTGGCTGTTCCAGTTTTAGAAATTTCAAAAAATCCACAAACCGCATACGACTATACCAGTAAAGGCAACCTTGTTGCAGTTATAAGTAATGGTTCTGCAATTCTTGGTTTAGGAAATCTTGGTGCACTTGCATCTAAGCCAGTCATGGAAGGTAAGTCAGTACTATTTAAAAGATTTGCAGATATTGACTCTATCGATATTGAAGTAGACTCAAATGATCCTCAAGAAATTATAAAAACTATTAAAAATATATCATGCTCATTTGGTGGTATTAATCTTGAGGATATTGGTGCACCTGACTGTTTTATTATCGAACAAAAATTAAAGGATTTAGTTGATATTCCTATTTTTCATGATGATCAGCACGGAACTGCAATAATAACAACTGCAGCATTAATAAATGCATTAGACATATCCGGAAAATCAATAAAAAATGTAAAGATTGTTGTTAATGGAGCTGGCGCCTCTGCAATTGCGTGCACTGAACTTTTTAAAAATTCAGGAGTTCCAAACGATAATATAATTATGTGCGACAGAAAAGGAGTAATATACAAAGGTAGACCAGGAGAATTAAGTCAATGGAAATCAAAACACGCTATTGACACCAAAAATAGAACTATTGAAGAAGCAATAAAAGGCGCCGATGTTATTTTAGGTTTGTCAGCTGCAGGTTCAATCACTCAAGATATGGTTAAGTCTATGGCAAAAAATCCAATAATATTTGCTTGTGCAAATCCAGAGCCAGAAATTAGACCTGAAAAAGTTTTGGAGGTTAGAAATGATGCTATTATTGCTACAGGAAGATCTGATTATCCTAATCAAGTAAATAACTTAATTGGTTTTCCGTATATTTTTAGAGGTGCTCTTGATGTACAAGCAAAAGTAATTAACGAGGAAATGAAAGTGGCTGCAGCTAAGTCTATCGCGAAATTAGCAAGAGAAGATGTTCCAGACGAAGTTGTTGCTGCATATGGAGGAGATCGACCTCATTATGGAAAAAATTATATAATACCTTCAACTTTTGATCCAAGATTAATTACAACAATTCCAACGGCAGTTGCGAAGGCTGCTATGGACACTGGTGTTGCAAAAAAACCAATCATCAATTTCGATATTTATTTTAATGAACTTGAAGCAAGGCTAGATCCTTCTGTCGGTATTATGCAAGGTATTAATTCTAAAATTAAAAAAGTAAAAAAAAGAATAGTTTTTGCTGAAGGTGAGGATGAAGAAAGTTTAAAAGCAGCAATTGCTTTTAAAAACTACGGTTTAGGTGAACCAGTGTTAATTGCGAATAAAGAAAAACTAAATCAATCTTTAAAAAAAATTGGATTAGATGAGAATTTCAACATTGAAATAACTAATTCTGCAGACAAGCAAAAATCTGAGAGATACAAAAAATACTTATATGAAAAGCTTCAAAGAAAAGGAGTTCTTGAGAAAGAATGTGATAAAATGGTTAAATCAGATAGAGTTACTTGGGGTTCTTGCATGGTTGCCTGCGGAGACGCTGATGGTATGGTTGCAGGTAACACCAGGAGGTTTTCAGCTACTGTTGATAAATTATATCAGTCTGTTGGTCCACGCGACAATGAAATTCTTTTTGGGTTGTGTATGTATGTTTCAAAAGGCAGAACTATATTTATAGCAGACACAAATCTAATAGAATATCCTACAAGTGATGAACTTGTTGATATTGCTATATCTAGCGCTAGAATTTCTGAAATGCTTGGATTCGAAGCTAAAGTAGCCTTTTTATCACATTCAACATTTGGGCAACCTGAAACAGACAGAACCAAAAGGGTAAGGCAAGCAGTTAATATGCTAAAGAAAAAAAATGTAAATTTTTTATTTGATGGGGAAATGCAGCCAGATGTAGCACTTAATCCAAAATTTCAATCAGCATATTCTTTCTCTAAAATTGTTGGTAATGCAAATGTTTTAGTTATGCCCTCCATTCATGCAGCTGCCGTTTCTACAAAGATGCTAAAAGAGTTAGGTGGCGGAAAAGTTATTGGCCCCTTATTGATAGGTTTAGCTCAACCTATTGAAGTTGCACCTTTAAGATCTTCGAGTTCTGAAATTTTAAATCTTGCCTCAATCGCCGCATATTCATCAGAAGTTATAAAATATTAATTAGTTATTCTCTGATTGTTAGAAAGATCTTCTTTTAAAAATATACTTGGTATTACTTTATCTACACCTTGAACCATTTGTGCTTCGGATATTACAGTTTTTCTTTCATTTTCATCTCTAGCGATGCCAAAAATATATAATGTTTTATTTATTGTTGTGAAGCTAAAATTATTTGACTTTACATTTTTACTCGAAATTAAAGCTATTTTAAATTGTGATGTAATTAATAAATCTTTGGCTTTGTCTTTAAATGATGACTGGTCATTAACTTTTATTAAGTTTTCTACTGATCTAACACCATCTGTTTCCCAAGCTAATTTAGTCAAATTAATTTTCTCATCAATTGTATCCACATTACCTTTTAGTATAAATCTTCCATCAATAGACTTCGCATTAATTTTAATTAAATATTTTTGCTCAACTTTAGATACTTTATAAATGAATTTTTTCTCTACTACTGAATCATCAACAATTCTGCCAAGTGATCTAGGGTCGTCAGCTATTTCTACGCCAGTTTTAATTATACCTAGAGTTGAGACACCCACCACAGGAACACATGCATTTAAAAACAAAAAAAGTATAAAATAAAAAAAATATCTATTCATTTAATTTTATAATTCTTTGATAAATTGATTTTCGTTTAATTTCCAGTTTATTAGATAGATATTCGCTAATATCTTTTGAACTCATTTTGCCTAATAAAAGCCTTATCTCTTGATCTAAATTTATAGTTTTTTTTTCATCTAAAATATTATTTATAATAAATGTTGTTTCACCTTTATTATTAGCGTTGATATATTTCTTTAAATTTTCCATTTTGTCACGAATATATGTTTCGTAAATTTTAGTCATTTCCCTTGCAATAAGGAAGTTTGAATTAGGAAAAATATTTAAAAAAAATCTTGAATTTTTCTCTAAATCTCTTGCTGGGAAAAAGAATACTAAATTACCCTTAACTATTTTTAATTTGTTTAAGTACTTTTCTATTTCTTTTTTCTTTTTTGGAAGAAAACCGGAAAAATAAAAATTACCTTGAAAGCCAGAAATAGAAATCGCGCATGTTATGGCACTTGGACCAGGTATTGGATAAACATTAATATTTAAATCATAACATTTTGAAATTAAAATATTTCCTGGATCACTTAATGTAGGTGTTCCAGCGTCACAAACTAATGATAAAATATTTCTATTTTTTAAACTTTTAATAACCCCACTGATTTTTTTTTTTTCATTAAAAGAATAATATGAAACTAATTTTTTTTTAATATTTAAATACTTTAATAATTTAAAAGTTACTCTAGTATCTTCACATAAAATATAATTTGAGTTATTTAAAACTTCTACTGCTCTTTTAGATATATCTTTGAGATTGCCTATTGGTGTAGAAACTACATATAACCCAGGTTTAATATTCAAATTATTAAAGAACATAAATTTAATAAATTCTATAATTATGTATAACTGTTCGTATAAAAATGAAAAAGTATTTCAGGTTAATTATTCTTTTTTTAATTATTTCATCATCAAATAATTATGTTTATGCTAAATCTGATTTAAAAATTGGTGCCTTTCTTCCACTGAGTGGGAAACACGGTTTAATTGGAAATAGTATTTATCAAAGTATATTAGTTACAATTTTCGAACTTGAAAATTTAAATATTAAAATCATACCATTAGATACCGAAAGCACTAGAAACGGTGCTGTCAATGCTTTTAAAAAAGGCTTAAATCAAAAAGTTGATATTTTTGTCGGTCCTATATTTTATAAAACAATTAATGATATTAAGAACGTAGAAGGTTTCAAAAACAAACTTTTTATTTCATACAGCAATAAAGAAAAGAATATTTATAATAACGTCATAAATTTTGGAGTTAACTTAACTTCGCAAATAAATGCGATAAAAAAATATTTCAATCGTAAAGACAAATTTATCTTTTTTGGCGACAATACAGATTTCACAAAAAAAGTTTTTAATAGTACAAAAAAATTTAAATCAAAGAAAAAAAATTCAATTTTTTATAAAGATTTTAAGGATATAAATTATCAAATAAAAAAAATAACTAATTTTCAAGCAAGAAACAAAAGTCATTTATCTAAAATAAAAAAATTACAAAAACTTTATGATGAAAGTGTATCAAACAATTCAGAAAGTTTATCTGATAAAGAAATAATTGAAAATATGAAAAAACATGACACTTCCGAAAAAGTTAGTTTCAATAAAGTTTTGATATCATCTTTTAATGAAGAATTAATTGCATCAATTTCTTATTTTGATTTTTATGATGCAAATTACAAAGATGTTCAATTTTTAACTTTAAATTTATGGTTCAACAAAAAATATTTAATAGAGCCATCTTTACAAAATATTATATTTCCATCAATTAGTTATAATGGATATAAAGAGCTTAATGAAAAATACCAAAAAAACTTTGGAAAAGACATTTATCATTTAGAAGCTTTGACATTTGATATGATACCACTAATTGCATCAACTTGGTTTTCAATAAAAGACCTAAAATTAAAAGCATCAATGTTTAATGGATCTTATAAAGGTAAGACTGGTAATTTTACCATAAAAGAAAATAAAACTTATCGAAAGCTTTTTTTATACAAAATTGTAGATAAAAAATTTAAGAAAATTTAAAATATTTTTTTATCTTTATAAAGGCTTTATAACGATGAGAAATTTTATTTTTTTTATTTTTATTAATCTGAGCAAAAGTTTTATTTTCACCGATTGGTACAAATATTGGATCATAACCAAAGCCTTTTGAACCCCGCGCTGGAAAAGATATTTTTCCTTCAATCTTTCCTTGAAACTCAAATGATTTTCCATCTGGAAATCCAATAGACATAGCGCAAATAAATCTACACCTGGGATTTAATTTTTTTTTCTTCTTCAATTGACCAAAAATTCTTTTTATAGCAACTTTAAAATTTTTGTTTGGGCCAGCCCATCTTGCAGAGTAAATACCTGGTTTTTTTCCTAATACATCAATTTCAAGACCAGAATCATCAGAAATACTTATAATGCCTGTTTTCTTAGATGCATATAGTGATTTTATTTTTGCATTTGCCTTAAATGTTTTACCGTTTTCAACTGGCTCAGGTAAGTTAAAGTCACGAGGTTTATAATATTTTATTTTTTTTTGGTAATATTTCTTTAAGTTCTTTAAATTTTCCAGGGTTATTTGTCGCTATAAGAAGTTTATTTATTTTCTTTAAATGATGTAGTCTATGCACTTAGAATGTTTTTTTGTTTTTTTATCAATAATTGTATTGACTGTTTTGCTAGATTTAACATTTCATTTAACTGCTTTTCCGAACAAGTTGCTTGTTCTCCGGTCATTTGTAATTCTACAATTTGATTCACATCATTTATCACAAAATTTGCATCAATATCTGCATTGCTATCCTCGTCATAATCTAAATCTACCAAAACATCTCCTTTAACTATGCCACAACTTATTGCGGCTAAATAGTTTTTTATCGGGTTTGTGTTAATTATTTCCTTTTCTTTTAAAATTTTTATACATAAATTTAAAGCAATAAAACCTCCTGTGATGGATGCTGTTCTTGTACCACCATCTGCTTGAATAACATCACAGTCTATAGTTATTAAGTTCTCACCTAATAAATTCAAATCGATACTTGCTCTTAAAGATCTACCAATTAATCTTTGAATTTCCGATGTCCTTCCTCCAACTTTTCCGGTTGATGCTTCTCGTCTCATTCTTTCGTTAGTTGATCTTGGTAACATTCCGTATTCTGCAGTTATCCATCCTTTGCCAGAATTTTTTAACCATCTAGGAACTTTATCCTCGTAAGATGCGGTACAAATAACATGGGTATTACCAAACTTTATTAAGCAAGAACCATCAGCATTATTAATATAATTTGGTATTATCTCTATGTGCCTAAGTTCTAAATTTTTTCTATTATTTCTCATAAAGTCTTGGAATTTGTCATTCTATCACTATATAGCAAATAAATACATTATATTATGATCGACAAAAAAATGGAATCTAAAAAAAAAGAGCCTGATATTAAAAAAGAAGATGACGCTCAAAATAATAAAGATCAAATAGAAATCAATAATAAAAATCTAGATAAGGTAAAAGATTTAGAAAATGAACTTACAGAGCTAAACAATAAATACTTAAGGCTATTAGCTGAAAATCAAAATATCAGAAAAAATCACGATCAAGAAAAAGAGGATATTTTAAAATATAGTTCTTTTTCCTTTGCACAACAAATATTAACCTTAACAGACAATTTAGATCGTGCTTTTCAAATTTTTAAAAATGATGATAAATTTAAAAAAGATGATTTTAAAAATATAATTAACGGGATAGAAATGATTGAAAAAGAACTTAAAAGTACTCTTGAAAAAAATTCTATTAAATACATTTACTGTCTTAATAAATCATTTGATCCGAACCTTCACCAAGCTATTGGAGAAAAAGAAAGTGACAAGGCTGCCGGCATTATTATTGAGGAAATTCAAAAAGGTTATTTAATGCACGACAGATTATTAAGGCCCTCGATGGTTTATGTTTCTAAAAAAACCAATAAATAAACCCATTTTAGTAAAAATTAATTTTATTTGGTATCTTGATATTGCATGAAGGATACCCATATTAATTTAAGCCATTAAAGGAGAGTAAAAAATTATGTCAAAAATTATAGGAATAGATTTAGGAACTACAAATTCGTGTGTTGCCATCATGGATGGCAAGGAACCAAAGGTAATCGAAAATACTGAAGGGGCAAGAACAACTCCATCTGTTGTTGCCTTCACTGAAAATGAAAAGCTAATTGGGGCCTCAGCTAAGAGACAGGCGGTAACTAACCCTGAAAACACATTTTACGCAGTCAAAAGATTAATTGGAAGAAAGTTTACGGGTGCTGCTGTTAAAAAAGATATTGATGGTTTGCCTTATAAAGTTATTGCAACGGATAATGGTGATGCATGGGTAGAATCTAAAGGCGAAAAGTATTCTCCAAGCCAAATCTCAGCCTTTGTTTTACAAAAAATGAGAGAAACAGCAGAAAAATATTTAGGTAGTGAAGTTAAAAAGGCTGTAATAACAGTACCAGCATATTTTAATGACTCTCAAAGACAAGCAACCAGAGATGCAGGTAAAATTGCTGGGTTAGAAGTAGAAAGAATCATTAACGAGCCAACTGCTGCAGCGTTAGCATATGGACTAGATAAAAAAAATGCTAAGACTGTTGCAGTGTATGATCTAGGTGGTGGTACATTTGATATTTCAATATTAGAACTTGGTGATGGTGTATTTGAAGTTAAGTCTACAAATGGAGACACAACTCTTGGTGGAGAGGATTTTGATTCTACTATAGTAGATTACTTAGCTGGTGAATTTAAAAAAGATAATGTCATTGACCTCAAGCAAGATAAGCTAGCTCTTCAAAGATTAAGAGAGGCAGCTGAAAAAGCTAAAATTGAATTGTCATCATCAACACAAACTGAAATAAATTTACCTTTCATAACGGCTGATAAAACAGGTCCAAAACATTTAAATATTAAATTAACAAGAGCAAAACTTGAAACTCTTTGTTCTGAACTTATAGAAAAAACAATAGAACCATGCAAAACTGCACTTAAAGACTCAAATCTTTCAGCAGGCGAGATTGGTGAAGTTATACTTGTTGGTGGTATGACAAGAATGCCAAAGGTTATCGAAACTGTAAAAAATTTTTTTGGTAAGGAACCAAGTAAAAGCGTTAACCCTGATGAAGTTGTTGCAATGGGAGCGGCTATACAAGGGGGTGTTTTACAAGGTGATGTAAAAGACGTACTATTATTAGATGTAACTCCTTTATCTCTTGGTATAGAAACACTTGGTGGTGTAGTTACAAAATTAATTACTAAAAATACTACTATACCAACAAAAAAAAGTCAGGTATTTTCAACTGCTGAAGATAATCAACCTGCTGTTTCTATTAGAGTTTTTCAAGGTGAAAGAGAAATGGCAAGCGACAACAAATTACTGGGCACCTTTGATTTAACAGGTATTCCACCTGCGCCACGGGGTGTTCCACAAATTGAAGTAACATTCGACATTGATGCCAATGGGATTGTAAGTGTTTCTGCGAAAGATAAAGGTACTGGCAAAGAACAAAAAATTCAAATTCAAGCTTCTGGCGGGCTATCAGATGCAGAAATTGAAAAAATGGTTAAAGACGCTGAGGCTAATAAAGAAGCAGATAAAAAGAGAAGAGAAGAAGTCGACACTAAAAATTCAGCTGATGCCCTTGTGGCTTCATCTGAAAAGAGCTTAAAAGAACATGGAACCAAAATCAGTGACGCGGATAATAAAACTATAAAATCTGATATTCAAAATCTAAAAGATGCTATTAAAGCTGATAAGATTGAGGATATTAAAGCAAAAACTCAAACTCTTGTTCAATCATCAATGAAACTTGGTGAGGCAATTTACAAAGAGCAACAAGCAAAAGCAGGCGCGACTCAAGGTCAGGAATCAAAAGGGAAAACAAACTCAGAAAATGATAAAGCAGAAGATGTTGTGGATGCTGAGTACGAAGAAGTTAAAGACGATAAAGATAAAAAATAAAACTTAAACTTTAGAGCGAATTGGATTTTGATGCATGTCTAAAGCTGATTATTATGAAACGTTAGGTATTAATCGAAATGCTTCAAAAGACGAAATTAAAGGTGCTTACAGAAAATTAGCAATGAAGTATCATCCGGATAGAAATCCAAATGATAAAAATGCTGAAATAAAATTCAAAAACGCAACAGAAGCTTATCAAATATTATCTGATCCAAACAAAAAAAATAATTATGATCAGTTTGGACATTCTGCTTTCGAAAATATGAATGGAGGCCAAGGTGACTTTGGTGGATTTGACTCTGGTTCTTTTTCAGACATCTTTGATGATTTTTTCGGAGACTTTATGGGATCTGGTAGGGGGAGAACAAGCGGTAGAAAAAGAGCAAGAGGTCAGAGAGGTTCAGATTTAAAAATTAATTTAGCAATCTCTTTGGAAGAAGCTTATCAGGGGAAAAAAACAACATTTAATATAAATTCTACAGATAAATGCGAGACATGTGGTGGAAGTGGTGCTAAGCCTGGGTCAAATCCTAAAATTTGTCCAACATGCGGAGGTGCTGGAAGGGTAAGATCTCAACAAGGATTTTTTACGGTTCAGCAAACTTGTCCGGACTGCAGAGGTGAAGGTGAAATAGTTGGAAGCCCATGTAAAGATTGTAATGGTTTCGGAACACAAAAAAAAAAGAAAACTCTATCAATTCAAATACCCAAAGGCGTTGATGATGGAACAAGGATAAGATTATCTGGAAAAGGTGAAGCTGGCTCCAAAGGAGGAGCAGATGGTGATTTGTACGTTTATATTCAAGTAAAAACTCATGATCTTTTCGAAAGAGAGGAAGAAAACTTATATTACGAACTACCAATTTCACTAGCTAACGCATCTCTTGGTACTTCGATAGAAGTCCCAAATATAGACGGATCTAAATCTAAAGTAAAAATTCCTGCCGGTACTCAGTCAGGCAAGCAACTGAGGTTGCGTGATAAAGGTATGCCAATATTAAGGAGTGGTGGGTATGGAGATTTATATCTTCAAGTAAAGGTGGAGACACCTGTATCGCTAAATAAAGAACAAAAAGAATTACTTGAAAAATTTAAAGATTTAGAAGATTCTAAAAATAATCCTGAAAATCAAAGTTTTTTGAAAAAAACCAAAAAATTTTGGGACAAAATTAGTTAATGAAAAAAATAAATATTACAATTACCGGCGGTCTTGGTCGGATGGGACAGTTACTTATTAAACAAACCAATAAAGATAAAAAACTTATATTGCACTCAGTTACCGAATATAAAGAGTTAAAAAAGGGTAAAATTAGATACCAGCTAAATAATGACCAGGCCTTTAAAGGTACAAATGTTATTATAGATTTTACTAGGCCAAATTGTACTCTTGAGGTTTTAAAATTAGCAGTAAAATATAAAAAAAAAGTTATCATTGGAACTACTGGTTTTAAAGAAAGACATTGGAAAATTATTAAAAAAGCATCAAAAAAAATTTCTATACTTCAATCAGGAAATATGAGTCTTGGCATTAATTTAATGCAATTTGTATCAAAAATATTATCTAAAGGTTTTATGAACAATTACCAGATGGAAATACATGACGCTCACCACATAAAAAAAATTGATTACCCATCGGGTACCGCTCTTATGCTTGGCCATGCTATTGCTGATGGTAAACTTAAAACTTTAAAAAAAATACAAGGGAAAATTTTCGTAAATGAGAAGGGTAAAGGTAGTGTAAATAAATTAAATTTTTACATTTTACGTAAAGGAAAAATACCTGGTACACATTCAGTTATTTTTGAAAATAAATTAGAAAAATTAAAAATTGAACATACCGCACACACTAGAGACTTGTTTGTTGAAGGCGCTATTAGTGCTGCAAAATGGCTGGTAAATAAGAAGCCTGGTTTTTATAATATGCAGAATGTTTTAGGTATTAAATAGTATTTGTGAAAGTTCAAGAAAAGAAAAAAAAAGCAAAAATAATTCTTAAACAACTAAATAAACTTTATCCTAAAACACCATCACCTTTAACTCATACAAATAATTTTACACTTTTGATTTCCGTATTGCTGTCAGCTCAATGTACGGATTTAAATGTAAATAATGTAACAGAGGATATTTATCCGAGGTATAATAAACCCGAACATTTTGTAAAACTTGGTAAAAAGAAAATCGAAAAATTAATAAAACGTATTGGTTTGTTTAGAATGAAATCAAAAAGTGTCTACAATTTATCTAAAATCCTAGTCAAGAAATACAACGGCACAGTACCTAAAACTTTTGACGAACTTGAAGCTTTACCAGGTGTTGGGCATAAAACTGCTAGTGTAGTAATGTCTCAAGGGTTTGGTTATCCAGCTTTTCCTGTGGATACACATATTCATAGATTGGCGCAGCGATGGGGTTTAACTAACGGTAAGAATGTTATCCAAACAGAAAAAGATCTGAAAAAGATTTTTCCGAAAAAATATTGGAATAAACTTCATTTACAAATAATATTTTATGGCCGTGAATATTGTAAAGCAAGGGATTGCTACGGTTTAAAATGTAAAATATGTAAAGTATGTAATCCTAACAGAAAAAAACCAATTTTAACAAAGAAAGCCTAATTGAACTTTTATACAAATAAAAAAACACTCTTTTATGAATTAAAATCAAATGCCAAATTAGAATGGAACAAGTATGTCAATCATAATTTTGTTAATCAACTTGGACAAGGAAGCTTAGAACTAAATAAATTTAAAGATTATTTAAAACAAGATTACATATTTCTCCAAAAATTTATGAAAATACTATCTTTAGGTGCATACAAATCAAAAAATATTCGAGATATGAATTATTGTGTTGAATTTATTATTGGTATTAAACATGAGATCAAATTACATATTCATTATTGTAAAAAATTTAAAATATCAAAAAAAGAACTCTTGTTAACTAGGGAAAAGCCAGAAAATAAAAACTATACTAACTTTGTATTAAATATTGGAAAAAACAAAGGTATACTCGAACTTTTTGTTGCTTTATCACCATGTATTATAGGGTATGGTGAGATTGGGTATAATTTATCAATGATTAAAAATTGGCAAAAAAGTAAATATTTTAGCTGGATTAAAATGTATTCGTCTAGTGAATATCAAAAAATTGCAAAACAGAATATTGATTATATAGATTTACTCAATAAGAATCATAATAATAAAATCTCTGATTTAAATAAAATTTTTAAAAAAGCTACCAGGTTAGAAGCTGAATTTTGGCAGATGAGTATGAAATGAAAGTAATAGGAATAGGTAATGCCATTGTAGACGTTTTGTGTAAAGTTGATGATAAATTTATAACAGATAATAATCTTACTAAAGGTACAATGAAACTGGTTGATGAAAAAGAATTCAAGAAACTTTTATCTAATTTGAAAATTGAAGGAACAGTATCAGGTGGCTCTGTTGCAAATTCAATCGTTGGAATGTCACAACTAGGGGACGAAGTATCTTTTATCGGTAAAGTAAATGACGATGAGCTAGGAAAAAAATATATTGAAGGTCTTAAAAATGAAAATGTTAAATATTTTAATCAGTCAAAAAAAGAAACTATCCCAACTGGTTCTTGCTTAATTCTAATTACGCCTGACTCTGAAAGAACAATGTGTACTTTTTTAGGTATAGCAGGAAAAATTAGTGAACAAGATATAAATATTGAAGCAATAAAGAGTGCTGAAATTACTTTTTTAGAAGGATATTTATGGGATGAAGGGCATCCTCAAAAAGCTTTTGAAAAGGCCATGTCTATTGCGCAAAAATCTGCAATGTCACTTTCGGATCCATTCTGCGTCAATCGACATAAAAATAGTTTTTTAGATTTAGTGAAAAATAAACTTGATATTGTTTTTGCGAATGAAAAGGAAGCTATGTCACTTATTAATGCAAAAAATTTTAGTGAAGTGATAACCTTTGCTAAAAATTTAAATAAGTTGATTATCATTACACGTGCCGAAAAAGGTAGTGTTGCAATTCATGGCACTGAAGTTTTAGAAATTCATGCTAAATTAAATCTCAAAATTATTGATTTAACCGGTGCCGGCGATTTATTTGCCGCAGGTTTTTTACATGGCTTAGTCAATAAAAAGAATTATATCGAAAGTTTAAGTCTTGGCACGCAAATGGCCTCAAAAATTATACAAAAAATAGGAGCCCGTCTAGATTAACAAATTTGGTTTTAATTTTTCTTAACGAAAATTATTGGAGAACATAAAGCTGCCAAAAAAGACCAAAACAATAAATTATTTGATAGAGCATCAGGAAATAATGATTTATCAAATATGAATCCCACTAATAAACTTTTTGAAAAGTCTGTACTAGGAAAAAGCAGTAAACCAAAAATTATTCCAAAAATGATAGATTTAAATATATTTTTAGATTTTATTTTTTTTTTATAAAATCCATAAAAAATCGGAACTACAGCCGCGCAACATAATAAATCAGCAAGTAAAAATAAATATAAAACGCTTAAACCTTTTGAAGATATATAAAATGCTGAGCCAGCTAGAAAAATACATCCGATAATATAAAAATTATTAACATATTTTTTTTGCATAAATTTATTGGTATGAATTACAAATAGGCTTGAAATACTTGCAATTAATGTATCTAAACTACTTAATACCAGTGTTAAAGATAAAATTAATATTACTAAATTTAAAAATAAAAATTCCTTATTAATCAGCAATGAAAATATAATAGTACTGGGATCTTTGATTTTTCCATAAAAAGAAGCAAAAATACCAACCATACCTAGAAGTAAAATTGTGATAAAGACTATAATAAAAGCAGCGATAAAACCTTTCTTTAAAACTAAAACGTTTTTGGAAGCGTAAACTCTTTGCCAGATGCCTTGATCAAACAAATTTGTTGCAAAAACCGCAATAAAGAAGGTTAAACCCGCAGTAAATCCTCCAAAGCCAATATTTATACTTAATGGTTTATTAAAAATTACATCTGGTGAAAGAAAATTTATTTTTTGATTTAGAATAAAAAAAATAATTATTAAGAAAACAATAATTATCCAGAACTGAAATTTATCTGTAATAATCGAAATTTTTAAGCCACCCTTAAGGGAGTAAATTAATGTTGAAATAATAATTAAAGCTGCAGTTAACCACAAAGGTATTCCTAAAATTAAATTAACAACTTTGGCTATAGCTGTAACCTCAGCACAAAAATAAACATACAAGTAAAGAATTGTTAAAAAAAGAATTAGCTTAAGTACTTTTAAATCATATCTTCTCGCTATAACCTCAGTTAAACTTTTTGCACTAGGTAACATTTTTCTAACTTTGACTCCAATTTTTATAAAATATAAAAAAGCAAAACTTTGTCCTGCTGCATAACCAATTACCGCTCCAATTCCACCCCAAGTGGAAGCTTCAGCTGGTCCAATTAAAATCCATATTCCGAAGCATGAAGCTGTTAAACTAAAAGTTAGACTAAAAACATTTATGTTACGATCACTGACTAAAAAAGCAGACTGAGAAATTTTACCTCTTGAAACATAATAACCAAAGGACATAAATCCCAAACAAAGAACAAAAAGTGAAATTATTAAAATTACATTCATCCGTTTTCTTCCTTCGCCAGCATTATCTGGATCAGGTTTAAAGGGTACATCTCAGGCTTAACCGCCCCTGAAAACTAAGTATTGTATACATATCTTTTGCAAAAAAGTCTATCAATGTTATGAAATTATCATGAAAAATAATTTTTATTTTATTTTCATAATTATTTTTTTTCAAATGATTTCGTATAGCTGGTCAAATCATTGTGGTCACGATACTGATCGCAGCTGGTTTTATACGAAAAACTATTCTTCTAAATACGCTGTAAATAAATCTAACTCACCAAAATACGCTAGGTGGACATTTAAAAATAAGACAAATAAACAAATAACAATTCAGAGTATAGGTCTTTGGTCTAAGGGAAGAATGATTATGAAAGAACAAAAGGTAAATAAATATTTAAAACCATTTGGCGTTATCAATGTAAGAATGTATGTCGGTGATTTGAACCTCGATGTTGCGGGTTCTGGTTTTTCAAGATGCAATTATGGCAAACCAATTGTTGAAAAAAATAAATCTTACAGTAATAAATCTAAAGAATATTACAAACCCAAAACTAAATCTAAAAAAAGAAATTACGATGACAACTTTACATTGTTTAATTTGATACTTTTAATAATATCTGGATTACTGATTTTCATTTTCGTAATTGCTTCAAAAAAAAATGATTATAAAAAATACGTAAAGAATTTTCCAAGAACATTTGACTTTGCTGACCAAACTATTGTTTGTTTTAAAAAATATAGCACGTTTAAAGGTCGATCTCCTCGAAAAGAATTTTGGTACTTCTATCTATTCACTTTTATTCTTGGTCTCTTAACTTTTTTTATAGATATAAGTATTTTTAGAAAAGATCCTGAAGGGATATTATTTATTAATGCCTTTTTTTCGATGGTAACTTTTCTACCTACTATAGCTGCAGGCTGTAGACGCTTGCATGATGTCAATAAATCAGGGTGGTGGCAACTAATAACTTTTACAGTTATTGGAATAATTCCATTGATAATATGGCTAGCCTCAAAACCTACTAAAGAAAAAAATCGATATTAATTTATTTCCTTTTAAAACTACCTTTACCCTTTTTCGGTTTTATAACTCTTTTTTTATATTTTAATGTTCTCAAATCTTCTGCAATTGGATTTCTTCTTTTCATAAGATATTTTTTTTAATAAACTGATCTGCTGCAGTAAAAATTATTTTTTTTCTTTCTAGTTTCATTTTTTCTAAAATACGAACCATCATTGATAACCTAGGATTTTTAAGAAAGAACGTTTTGTTTTTTTCAATAAATCTCCAATACAATCCATCCATGACATTACACCAAGAACCTTTTTTAAAATCCATCATCTTCAAAAAATAAGCTGATCCACAAATATATGGTTTTGTTGCAAAAATTCCACCATCACTGAATAAACCCATTCCATAAACATTTGGTGACATAACCCAATCAGAAGAGTCCATAAACATTTCCATAAACCACTTGTAAACTTGCGTTGGTTGAATTTCACAAAGATTCATTATATTAGATAAGATCATTAATCTTTCAATATGATGAGACCAAGCGTAATTTTTAGCGTTATTGATAGCGTGATCAAGAGGATCTAAACCCGTAGTACCTTCATACCATGAATTCTTCATTTTATTCTTATGATTAAAAAAGTTAGATTTTTGCATTGTATTATCAAAATTTTGATAAATACCTCTCATAAATTCTCTCCAGCCAATTAACTGTCTTATATAACCCTCATAAGAATTAATGCTTACCTTTTTTTCAAACTTTGAAAGTTCATTTAAAATTTCGTTTGGTGTAATTAAACCTATATTTATAAATGGACTCAAGGCACTATGAAATAATATGTTATCTCTTTGATCAACCGCGTCTTCATAATCGCCAAATAATGAAAGTTTATTTTTCAAAAAATTTTTCAAAACTAATTGAGCATCTTTTCTAGTTGTTCCGATCCAAAATTGTTCGGAATCTCCAGGATGTTTTGAAAACTTTTTTTGAACTATTCTTTTTAGTTTTTTTGTATGTTCAGTTTGATTGAAAACTGGCTGGTGAGGTAATTTAATTGTCTTTGGAAGTTTTTTTCTATTCTCAGTATCAAAGCTCCATTTACCTCCCTTGGGAGATTTGTCCTTATTTACTAAAATATTAAATTTTATACGTTGGTTTTTATAAAAGCTTGCCATAAAAGGTTTTTTTGATTTTAATAAATAATCATTAAAATCTTTACGTTCGCCTAGAAACATTGGTGTTTTAAGTATTTGAAAGTCAATTTTTTCTTTTTTTAAAAAAGAAAGAAATTTTTTTTCAAAAGGTTTATCTTCTATCTCAAAAAAATTTACTCTTTTAATTTTTTTATCTTTAATTACAATGTTAATTTTTTTTATATAATCAACATTAAATATTTTATCTTCGATTTTATGATATATAACGTTAAAACCCAAATTATTTAATTCGTCCCTAAATGACCTCATTGCAGACAGAAAAAATATAATCTTTTGTTTATGATGTTTTTGAAAAGTGCATAATTCGTAGTCTTCAGCTAAAAAAAATAATGAAGATTTAAAATTTTTAAAGTATTTTGGATGGAAAATTTGATTACCTAAAACAATAAATAATTCATTCATAATGATATAAAATATTTCCCATCTTCAATTGTAATAAAATTTTTGTCATTAAGTTTATTTTGAATTTTTTGCCTTAATCGATAGAGATGCGTTTCATAAGTGTGTGTATCAATTTCATTTCCATGTGACCAAATATCTTTCATTATTTCTGATTTGCTTGCACCTTCTTTCTTACTTGATAAATAAAGAATAATTTCAACTTCTTTTTCGGTAAGTTTTATCGACTTCTTCCCATAATTAATTCTTCTAACATTTTTATCTAAAGTATATTTTCCTATAATTACATTAGATTGAAAAAGAAATTTAAACTTCAAAATTGCTAACTTAATGATCTTTTCTAAATCTTGATAATTTATTGGTAAAAGCAAAAAACTACTAAAAATGTTATCTTTTTTAAGATGTTTAAAATTTTCACTTTTTTTTGAAAAAAATATTTTTGGATACTTAATTTTTTTAAGGTCTTTGAGATCTAATCTTTCTAAATTATCGATAAAAAATAAAAAAACATAAATATCGATCAGTGGTGTCTTTAAAATCTCTTTAACCTCTTTAAAATCCTTTATATTCTGAAGATTGTACTCACTTTTTTGTTCTTTCATGCACTCAAAAAAAACAGATGACCCGACGGTTATGATTGAGTAATTTTGCATAAATATAAAATATAAATTTATATGATTATAGTAAATAAAAACGGAACGCTTATACACAATAAAAAGCTATATAAATGTGCCTTAGGCATAAGAGGTGTATCAAAGGATAAAAAAGAGGGTGATAAAAAAACCCCATCTGGAATATTTTCACTAGGTAACGTCTTTTATAGAAAAGACAGGATATTAAATCTAAAAACAAAATTAAAAAAAATTGTTATTGAAAAAAACATGGCTTGGTGTGATCGACCTAGTAGTAAATTTTATAACAAGTTAATATTTTCAAATAGCCATCAAATAGAAAAGCTATATAGAAAGGATAATCTTTATAACATTGTTGTTGTAATAAATTATAATACACATCCAGTTAAAAAAAATAAAGGTAGTGCAATTTTTATTCATTTGGCAAGAAAAAATTATGATAAGACTATGGGTTGTATCGGACTAAAGAAAAAAGACTTACTAGAAATACTTGCTTCGATTTCACAAAAAACAAAAATCAAAATTATTAATTAAGAACGTTCGCCAAAGATCTTGCTTCCTATTCTAACATATGTGGCACCAGAAAGCCCTGCTTCTACAAAATCATGACTCATGCCCATGCTAAGTTCTGATAATTTTAATTTTTTTGCGAGATTACTTAAAATTTTAAAATGAACTTTTGAGTCTTCGTTCTTCGGAGGAATACACATCAAACCTATAATATTTAACTTACTTTTTGCATATTTAAATAAATTTTCAACCTCCTCTGGAGCTACACCAAATTTTTGAAGCTCTTGACCAGTATTAACTTGTAAAAAATACTTTCTTTTAAAATTTAATCTTTCTTCAGCTTTTTTTAGTGCGTCTACTAGTTTTTTTCTATCAACAGAATGTATAAATTTAAAAAGTTGTACTGCATCCTTTGCTTTATTAGTTTGTAGTCCCCCTATTAGATGAATTTCTAAATCATTATTTCTTTCTAATAATTTTGCCCATTTAAATTTAGTCTCTTGAACTTTGTTCTCTCCAAAAATTAAATGACCGTGATCTATTAATGGCTGTATTTGAAATAATTCAAAAGTTTTACTAACAGCAATAATTTTTAAATTAATATTATTATCGCTTAATTGTTTTTTAATATTTTCAATATTCTGTACAATGTTCATATAATATGTTTAAAATTTTTTTTTATATTAATGAATTAAACAATATTCACAAAGAAAATCTTAATCAATTAAGAAATGTTAATATTATTTACAGAAATTATAAAAAAAATGATTATTTCAAAAATGCTTTAATAATTGCGAATTTTTGTAAAAAAAAAAAATTCAAACTTTATGTATCTAATGATATTAAGCTCGCAAGAAAAATAAATTCACATGGTTTATATATTCCAAGTTTTAACCAATTGACCCAATATAAATCAATTTTTGAAGTAATAGGATCAGCACATAATGAAATTCAAGTCAGGAATAAAATACAACAAGGCTGTAAGGAAATATTTATATCCCCAATATTTAACACTAAATCTGGATATAATAAAGTTGGTAAAGGGTTAAATTTTTATAGAACGCATGTTTTTAAGTATCCTAAAAAAGTTAAAGTTTATGCTCTAGGTGGTATTGATCACAATAATTTTAAAAAAATAATTTTATCTGGAGGCTGTGGTTTTGCATCTATCAATATGATAGAAAAAGAAATGAATAGTAATCTAATTTCTCAACTAAATTTAATTGCTACAAATTCGTAATATGAGTAAATTCGAATAATGCATATTGAAAAATTTAATCCATCAATAGTTGATAAAAAATGGCAAAAATTTTGGGAAGATAACAAAATTTTTCATTCTTCTTCATCAAAAAATCAACCTAAATATTACTGCTTGGAAATGTTTCCATATCCATCTGGAAAAATACATATGGGACACGTTAGAAATTATACATTAGGTGACGTAATCGCAAATTATAAAAGATTAAAAGGATTCAATGTTTTACATCCAATGGGATGGGATTCTTTTGGTATGCCAGCCGAGAATGCTGCTATACAAAAAAAACTGCACCCAAAAGAATGGACTTTAAATAATATAGAAACAATGAAATGCCAATTAAAATTACTTGGCTTTTCTATAGATTGGGAAAGAGAAATTTCTACCTGCGATGAAAATTATTATAAACATCAGCAAAAATTTTTTTTAGATCTACTTAAAAAAGGTTTGGTTTATAAGAAGGAAAGTCAGGTAAATTGGGATCCAGTTGATAATACAGTCCTTGCAAATGAGCAAGTTATTGATGGAAAAGGATGGAGATCAGGGGCTCCAGTAGTACAAAAAAAACTATCGCAATGGTTTTTTAAAATTACTGCATTTGCAGAAGAATTAAATTCTTCTATTAATACGCTTAACGAATGGCCAGATAAAGTAAAACTTATGCAAAAGAACTGGATAGGTAAATCAGTTGGATGTGAACTTTATTTCAAACTGAAAGATATTAATAAAAAAATAAACATTTTTACAACAAGACCTGATACTATATTTGGCGCTACATTTCTTGCACTTGCTGTTGATCATCCCTTATCGAAAAAGTACATTAATAATAAAGATTATTTAAACTTCAAAGAAAATTGTTATAAAACGGGTAATACAGATGAGGCAATAGCTAAAACAGAAAAAATAGGCTTTAAAACAAATTTTAAAGCTGAACATCCTTTTATCAAAAACAAAACTCTACCTATCTTTTTTTCGAATTTTGTTTTAATGGAATATGGATCTGGTGCAATTTTTGGTTGTCCAGCACATGATCAAAGAGATTTAGATTTTGCGTTAAAATATAAATTAGATGTAATACCAGTAATAGCTCCTAGTGATCAAAACATATCTAAATTTTATATTAAAGATGAAGCATACACTGGGGATGGTATAATAATTAATTCTGATTTTTTAAATGGTCTTAATGTTTCTGATGGTAAAGAAAAAATAATAAAAGAAATTGAAAAAAAAAAATTTGGTACAGCTAAAACTAGTTACAGGTTAAGAGACTGGGGTATTTCAAGGCAAAGGTATTGGGGATGTCCAATACCAGTTATGTATAATGAAAAAAATGAGGTAATACCAGTTCCAGAAAATGAGTTACCTGTTAAGCTCCCAAGTGATATTAACTTTGATCAGCCCGGCAATCCTTTAGATGCTCATCCAACATGGAAAAAAGCTAAATGCTCAAAAACAGGTAAAAGTTTAATAAGAGAGACTGACACGCTTGATACATTTGTTGATTCATCATGGTATTTTTTGAGATTTTGCTCAAGTAATAGTAATAAAAAAGGTTTTTTAACAGATGACATAAAATATTGGATGCCCGTTGATCAGTACATCGGCGGTGTCGAACATGCAATCTTACATTTATTGTATTCAAGATTTTTTGCTAGAGCTATAACAAAAAATACTGATTTCGAGATAAAGGAACCATTTAAAGGTTTATTTACACAAGGAATGGTGTGTCATAAAACCTTTAAAAATAAAGAAAATGAATGGGTATTTCCAGAGGATGTTATTGAAAAAGACGGTCAGTTTTATGAAAAAAAAACAATGAATCAAATACAAGTTGGGTCATCAGAGTCCATGTCAAAGTCAAAAAAAAACGTAATAGATCCCCAGACCGTTATAGATCTATACGGTGCGGATGCAGTAAGATGGTTTGTGTTATCCGATAGCCCTCCAGACAGAGATATTCAGTGGAGCGAAGAAGGTATATCCGGTTCTTATAAATTCATACAAAAAATATGGTCTGTATCAGAAATGATCAATAAAATTGAGGAAAAAAATAAATTTAATAATTTAGAAACATTGCAATGTAAAAAATTAATAAACATATTAATAAAAGATATTACTTATAATATAGAAAAATTTCATTTTAATGTTGCCATAGCCAAGTTTTATGAATTTATAAATTTTATGTCAAAATTACTTCATGAAAATAAAGCTGAAAAAGATATTTTTAAGGATATCTTCAAAAATTTTTTAATTCTAATTTATCCATTTACACCCCATGTTGCTTCTGAGTGCTGGGAAAAGAATTTTAAAAGTAACCAAATCCATACCTCAAAATGGCCTGATTTTGACAGTGAAATTATTAAAGATAGGACAATAAACATTGTAATACAAATAAATGGGAAAAAAAAGTCTTTAATAAATATGAAACCTAATCAAAAAGAAGAATTAATATTTAGTAATTGTTTGAAAATAGATAAAATAAAGAAACTAATATCAGAGAAAAAAATAATAAAAAAGATATACGTTAAGAATAAATTAGTTAATATTGTAGTTAAATGATTAAAATACAACACTTAATCTACCTTACATTAATATTGCCCTTTTTAATATCATGCGGCTTTTCACCGATTTTAAAAAACGTAGATCTTGATTCTGTTAAAATTAATAAAATTGAATTTTCAGGATCTGAGTCTCTTACATATTATCTAAAAACCAATTTAAATATGGTAATAAACAACCAAAGTGCAGATGCTTATGCTTTAAAAATTAAAATAAATGAAAGTGCTTCGACAGTGACTAAAAATACTGCAGGTATAACAACTGAGGAGAAAATAATTATTACAATAAATTTTCAAATAATCAGTAGCAAAGGAAATATAGTTGGTTCCGAAACTTTAAATGATGACAGAGTGATAACTATTACAAATGATATCTCAACTGACGACGAGGTAAAAAGAATTGAAAAAGAAAACATCATGACTAATTTAATTCAACAATTGACATTTGCTGTAAGAGCAAAAATCATTAGCTTACAAAAATGATTGTTAAAAGTTTTTCAATAAATTATGAAAAACTTTATTCAGACTATACCGTAAATTTAATTTATGGTGAAAACTTCTATCTTAAGAACGAAATTTTAAATAAACTTTCTAAATTATTAAAAAAAAAATCCATTAATTTAAAATTTATAAAAGAGGAAGAGATTATTAAGGATTCTAAAATTTTAGATAATTACTTTTTACAAGATAATTTATTTCAGGAGAAAGAAATTTTTATAATACAAAATGTAACCGATAAAATATTAGAAATTATTAATATTGACGCTATTAAAAAAAAAATAGTTTTAATGAGTGATAATTTATCAAAGAGAAATAAAATAAGAAATTATGCCGAAAAATTTAAAAATATAGCGTGCATCGCATGCTATGATGATAATGAAAAGACATTACGTAAAATATTAACCGATGGTTTATCAAATCTTGGTATTAAAATACCACAAGAAGTTATTAATAAAATGTTTGATATTAATAAACTAAATAGATGTGATATTAATAGTGGATTAGAAAAATTATCTTTAATTACAAAAAATAAAACACTAGATAACGAAATCTTTCTATCTTTATTTAATACAACATCCTCATACAACGTCTTTGAAATTTCAAATGCATTATTATGTAGTGATAAAAAAACTATTAATAAAATATTTTCATATCAATATCATTTTTCAACGAGTTTTAATGAAGTCCTCGGACCATTAAAATATAAAATTAATAAATTAATTGATATTTATAATTATACAAAAAATGAGAGTAATGTTTTAACTTTAATTAATACTTATAAACCAACAATATTCTGGAAAGAAAAAAATATAATTCATGACCAACTTGAAAAATGGAGTAAAGAGGAACTAGATATTTTACTAGATAAGATTAATGAAATTGAAATATTATGTAAAATTAATTACGATATCGCCGGAACAATTTTTAACAAATTTTTACTAGATATTATTACTAAGCGTGTTTTAACTAATACTTACTCTTAACATTGTTAACTAGTTGATTAAGTTGATCCAGGTTTTTATATTCAAAACTAACTCGGCCTTTATTGTTCTTTTTATTTTCAATTGCAACTTTCATGCCTGTTTTTTTTTCAAGACTATTTTCTAAATCTTTAATGTTCGGATCAACATCTTTGATGCTTAATTTTCGGTTAACACTATAACTTTTTTTACTTAATAGCTCAGCTTGCCTTACTGATAAATTTTTCTTAATAATTACTTTCGCTAGTTCAATATTATTTTTTACTTCGATTAATGACCTTGCATGACCTGGGGTCAACAATCTCTTAGTAATCATAATTTGAATTTCAGATGGTAATTTTTTTAACCTTAATGTGTTTGCTATATAAGCCCTACTTTTTCCTATCATTTCAGCTATTTTATCATGAGTATAATTGAATTTATTTATCAATGTTTGATATCCATTTGCCTCCTCTAAAGCGTTTAAACCCTCTCTTTGAACGTTTTCTAAAACTGCAAATTCTGCGGTTAATTCATCATTTGCTTCTAATAGAACTGTAGGAACATCATGTAGATTTGCGATTTGAGCGGCTCTCCACCTTCTTTCACCTGCTATAATCTCATATTGATTATCAGATATCTTTCTTACTGCTATTGGCTGAATAATTCCTCTGTTTTTAATTGAGGTAGCAAGTTCTTCTAATTGTTGTTTTTCAAAATGTTTTCTAGGTTGATATTGATTAGGAATTAATTGATGAATCGGCGTCTTATGTGTTTTCAAACTTTGGACTGTAACATTGTCTTGATTATATAAATCTTTATCACCAATTAAAGCTGATAATCCTTTACCTAAACCTTTAAACTTAGTCATTACGCTGCAACATTATTGTTGTTATATTGCTCTAAAACTTCTTTAGCTAAATTCTCATATGCAATTGTTCCAGTACAATTTTTGTCATATTCAATTACTGGTACACCGTGTGATGGTGCTTCCGATATTCTCACGTTTCTCGGTATCACAGATTTATAGACTTTATCTTCAAAATATCTTCTTGCTTCACTTTCTACTTGTGAACAAAGTTTATTTCTTTTGTCATACATGGTTAAAATTACACCCTGAATATCTAATGACGTGTTTAAATTTTGTTTTACTCTCTCAATAGTTTTTATTAGTTGAGATACACCTTCTAATGCGAAAAACTCAGTTTGAAGAGGTATTATCACGTTATTTGATGCCACCAATGCCATAATTGTTAGTAAACTTAAGGAGGGCGGACAATCAATTAAGATATGATTATACTCACTTTTTTCATTAATTTTTGCTACTATGTCTTTTAAAAAAAAAGCTCTTTTATTATTTTCAGCAACTTCCGTTTCTAAACCTGATAAATCAACATTTGCAGTAATAACGTCTAAATTTTCAATATTAGAACTTATAATAAATGATGATGGGTCAAGATCTGGATTTAAAAGAAACTCATAAATTGTTCTTAACCTTGTACTTGGCTCTATGCCCAAACCTGTCGATGCATTTCCTTGCGGATCTAAATCAATCAATAAAATTTTTTGACCTTGATTAGCCAAAGCACATCCAAGATTAATTGTTGAAGTAGTTTTGCCAACCCCACCTTTTTGATTAATTATAGAGATTACTTTGGACATTTAGATTTTAGATACACTTTTTATTACAAAAAGTTTCGATTTAGGGTTTGTTAAACTTTTGAATGACTCACAATTTATTTCAAAATATTTTTTTGCAATTTTTAATTCGTTCATGAATTTCTCGCCCTTCATAAGAATTATTTTTTTAAATTTAATATCTGTATCTAATATAATTTCAAAAAATTCTTTCATTGGTTTAAAAGCTCTGCTAACCAGCGTTGTAAAGCTTCTGTCATTAATTTGTCTTAAATCACAATTATGTATTTTAATATCGAGATTAAGTAAACTATTCACATTATGCAAAAATTTAGCCTTTTTTGGACTTTTATCAATTAAATGTGTTGAGAAATTTAAATTATAATCGCTCTTTATTATATCAAGTATTATTCCCGGCAAACCTGCTCCAGATCCAATATCTAATATTAATTTATCAGATTTATCAAAATACTTTATCATCTGAGCACAATCCACATAATGTCTCTCAACTGCAATTTTTTCACTATTTTTTGATATTAACGACATTTTTTTATTATTATCTATTAGAATATTATGAAATTTTGATAATTTCATAATTGTTTCACGTGAAACGTTTTTTTTAAAATATTCTGATCGAATCATTCAAGCAATATGCTTGAAAGTATACCTCTTAGAATGAATTAATAAAAGATTTATTGCAGATGGCGTAATACCTTCTATTCTTGAAGCTTGACCAAATGTCTTTGGTCGTATTGTCTCTAATTTTTGCTTTATCTCGTTGGATAAACCACTTATTTTTGAATAATCGATATTGTCCGGTATTTTTAAATTTTCATCTTTTTTAAATAATTTTATATCTTCTTCCTGCTTAGCATAATATCCTGCATAATGATTATCAATTTCAATTTGCTCAATCACATCATAATCAAAATGTCCTAAACCAAAGATTGGTTTTAGTTTTTGAAAATCAACTCCTTTATACTTTAGAAGCTGCAGTCCATTTCTTTTAATACCATCTTTAGAAATTTTAATACCGTGTTTAGAAGCTTCGTTGGGTGTCAAATACTTCGATGATAAAAACACTTTCAATTTATTAACATTTTGAAATTTATTATCAAAAATTTTTAATCTTGAGTCACTCAATATTCCTAAATCTTTAGCAAAATTAGATAACCTTAAATCTGCATTATCTGCTCTTAAAGAAAGTCTATACTCAGCTCGAGATGTAAACATTCTATAAGGTTCAACAACACCTTTAGTAATTAGATCATCAATCATAACACCAATGTAAGCCTGAGATCTATCTAAAGTAAATGCTTTTTTATTTTTACTTTGAAGGGCTGCATTAATACCTGCTATTAAACCTTGGGCTGCTGCTTCTTCATATCCTGTAGTTCCATTTATTTGACCGGCTAAAAATAAAGACTTAATTTTTTTTAATTCTAAAGTAGCATTTAGTTCCCTTGGGTCGACATAATCGTATTCTATAGCATAACCAGCCCTAAGCATCTTGACATTGGATAAACCATTGATTTTAAACAATATTTCTTGTTGTACATCAGCTGGAAGAGACGTGGATATGCCATTTGGATATATAGTGTGATCATCTAAACCTTCTGGCTCTAAGAATATTTGGTGCCTGTATTTATCTCTGAATTTTACAATTTTATCTTCAATAGATGGACAATATCGTGGACCCACACTTTTGATATTTCCACTATACATCGCAGACCGATTCAAATTTTTTTCTATAATTTTATGAACTTCATCATTTGTAAATGTAATAAAACACGATACCTGATGTGCATTAATTTTTTTTGTATCAACGGAAAAAAAATAAGGTTTATCATCAGCTTTTTGTTCTTCTAAATTACTAAAATCAATAGTTCTTTTATCTAGTCTTGGTGGCGTGCCTGTTTTTAATCTCGAAATATTTAAATTAAATTTTTTTAATTGCTCACTTAAACCTTTAGTTGGATCTTCACCGTGTCTTCCGCCCGGTTTCATTTTATTTCCAATATGAATTATACCATTTAAAAAAGTTCCTGTAGTTAGAACAATTTTTTTTGCTCTAAGCTCTTTGCCAGAATTTAAATTAACCCCGATAATTTCATTTGCATTAAATATGAATTTAATAACAGGATCATAAAAAATGGATAAATTGCAATAACTTAATAGGCATTTTTTCATATATTTCTTATATAGTTTACGATCTGACTGCGTTCTTGGTCCTCTAACTGCAGGACCTCTACTTCTATTTAATAATCTAAATTGAATACCAGATGCATCAGCAACCTTTGGCATGGCACCATCAAAAGCATCAATTTCTCTAACAAGATGACCTTTACCCAATCCACCAATGGCTGGGTTACAAGACATTTCACCAATTGAATTTTCATTAGTTGTGACTAAAGCTGTGTTAACTTTCATTCGTGCTGCAGCTGCAGCGGCTTCACAACCAGCATGACCAGCACCAATTACAACAACGTCAAAACTTTCCATTTTTGGAACTTATAACTGAATGATAATTTTACAAGAGGGATTTAACTATTTTCCAATACAAAAATCTTCAAATATTCTACCTAATATTTCTTCTACCCCAATAAAGCCAACAATATGACCTAAATTATTTGAAGCTAGTCTTAGTTCTTCTGCTGCTTTTTCTACCTCATTTCTCTTAATGATTTTAAGAAAATCATGAAGTCTATTTGAACATTTTTTTAATAAAGCTCTGTGTCTTGCTCTAGATATTAGAGTTGTTGATTGGATAGAGTCAATTTCAGATACTATTTTTTTTAGCTTAGAGTTTAATTTGTTTATTCCAGTTTTGTCTTGAATTGATACCTCTATTAAATCTTTAAATTTATAGTCTTTTAATTCTTTAATAATTTTTTTCGAATTAAAACTTTTTTTATCTTTTTTATTTAAGACAATTACTGTCTTATCTGAAATCAATTTTTGAATATTTTTTGGGATTTTCTTTTCTGTGCCATCTAATATTAAAATATCTAAATTAGCTTCTTTACTTGCATTTAAAGCTAATTCTACACCTGTTTTTTCGATTTTATTTTTAGCATTTCTAATACCTGCGGTATCAGTCAAAACAACTGGGTAATTATTTATATTATATTTAACTTCAATAATATCCCTTGTTGTACCTTTAACACTCGAAACTATTGCTGCTTGCCTCTTTACGAGTAAATTTAAGAAACTTGATTTACCTGCGTTTGGGGGACCTATAATAGCAATTTTATAGCCGTCTCTAATTATCTCTCCCATCGACTCATCTAACATTTCATCGATATCTGAAACGATTAATTTAATTTTTTTTTCATTATCCTGATTAATACCGGTTGGCAAATCTTCCTCTGAAAAGTCAATTGATGCTTCTGTATTGCTTAATACATCTAAAATAGTCTCTCTCCACTTTAAAAACTTCGGACTACTGTTTTTTAGTCTCAAGGCTTGTATTCTTTGTGCCTCAGTTTCTGCTTGTATAAGATCAGCAATTGACTCTGCTTCATACAAATTGATTCTATTATTTTGATAAGCGGTTTTTGTGAATTCACCAGGTTGAGCTAATCTGCAATCTTGCCTAGCTTCTAAATCGCTTAACAATTTATTAATAACTGCTGTACTACCGTGTGTGTGAAACTCAATAAGATTATCTCCAGTATAACTTTGCCCTTCTGGGTACCAAATTAAAATACCATTATCTATCAACTCACCTTCTTGATCATAAAAAGGTTGTAATAATGCATATCTAGGCTGATCAATAATTTTTCTTGTTATTTGATTTGCTATTTGCAAAGCCCCTTTTCCAGAAATACGTATTACAGCGATTCCAGAAACACCTGGCGGTGTTGATAAAGCATAGAAGTTCATGTTAAAAATATATCAAATATGAAGTTAAAAGGAACACCGCTTCAAATTAAAGTTTGGAAATACTTAATGAAAATACCAAAAAGCAAAACCAAAACATATTTAGAAGTAGCTAAGGCAATTGGAAAACCAAAAGCTGTAAGAGCAGTAGCGAACGCAGTTGGCAAAAACCCATATCCAATAAAAATACCATGCCATAGAGTTGTTCGATCTGATGGTAAGTTAGGCGGTTATTCTGGTCCTGGAGGCATCAGAGCAAAAAAAAAACTATTAACTTTAGAAAGATAAACCTCTATCAGCAAATTTTATAATTTCATTTTTAATTTCAGGAAATTTATCTAATTGTCTAAAACCATTCTTTCTTAAATTTGAAATTTGTTTATTCTTAAATTTGAACAATCTCCTTACAAGATCTATTGATGATGCAAAAATTAAATTATTAAGTTTAACCTTTGCTTCATATTGTTCTAATAAAGATAATTCTCCATAATCATAACCATATTTTTTTTTTGATTTATAGATCTCATATAAATATTTAATATCCCTGACCGTCATATTCCAACCCTGTCCTGCAATTGGATGTATACGGTGACTAATATCACCAATAATAATTTTTCTAGGTTTAATAATACTGGTTAAAAAATTGAATTTTAAAGGGAAGTTTTCTATTTTAGAATTTATTCTTATATTTTTATAAACTTTAAAAGAATTATTCAAAAATCTTTCTAACAATATATTTGAAGTCATTTTTTTTCTTGCTATAGAACTTTTGCTTAAAGACCAAACTAAAGATGTCTTAGTGGAAGATAACGGTAAAAAGGCCAATGGACCATCTTCAAAAAAGAATTGACGAGAACAATTATTTAAAATTTTTTCATGTTTTATAATAAAGGTGAAGGCATCTTCTTGATAATTCCATTGAATGTTCTTTGCTTTAATATCATTTTCAACTGTATTAATTACTAAAGCATAATTTTTATTTTTATAAACTTTAGTAATTTTCAATTTTTCAATTTCGTACTTTAGTTGACTGTTAAGGTTATCCTTTAAGACTATATAGCTAAGAGGTACTTTTTTTGTTTTATTAAAAAAAATACTATCAGGATCTTTAGAATTATTGTTATTTTCATAAAGTTTTATTGAATTAATAGGATTGCAAATTTTTGCTAAATTTTTAATCTCTAATTTACACAAAAAATTATAGCTGTCATTTGATATGGAAATCGAAGCGGGAGAATTTTTCAAATTTTCGGGCTTTTTACCTACTATCTCTAATGGGTAACCGAGCTTAAATAAGGCAATAGCAACAAGATTTCCCGTTAAACCATCACCGATTATACCTATTTTTTGAATAATTTTTTTATCCATTTTTATCAATCATATAAAAAATGTTAAAAAGTAACAGACATTGATTCGTTTAAATTTAATATGTTTGTAAAATTGATAAATTTTTTGAAAAACAGGCTGATAGAGATGATTGGATTATTAGTCCTTACAGTTTCTATGTTTTATCTTTACTCAGTAATTACTTACTCGCCTGAAAATACAACCCTGATAACTCCAGGTAAAACAGAAGATTTTTTTTTACTGAACTATAGTTTTTATATATCTGACTTTTTACTACAAGCTTTTGGTGTTTCTTGTATTTTAATTTTTTTAAATCTTTTTATTTGGAGCTGGTTAATAATTATAAAAAAATCAATTTCGAACATGACATTAAAGCTTTTATTAATAGTCGTTTACTTGTCCCTCTTTACTTTCAGTTTAAAAATTTTATATGATCAAAACTTTTGGCTTCCAGATAATGGCAATGGAGGATTTCTTGGAAACTACCTAACAAGTTTAATTCCAATAGAATTGCACATGTACAATAGAATTTTTGCGTACTCATCTGTTAGCATTGGTATATTTTTATTTATACTTAGCCTGGGTTTAAACCCCACACAATGGTCTATCATTTTTAAAAAAATGTTTATATTTTTATTGTTTCCGTTTAAATTGCTTAAAATTATTTTTAAAAAGGCGGGAACAATCGATCAATCTACGCCAGAATATTTTTCTCCAGAGTTAGTGCCCTCAATAAATAAAAGTTTTAGGCCCAAACCTATGGATACACAAACCAGCCTGCCACTAAGAATGAAAAATTTAAATTTAAAATCTGGTAAATTTAAGTTACCACCATCGAATTTTTTAAATAATTCAAGTACTATTAAAAATTCAGAAGTTTTAACAACTGAACATAAAGAACTGTCTAAATTTTTAGAAAATACTTTGCTTGATTTTGGTATAATGGGTAAAATTAAAAATGTTAGCCCAGGCCCAGTTGTTACACTTTACGAGTTTGAACCAGCTGCAGGGATTAAAACATCAAAAATTGTAAATTTAACAGAAGATATAGCGAGAAGTACAAGCTCTATTTCAACGAGAATTGCACCTGTCCCTGGAAAAAATACTATTGGAATTGAGATACCTAACAAAGAAATAGATCCAGTTAATTATAGACAAATAATTGAGAGCAAAGAGTTTGATAACCCAAAAATAAACATCCCAATTACCTTAGGGAAAACTATTGCAGGGTATCCGATTATTGGAGATCTTGTTAGTATGCCACACCTATTAATCGCTGGAACAACTGGGTCTGGAAAATCAGTATGTATAAATACGTTAATACTATCTGTTCTTTACAAACACACACCCGAAACATGTAAGTTAATTTTAATTGATCCTAAAATGTTAGAACTATCTGTATATCAAGGTATACCTCATTTATTATCACCTGTAATTACAGAACCAAAAAAAGCAACATCAGCGCTAAAATGGACTGTAAAAGAAATGGAGAAAAGATACCGTAAAATGACGGAAGAAGGAGTTAGAAATATTTCAAGTTTTAACGAAAAAGTAAAAAGAGAAAATAAACAAGTCATGCCGTATATTATTGTTGTTGTTGATGAGATGGCTGACTTGATGATGGTATCAAGTAAACAAGTTGAAAACTATATTCAGCGTTTAGCACAAATGGCTAGAGCAGCAGGAATCCATATAATAATGGCGACACAAAGACCAAGTGTAGATGTAATTACAGGTACTATTAAAGCGAATTTTCCTACAAGAATATCTTTTCAGGTCACTTCAAAAATAGACAGTAGAACTATATTGGGTGAACAAGGAGCTGAGCAACTTTTAGGCAAGGGTGATATGCTGTTTATGTCATCTGCTAGTAGAATGATTAGAATACATGGTCCATTTATTTCAGACGCTGAGATAGAAAAGGTTAGTGCTTTTTTAAGATCTCAAGGAGTCCCAGACTATGTAGACGATATAACGAACATTGAAGAAAATAATAATGAATTTGATGATATTGCAAACACATCAGGTAAAGACGAGCTTTTTAACCAAGCAGTTTCATTAATTAAAGCAGAGGGAAAAGCATCAACAAGTTTTTTACAAAGAAAATTACAAATTGGATATAATAGGGCCGCAAGGATTATTGATCAAATGGAAGAAGCCAAAATAATTAGTCCAGCAAGTCATACGGGTAAAAGAGAAATTTATTCATGATAAAATTTACAACACTTTTGTCAGTAATATTTTTATTTTATTCGAATACTCTATTTGCAAATATAACTAATAAAATTGTGGAGAAGTTGAGCAATACAGATAATATTTATTTTAATTTTGAACAAATAACTAGTAAACAAATTGAAACTGGAAAATGTCTTATTGTATTTCCTGGAAAATTAAAATGTAAATATGATGGAAATGAAAATAAAGAGATTTTAATAAAAAAAAACAGTTTGTATATTATTAAACACAAATTTAAGAGATCATATCGCTATTCAACAAAAAAATCAGTATTTAATATTATACTTGATAAAAGTAAACTTCTAGAAAATATAAAGTTAACGGATAAATCAAAAATTTATGAAACAGAAAATCAATATTCATATGAACTAAATTCAACCAATGGTAATTTTATAAAAATTTTTTTTAATAAAACTGATAAGAAATTAAAAGGTTGGGAAACAATAAGCTACAATCAGGAAATAGTCATATTTAATATTTTGGACTCAAAAACTAACATTAAATTTGATGAAAATTTTGCATTACCAAACTATAAATTTTAAACTTTAACACTTTCTTTTTTAAAAATATTCATACCTCTCGCTATGTAATTTCGTAAAGCATTAGGATGATCTAAAGTGCAAGTATGAACCCAAATTCTTTTAGGATTATGAACCCATCCAGATCTTAAAGCGTGAGTAAGTAAATAACCACCTAACTTTTTTCCGAAATATTTTTTAAAAATTCCCATGTAAGTCAATTCGACCTCTTTCTTATCGTGATGATTTAAATATTCATAAAAACCTGCAACATCGCTGCCGATGCGGGCTGTAAAGAATTTTAAATTACTTTTATTTAAATAATTTCCCCATTGTTCTAAAGACCATGTAAGACGGTCTTTCCAATGAAAATCCGCACCAATCTTTTGATATAAAAATTTACAATATTGAGGATCAGACTTATCATTTTCCTCTATAATTAAACCTGCAATACCACATTCCGATGGTATTAAATCTGTTTTTGAATTAATATCTAAAAAATATCTTTGAACATTCATTAAATAAAAAAAAACTTTTCATATTTTTTATAAGTATTTTTCATGTTACGAGCGTCTAAGGCCTCTTAAACCCATTGGTTCTCCGCCCATTACATGAAAATGAAAATGAGGAACTTCTTGTGACCCATCAACGCCAGTGTTTGCTATTAATCTAAATCCGTTCCCACCCTCACTAGAAGCAACTTTAGTAATTTTACATACCTCAGTTACTGCTTGCATCAAAGATACAATTTCATCTTGAGATGCATTCTTTAAAAAATCATCGACATCAATATATTGTCCTTTAGGTATTATCAATATATGAACATTAGCTTGAGGATTTATATCTTTAAAAGCCAATGAATATTTATTTTCATAAATTTTATCACAAGGAACTTCTCCTCTTAATATTTTTGCAAAAATATTATTTTTATCGTAAGTCATGTCTTCTTGTTTTTTCTACTAAACCTGATGTACCTTGCCTTTTTTTTAGTTCACTCATTACTTCTTCAACTTTAATATTATTCGCCTCTAATAAGACTAACATATGATATATAACGTCAGCAGCCTCATGAACTTGATTTTTTTTTTTATTTAATGCATCAACAAGCTCTTTGACTTCTTCCATAACCTTTTCCCTACAAAGAGTATTATTACTTAAAAGTCTTTTTGTGTAAGAGTATTGTTCAGTAGAGTTTTTTCTCTCACGTATGATATTTATTAACTCCTCAAGAACTTCAAACATGTTATAATCTTACAGGAACATTCTCATTTTTTAAATATTCTTTTGCTTGTTTTATGGAGTATTCTCCAAAATGAAAGATTGATGCAGCCAAAACGGCGCTCGCACCGCCCTTGACAATACCATCCTTTAAATGTTTTAGGTTTCCAACGCCCCCTGATGCAATTACTGGTATGTTTAAACAACTTGACATTTTTTTTGTTAATTCAATGTCATACCCTTTTTTAGTTCCATCTCTATCCATTGAGGTAAGTAAAATTTCTCCTGCGCCATTTTGCTCAGCTAATTGTGAAAATTCAACTGCATCAAAATCTGTTGGATTTCTTCCTCCATGTGTAAAAATTTTCCAAGAGTTATCACTAATTTTTTTAGCATCAATAGCTACAACAATACATTGAGAACCAAATATAGAGGAGCTCTCACTTATTAAATCTAGATTTTTTATTGCCGCAGTATTTATAGAAACTTTATCTGCTCCAGCTAATAAAAGTTTTCTTATATCTTGGATTGATCTTACACCTCCACCAACAGTTAAGGGGACAAAACAACATTCAGCAGTTTTCTTTACAGTATCTAAAAGAATATCGCGTTTTTCACTCGATGCAGTAATATCTAAAAAACAAATTTCATCGGCACCGCTATTATTGTAAATCAATGCCTGTTCAACAGGATCTCCAGCATCAATTAAATCAATAAAATTTATACCTTTTACGACTCTACCGTCTTTAACATCCAAACATGGTATTATTCTTTTTTTAAGCATCAAATTTAATTAATTCATTTAGATTAATTAGACCATCATAAATAGCTTTACCAACTATTACACCGTTAATTTTTTTTTTAGATTTAATTAATTTTATATCTTCAATACTAGATACACCACCAGAAGCAATTACAGGAATTTCAGATATTTCGGCCATCTTCAATGTATCATTAATATTTACACCTTGTTTCATTCCATCTTTGTTAATATCTGTAAAAACTATACTTTTTAACGGTAAGTTTTTGATAGTATTTACAAAACCATAACAAGAGATAGAAGTTTGATCTTTCCAGCCTTTTAAGGCAATCATTTTATCTCTTACATCTAGTCCAACTGAAATTTTATTTAGATATTTCTGGGATAATTCAATCAATAATTCAGGATTTTCAACAGCGGCTGTACCTATAACAGCATTTTCAATACCTAAATCAATAACTTCTTTAATCATATCTTTAGTTCTTAAACCTCCGCCCAACTGGATTTTTAGATTAGTAATTTGAAGAATTTTTTTTACTATATTTAGATTGGATTTGTTACTATCGATCGTGCGGTCTAAATCAACTATATGTAAATTTTTAAAACCTTTATCCTCAAAAGCTTTTGCTTGCTCAGCCGGGGATCTTGAATAAGTAGTTTGCTTATTGAAATCACCTTTTACTAACCTTACACATTTTTCATCTTTAAGATCTATGGCGGGGTAAATAATCATTATATTTTAACAAAATTTTCTAATATTTTTATACCATTGATTTGGCTTTTTTCTGGATGAAACTGAGTTCCATAAATGTTATTCTTTTCTACTGACGCGACAAACTCTATCGAATAATTTGTTGTTGCTGAAATAAACTGTTTGTTTGAAACATCAAAAGCAAAACTATGAACAAAGTAAAAATGGCTGTTATTTTCAACTCCAAAAAGTAATTTCGATTTTTTGCAAATATTTATATTGTTCCAGCCCATATGTGGTAATTTAAAATCATTGTTTTTTATATTAATTTTTCTTACATTACCTTCTATCCAATTAAATCCCTTGCTGCCGCCATCTTCATCACCAAATGTTGAGAAAAGCTGCATGCCAACACATATTCCTAATATTGGCTTCTCTTTTTCGATAACAAAATTAATTAACTCATCCAAAATTCCATCGACTGAAATTAATGATTTATAGCATTGTTTATAAGATCCTTGACCGGGGAGCACTACTTTGTCAAAAGTGTCAATTTCTTTTGCTGAATTTAAAATTTTTACATCTGATTTCTGTAATACGTTTTTAGATGCATATTCAATAGCTTTTGTTACTGACTTTAAATTACCAGATCCATAATCAATAATAGCAATTTTCATCAGTGCTCAAATAGTACCTTTTGTTGATGGTATAATATTTTCTATTCTTGTGTCTATCGAAACAGCATCTTTCAATGCTCTTGCTAGTCCTTTGTAACAAGATTCTATGATATGATGAGAGTTATCACCATAAATTTTTTCTACGTGTAATGTAATACCTGAGCTTTGTGCGAATGCATGATACCATTCTTTGAACAATTCTGTGTCCATTTCACCAAGTTTACCAACTGCAATATCTACTTTCCATACTAAGTAAGGACGATTAGATATGTCAACAGAAACACGACTTAAAGTCTCATCCATTGGAATAGTAAAACTTGCATACCTCTTAATACCTTTTTTTTCACCTAAAGCTTGTTTTAAAGCTTCACCGAATGCTATCCCGCTATCTTCTGTAGTATGATGTAAATCAACGTGTAAATCACCTTTTGCCTCAAGGTCAATGTCAATAAGGGAATGTTTAGATATCTGTTCCATCATATGATCTAGAAAACCTATACCTGTCCTGATATTAGAAGTGCCAGTGCCATCTAAGTTTAAATCAACAGAAATTGATGTTTCTTTGGTTTTTCGTCTAATTGAACCTTTTCGCATAATTTATTAAATTATTTACCTCATTAAGAATTAAATTAACACCTTGAAGATGAAAGAATAATAACCACATATAACAAAAATGAAGCAAAATAATGACTCAATGAATTGGCACGGTACAACAATAGTTCTGATTAGAAAAGGCGATGATGTAGTTGTTGCTGGTGACGGACAGGTTAGCATTGGTAATACTGTAATGAAAAGTACAGCAAAAAAAGTTAGAAAAATCCAAAAAAGGAATGTTATAGCTGGTTTCGCGGGTTCAACTGCTGACGCGTTTACATTATTTGAAAGATTAGAAACAAAATTAGAAAAACATGGTGGCCAACTTACAAGAGCTGCTGTTGAGTTAGCAAAAGATTGGAGAACAGATAAATTTCTAAGACGCCTTGAAGCTCTAATGGCAGTTGCCGATAAAAATAATAGCTTCATAATCAGCGGTAGTGGAGATGTGCTTGAACCGGAACACGGGGTAATCGCTATAGGGTCTGGTGGAAATTTTGCACTCGCCGCTGCAAGAGCTATGATTGATAACACAAATAAGTCAGCTGAGGAAATCGCAACACAATCAATCAAAATTGCTGCAGATATTTGCGTATTTACAAACCACAATATTACAACAGAGAAACTGTGATAGAAGACAAACAAAAAATTGTTTCCTTTTCCCCTAGAGAAATTGTATCTGAATTAGATCGATTTGTAATAGGTCAAAGACAAGCAAAAAGAGCTGTTGCTATTGCGTTAAGAAACAGATGGAGAAGGCAAGAATTACCTGATGAAATTCGAGAAGAAGTACTACCAAAAAATATATTAATGATAGGTCCAACAGGTGTTGGGAAAACCGAAATTTCACGAAGACTGTCCAAATTAGCCGAAGCTCCTTTTATAAAAGTTGAAGCAACAAAATTTACCGAAGTCGGATACGTTGGTAAGGATGTGGAACAAATAATCAGAGATTTAATTGAAATTTCTATTGCATTGATTAAAGAAAGAAAAAAGAAAGAGGTTTTAGCTAAAGCTCAATTATCTGCAGAAGATAGAGTCTTAGAAGTACTAGTTGGAAAAAATGCAAGTGGTGCAACTAAAGAAAGTTATAGAAAAAGACTACGCGCTGGAGATTTAGATAACAATGAGATTGAAATTTCAGTTCATGACAACCAACAAATGCCGTCATTTGAAATACCAGGTATGCAAGGTAGTGTTGGAATGGTTAGTATAGGTGATATTTTTGGGAAGGGAATGTCAAAAAAGAAAAAAAAGAAAATGACTGTAAAAGAGTCTTACGAATATCTAATCCAAGAAGAGTCTGATAAATTGATGGATAATGACCAGGTTTTAAAAGAAGCAAAATTTGCAGTAGAAAATAATGGAATTGTTTTTTTAGATGAAATAGATAAGGTTTCAGCAAGGACGGATGGAAGAAGTGGTGCAGATGTCTCTCGAGAAGGCGTTCAAAGGGATTTATTACCATTGATTGAAGGTACAACTGTAAATACAAAACACGGTACTATAAAAACTGATCACATATTATTTATTGCATCAGGAGCATTCCAATTAGCTAAACCATCTGATTTATTACCAGAATTGCAAGGAAGACTACCGATAAGAGTTGAGCTAAATGCACTGACAAAAGATGATTTTATCAAAATACTTAAAGAACCTGATAATAGTTTAATTAAACAATATACTGCATTACTTAATACTGAAAACGTAACTCTTGAGTTTTCGGATGATGCGATAGACACTATTGCAGAAATTTCTACTCACATAAACTCTACAATAGAAAATATAGGTGCTAGACGATTACATACTATTTTAGAAAAAATTCTTGATGAAATAAGCTTTGATGCCCCTGATAAAGGTGGTGAAAATATTAAAATTGATAAAGCTTATGTCGAAAAACATTTGGGTGACATTGCAAAAGATAAAGATCTTTCGAAATTTATATTATAAATTAGATTTTTAATGATATTTTAAATTCTCTTTTAAAAATTTTATAAATCTCGTCAAAACATACCCCTTTTCTTACAACGCTCATATCAATAAAATTTATTTGAGTACTTGATAAAGAATAGCCATTTTGATCTATTGTTTTACCTTTTTTAAAAAATTCACAAGGACCATAATTAATTATAATATCGGCGCATCTTTTGACTTTTTGCTCTATGTCAATTACTCTATATTTTGTTCCTTGTTGAGATAGATTTGCAGATGAGGCTATTAAAGGGAAATTATCTTTAAAACTAAGCGATGCAATATTTTCTCTTAGTTTACCAGAATTTAATAATAAATTTACTGTATTGTTTTTAGTAGCTAATTTAAACGCATAATTTGATAAATTAGAAATAATAGGATGATGTTTTTTATAAGGAGCAATTATTGATATTGGTAAATTATATTTCTTTGAAAAATTTTTAACAATTTCTTTTTTTTCTTTATTAAGTGAATGAAGCGACTCATGAATTTTAGCATTCGCAACTATTCCACTTGGTCTTTTTATACTCCTATTTTTTGAAGAATAAACGTTTTGTAGTGCTTTGTCAGTTCCGCTAATAATAGCATAAGCGTTTCGCATATAGACGATTGCCACGCCCCCCCTCTTTAAAACATCATAAACACGTTTAGCATCTCTAAAGTAATTTCTTCTCATGGTAATTTTTATAATTTTTTCAAAAAAACAATTATTGATCCCGAACCGCCTAAATTTTTTGGACTTTCTTCAATTTTAATTATGTATTCTGAATAATTTTTATTAATGTACTGTGGTACTGCATATCTTAATAAACTAAGATCAGATGATGAATAAGGGTCTTGATTTTTATTAGAATGTAAGCCTTTACCAGTTATAAATAATACCTTTCTTAATTTTTTATCAATAGCATCATCAAGTGTACAAGAAACTAAATTAAGAGCATCTTGCATATTTAAGCCATGTAAATCTTTTTTTAAATCAAATATTTTTTTTTTAAAATTTAATGATTTTTCATTATCAATGAGAGAGTCTTTATTTTCGATATTAGGTAGGTTTTTTATAAAAGATTGCCAATCTTTAATGTCTTGTTTTGTGGGTTTAGTGTTTTGTTTCTTCTTCACTTGATAACTCTGTTAAATACCAAGTAGGATTACTATTTTTTAAGTCTCTTTCAAATACCCAGACATCTGTTACTAACTTAATTGTCTCTGGATCACCTTCAACGACTTCTCCCTTTTCATTTTTAAGACAATTTACAATTTCACTAACAATTTTAGTCTTTACTTTATATAAACTTCCAACAGAATTTAAATTTAAAATTTTAGTTTCTTTTATTCCAATAAACGTCATATGGGACGTAATTTTTTTTGAAGACCTATCTTTTATTACATCTTCAAAGTTATTAAACAGCTTTTTTGTTAATAAAGATTTTAGAGTTTTTCTATCACCGTTAGCAAACGCATTTATAATAATCTCATAAGCTGCTTCAGCTCCTTTAATAAAAGATTTTTCATCAAATTTTTTTAGATCTCCATCAACTTTATTTTTTGCAATTGGATTCGTATATTCCTCATTTGACTGCGTTTGGGTAAATCTAGGTTTCATTGGCATGTTATCAGCTCCTTTGCCAAGAGTACTTCTTAACCTTAATAAAATAAAACCCGCCATTATTGCGAGAAGTATAATGTCTATATATCCAAAATTTTCACTCATTCTTGTAATTTCTAAAAAAGTAATTATTTCAATATTAAATGCAATTTTCAATACTATTTTTAATAATAATTCCTCTAATAGAGATTTATTTTATGATTAAAATAGGTACTGTTATTGGAGCATTCAATACCATATTTGCGACTTTATTAACTGCGGCTGTTGGACTTTATTTTGTAAAACTTCAGGGAATTTCAACTTTGTACTCTGCTGTTAACAGTATTCGGAAGGAGCAAACACCTTTTAGAGAGATTTTAAGTGGATTTTGTTTAATTATTGCCGCGATTTTTTTAATAATACCTGGTTTCATTACTGATAGTATTGGCCTCTTATTATTAATACCTCAAACAAGAAGTATTCTTCTAAAAATATTTATTAACGAAAAAGAAATTCGAAAAAATTACAGTGATGAACCAAATACAATTGAAGTAGAGGTTGAAGAAATAGATGACAAAAACAAGCATTGAAAAAAAAGATTATGAAATAGTTGCGAAATATATAAAAGATATTTCATTTGAAATACCATCCCCTGACAATTTTGTAGATGCTGCGCAAAATTTAGGATCTTATACAACTAAACTTGATATCAATAGCAAACCATACAAAAAAAATCTTATCGAACTAAATTGTAAATTTCATTTAAAAGCCCCCGAAATAATCAAGAAAAGAATTCACGCAGAAATATGCGTATCTATTTTATTTAAAATTATAAATACAAAAATAACACCAGAGGAAATGAAAAAAATTATACTAGTTAAAATACCAAAAGAACATTTTGACTATATGAAAGATATTGTTACATACCTATTTCAAAAATCAGGTTTTAAAAATTTTAATTTAAATAAAGAGGTTGACTTCGAGGAATTATATCGAGAACAATATACTAATTAATCATTCGAGACTTTGGAATAAATTTTTTTAAAAATTTTTGATGCAAATCTATCTCTTCTTTTGTGATTTGTAAGGTTATTTTTTGTCGATTTTTTATATTTTTAACATTTTTAATTACATCACCTTGACCGTCATTATCAAGTGCTAAAGAGGGTTCTCTTTTTTCAAGAAGTTCAATATAAACTTTAGCTAGAAGTTCACAGTCCAGTAATGCAGAGTGTTTTTGTCTCCTCGAATTATCAATCTTAAATCTTTTACATAAAGCATCTAAACTATTTTGTGCACCAGGAAATTTTTCTCTTGCTATATTAAGAGTATCAATAATATAGTCTTTTGATATTGGTTTTTCAGACACTGACTTTAGTTCTCTATTTAAAAAAGCTAGATCAAATTCTGCATTATGAATAACTAATTTTTTTTCATGGATAAATTTTATGAATTTTTTTGCGATATCTTTAAACTTAGGTTTATCATTTAAGAATTCTTTGGATATCCCGTGTGTTTCATAAGCACCTTGAGATATTTCTTTTTCAGGATTTAAAAAAAAGTGAAATTTTCTACCTGTGGGAATATGATCATCAATTTCTATACAAGCTATTTCTATTAATTTGTCAGTAACGGTTGACAAGCCTGTAGTTTCAGTATCAAGTAATATTTCTTTCATAAAATAATCTGATCAAGTAAATTTTTAGCTACTTTTTTTATTTTTGCACTATTAAAATTATTTTTAACCACAAAATCAGCTTTGAGTTTCTTTTTTTCAGGGGGTATTTGCAAAGATTTTAACAATTTGAAAATTTTCATGTTAAAATTTTTTCTTTGTCTTAACTTTGATAATAATTTATTTGGTTTAGTTTCAATGAAAACTATAATGTCAGTGTCGCGGTTCAATTTATTTTCTAAAAACAAAGGGATATCTAAAACTACAACTTTTTTGTTACGGTTTTTTTTTGTAAAAATGTATAATTCTTTTCTAACCATAGGATGTATTATTTTTATAATTTTTTTTAAATTATCTGGCTTTTCATTTATTATATGTACTAATTGAGATTTTCGTATTGGGAAATAATTTAAATTTTTTGGGAAAAGTTTTTTTAATTTTTTAAACAATTTTTTATTTTTATCGTATAAATTTTGTACAACTTGATCAGCAGAAAATAATGGAATTTTAAGTTGCCTTGCAAAAAATGATTTACCAGAACCAATATCACCAAGGACCGCAATTCTAATCATAAAATATGCTGTTCAGTCTTTCATTGACTTCAGGTTGGATACCATGCCATATTTCAAAAGATTTTTGAGCTTGATATAAAAACATCGTTTTACCATCTATTATTTGGTTTCCTGAATTTTTAGCATCAATGAGAAATCTCGTTTTGGAATTATAGATTGTGTCATAAAAAATTTTATTTGTAATATTTGAAAAGTCCAAGTTTAAACTATCATTTTCATTTAATCCTACGCTTGTACAATTTATAACAATATCAAAATTAACAATGCTTCCCCAATCGATTACCTCAAGATTAAACCGTTTTGCTAATATTTCAGATTTATTTCTGGTCCTATTTGTTATAATTATATTTTTAACTCCCAGATTGTTTAAACCAATTACTATGGATGGCACAACACCACCAGCACCAAGTATTAAAGCTGTTTTATTTGTTCCATTAAATTTAGTAATTTTTAACGATTGTTCAAAACCATAAATATCGGTGTTATCACCAACAATTTCTCTCTTTTGAAACGATATTGTGTTTATTGATTGGGTTTTTAAAGCCAAGCCAGATAATTTATTACAATAATTTATGACACTTTTTTTAAAAGGAACCGTCACATTAATTCCACAAATATCTGAATTGGATTTGAATAAGCTTTCAATTTCTTGCTCTTGTATTAGTTTTTTGTGATAGATCCCCTGAATATTATTTTTTTGTAACCAATAATTATGTAATCTAGGAGACAAAGAATGTTTTATTGGATTTCCAATAACTAAAAATTTTTTCATACTTTCAAATTAATTAAATATGGTTTAAGTTGTTTCATCGGCATTCCCATTATGGCCTCCATGTCTTCATGTGTTTTAGTAAAAAGATCTGAACCACCAGCTTCTATTTGATAAACTCCATATTGTAACATTTTATTTAAATCTAAATTTTCAATATATTTGTCTATTTCCGCTTCATTTAAATTTTTCATCTTAAGAAGACAGCTTTCATGAAAATTAGAAATCATATTTCCTGCTTTTGAAACACAAATTGCAGAATGAAGGTAATGTTCATTATTATTTAGTAATTTAAGAATTTTTTTTGCTTGTAGTTTGTTTTTAGGCTTGCTGTAATTTTTACCATCAATTTCCATTACTTGATCAGCTCCAATTACAATCTCATCTTGAAATTTAAGACTAACTCTATTTGCTTTAAGTTCTGATAAATTCTTTGCTATGTGAAGACATGTTGCTCCATTGTTAATTAAAGAAATTTTTACCTCTTCTTCATCAATCATTGATGGTACTTGTTTAACATGGAAATTATTATCTTTTAATATCTTTAATCTAATTTCACTATTAGAAGCTAATATTATCTTAAGCATTCTTTTTCTCTTGACTAATTTCAAAAATTTTAATTATTGAGGCAGCTGTCTCTTCAACAGATTTTCTTGTTACATCTATGTATGGTATTTTGTTTTGTAAAAATAATTTTTTTGCTTCTTGAATTTCTTTTTGAATAATTTTCATATTTATGTAAGAGGAAGATTGTTTATCTTTCAGAATACTAATCCTGTTTTTTCTAACATCTGAAAGCCTTATCGGATCTATTGTTAAACCTATTTTAACAGCATTAGATTTAAAAATAAATACAGGTGGTTTTTGATGAAGGACTAAAGGAATATTTGAAACTTTATACCCTCTTTCTCCTAGATAGATAGAAGTTGGTGTTTTGCTCGTTCTGCTTACTCCAAATATTATGATATCAGCATTAATCGCTGTATCAACTTTTTGACCATCATCGTGTTCTAAAGTAAATTGAATAGCCTCGATTTTGTTGTAGTATTCAGTATTAAGCTGATGTTGGCCGCTTGGTTTTAAAGTTGCTTTCTGCGAAAAAATTTTTTCAAATTGTGGTATTAAATAATCTAGTAAACCAAAACAAGGAATATCAAATGTTTTACATTCATTTATAATATGATTAGTGGTTTGTTTTTCTACTAAAGTATAAAGTATAATTGGGTTTTTTACTTTTTTACAAGCCTCGATTAAAGTTGCCGTTTGAGTTGTTGTTCTCATAAATGCAAAGTGATGAATTTTATAATTATTATCAGGAAACTGTGCTTTTAAAGCAAGATATATCCTGTCTAAAGTTTCCCCTGTAGAATCTGATACTAAAAAAAAATCAAAAGTTTTGTTCATAAAGTTGTTTATAAATTTTTAATAACAATCTTATATCAAATGAATTATTAAAATATCAAACTTATAAAATATTAGTACATAATTATAAAATATTTATTATTTTTAATAACTTTATTCTACTAATTATAATTTTGTTAATAATTATAAAAAACATAGAAAAAATAGAATTTTAGTGTTTATCAAATTGTATAAAGTCTTATTAAAAAGTTAGCACCAATATTAACCATATCTACTAAAACAAATAATAAATATAAACTTTAAATATTTAAGTTATAAATTTAATAATTAATTACTATTGCAATAGTAAATTAAATTAGTTATAAAGATATTTTCTTCATTATTTTCTCTATGAATTTACAACAACTTAAAGACAAAACTCCAGCTGATTTAATATCACAAGCAGAAAAACTTGGAATTGAAAATCCCAGCACTCTTAGAAAACAAGAAATATTATTTTCAATATTAAAGAAATTAGCAGAAAAGGGCGAGCAAATAACTGCTACTGGAGTTTTAGAAACGTTACAAGATGGATTTGGATTCTTAAGAGCTATAGAATCAAATTATTTACCTGGCCCAGATGATATATATGTAAGCCCAAGTCAAATTCGTAGATTTGGAATAAGAAAAGGAGATACTGTTGAAGGAGAAATCAGAGCACCAAAAGATCAAGAAAGATACTTTGCTTTATTAAAAGTAAATAAAATAAATTTCGAAAATCCTGAAAAAGCTAAACATAAAATTAATTTTGATAATTTAACTCCTTTATATCCTGAAGAAAAAATTAAGCTTGAAATTGAAAAGATAAAAACCGAGCGAAAAACAGATGTTACAGCACGTGTAATAGATTTGGTTGCACCAATTGGAAAAGGTCAAAGGTCTTTAATTGTTGCTCCACCACGAACGGGAAAAACAGTAATTTTACAAAATATAGCAAATTCTATCACAGCCAATCATCCCGAAATATATTTAATAGTTTTGTTAATTGACGAGAGGCCTGAAGAAGTAACAGACATGCAAAGAACTGTAAAAGGGGAAGTTGTAAGTTCAACATTTGACGAACCGGCTCAACGACATGTTCAAGTCGCTGAAATGGTAATTGAAAAAGCGAAAAGATTATGTGAACATAAAAAGGATGTAGTTATACTACTAGATTCAATCACAAGATTAGGAAGGGCTTATAATGCAGTTGTCCCAAGCTCTGGAAAGGTTTTAACAGGTGGAGTTGATGCAAATGCATTGCAAAGACCAAAAAGATTTTTTGGAGCAGCAAGAAATATAGAAGAAGGAGGTTCATTAACAATAATATCCACAGCTTTAATTGAAACAGGTTCTAGAATGGACGAGGTTATTTTTGAAGAATTTAAAGGTACGGGAAATTCAGAAGTTGTCTTAGACCGTAAAGTTGCCGACAAAAGAACTTACCCAGCAATTGATGTCGCCAAATCAGGAACAAGAAAAGAAGAACTTTTATTCGAAAAAGACGAATTATCAAAAATGAATGTACTTAGAAGAATAATAAATCCGATGGGTTCTATGGATGCCATAGAATTCCTAATTGGTAAATTAAGAGATACAAAAAACAACCCTGAGTTTTTTGACTCAATGAACAAAGGTTAATCTAGACTTTTAGCTTCTTCTACAATCATAATTGGAATACCATTTTTAATTGGATAAGCTAATTTAGAATTTTTTGCTATCAAACACTGATTAATTTCATCATAAATTAATTTTTCTTTTGACAATGGACATACTATTATTTCTAAAATTTCTTTATTTATTTTCATCAATGTATATTCCTACTTTCTTCATTATTATTACCCAAAATATAAAAGTTAATTATTTGATTTAAAATATGATTTCTATCTTTAATGTCCTTCGTCTCTAATAACCTTTGTTTCTCACTAATTGTAAAAGGACAAATCATTGCAAGAGAATTAATTAATTGAGAAGGCTCAACTTTTTCTACAATTTTCCAATTTGTAGAAAGTTGGTGTTTTTGAAATAGTTTTTTTGTTTTTTTTATTAAATCTATAGTGTTTATTTGAACCTTTATATCTTGATTAAGATCATCAGAATAATCATTATAATTTACCTTAAATTTTCTATATAAATTTTTAGTATTTATCTCTCTTTCTATTTTAAATCGAGATATACCCTTGAGGTTTATGAGATAACGACCGTCGGGAGTTTTTGAATGATATTCTATATATCCAACACATCCAATTTTATAAACTTCTGGTAAACCATTTGAGGTAATTTTTTGATTTGACTGAACCATTCCTATTAAGTTATTTCCAACGACCGCATGTTCAGTCATTTGCTTATATTTTTGCTCAAAAATATTTAAAGGTAATAAAGTCTTAGGAAAAAAAATTGCATTACTTAACGGAAAAATAGGCAATTCCAAAGGCAAATCTGTACTATTGAATTTTGTTTTCATAAATTTAGTATTGTAAATTTATAACATAAATATTAGTTTAGAAAAATATAAAAGCGGGTGTAGCTCAGTGGTAGAGCGAAACGTTGCCAACGTTTAGGTCGTGGGTTCAATTCCCTTCACCCGCTCCACAACAAATAAAACTGTAATAATTCATAATTAAACCATAATAATTGTTTAATTAATTATTGAATAAAAGAACTTAATTTATTTTTCCAATTCTTAGAAACCTTAGATATATAAATTGCCACAGCCTTAATATCTTTTTCGGAAAGTATATTTTTATAGGCAGGCATTACACCGTAGCCATTAGTTACAATCTCCATAACTCTTTGTACATCCATTTTTCTTTTATTACCATCTGCAGCATTTAATAGGTGACAATTAGAGCAAGCAGATTTTCCGTAAAAAATTTTCTCTCCTCTTTTAAGAATATTTTCGTTAGAAAAAGAATTTGAAATTAAAAATAAAAATACTATCAAAAAATTTGTCAAAAATTTCATTATATATAATTTAATTGTTTAAATTATATTTGCTTTTATTTTAAATACAAATTTATTCTTATTTAATTTGTAATAATTAATTAAAAGATTTTAATTTTTTTTATAGGCTTCTTCAAATTTATTCAGTAATATTTTAATTTCTTCTGCTTTGGTTTTATCATTTTTTTTTTTACAATCATTGTAACGTGCTAACATTGAATTAAATACAATGTCATGAAACAACCTAGCTAGTGGAGATAGTTTATTTGGCATAAAAAATATAGCACCTGTAATTATCAGAGATGATAAATATATTATCAAATTAATCAAACCAGAAACAAAAGAAGTTTGTAAAAAACAATAAGCAATAGCACAAAAGCTAATCCCATAGACTAATATTGCTATCATTGGAAATAAAGGTGGAGTTATCGCATTTTGAAAACTATTTCCTGCTTTCGTGTTTGATAATTCTATACCAAGACTTTTAGTGTAAGTTGTAAATCCTAATATTAATCTTGTTATTAATCCAAGAAAAAAAATAATTATATTTTCAGTTACCATTTGATTATTAGTCTTGGTTTGATTATTTTTAAATTTTTTGTATGTGAAAAATATTGATAAAAATTAATCAAACTTTTTTTTAAATTCATTCTTAAAATCTCCAGAACTATAAATCATATTTGCTATGAAAAACAATAATAATCCATGGTGAGATTAAAAGCCATCGAATGTATGCAAGCTCAATTCAATTGATATTTCAATTAAACAAGATATAGATAATGTAAATGTCAATCCAATTAGTAAGATTTTTCCAAAATTAAATTTCATTTTTCTTCTTCTTATACGTTTATTAATGTTGATAAATATTACAAAAAAAAATATATTTAAAATATCATTTTATGAAGTCAATTATTTTTTTTATTTTTATATCTGTAATGTTTGCTGGTTGTAGCAATATCTCCAAAGACGGCTTAAAAAAAACAAATAAATATTTTGAAAAGATTGACGGAGATGGTGATGGAGGGGGTTATTAATTTTAAAAAGAAAATTTTATTTTATTTTATTAAAAAATGTTTTCCGGATTTAAAAAAGATCTAATAACTATTAAAGACCAAGGTTTTGGCAAAGCTAATATTGTTTTTAGACATGGTGGAAAAGGTGAACCATTATTATTATTACACGGTAATCCGATGTCACATGTTACATGGCATAAAGTAGTTGATGATTTAAAAAGTAGATTTTACGTTGTCGCTTCAGATTTAAGAGGTTATGGAGAAAGTATCGGTCCTGAAGATGGTGGTGAAAACCATATTAATTACTCTTTTAGAGCAATGGCTAGTGATCAAACATATCTGATGAAAGAATTAGGTTTCGATGATTTTAAGGTAGTTGGGCACGATAGAGGTGCCAGAACTTCTCACAGAATGTGCTTAGATTACCCAGATAAAATCCTTAAAGTCGGAATTTTTGATATAATGCCAAATAGACACATTTGGACTGTTCAAAAAAAAAACTGGGCAATGACAAAATGGCATTGGTTATTGATGATGCAGCCTTATGATTTACCTGAAAAATTATTATCGTCAGTATCCGCTAAGTATTATATGCAAAAAAAATTATCTAAAAGGGGATCAAGTCTAGAATTTTGTAAAGATACATTTGATGAGTATGTCAGATGTTTTAATTTTAAAACTATTAGAGCATCATGTGAAGATTATAGAGCGTCACCATCTTGTGATCTTGAGCATGATAATAAAGATTTTGAAAATAATAATAAAATTAAATGTCCAATACTTGTATTATGGGGAGAAAAAAGTGATACCGGCAAAATATGGGGCGATGTTTTAAATGTATGGCAACAATATAGTCACCAAAAAGTTACCGGAGAAGGTTTGGATTGCGGTCATTATTTACAAGAAGAGAAACCTGAAAAAATAACAGAATGGTTCTATAAGTTTTTATAATGAGTGATTTATCAAAAAAAAAATGTGTACCTTGTTCTGGTGAAATTCCAGCATTTAAAGAGAATGAAATTCAAATTTATATTAAAAAAATTAACAATTGGAATTATAAAAAAGACGAGAAAGGAAATTTTTATTTAACAAAAGATTTGAAATTTAAAAATTTTGAATTAAGTCTAAATTTTATTAACAAAGTATCTGATATAGCTGAAGAGGAAAATCATCATCCAGATCTAAAATTTGGGTGGGGCTACGCTAATATAATTATTTGTACTCATGCCATTAACGGTCTTGCAGAAAGTGATTTTATACTTGCAGCTAAAATTGATAAGATTAATGTTTAAAATTTCTTATACCAGTAAACACCATAGATATACCTGCTTTATTTGCAGCATCTATTACTTCTTGATCTTTTATAGAACCACCAGGTTGAATTATAGATTTTACGCCAGATTGTATTAAATTTTCTAATCCATCAGCAAATGGAAAAAAAGCGTCAGATGCAGCATGAGATCCTGCTATCTCTTTTGGGAAAAATTTTTTTGCATTTTTACACGCAATTTCTGCTGATCCGACCCTACTTGTTTGGCCAGCACCAATCCCTATGGTTTTTTTGTCATTAGTAATCACTATTGCATTTGATTTGACATGTTTACAAACTTGATGTGCAAATATTAAATTTTCGATTTCTTTGTCAGTGGGTTTTAATTTTGTAACTATTTTCAAATTTTTTTTTTCGATAGAAGATACGTTCTCATCTTGCACGAGAAAAGTTTTTTGCATGAATGTCGAAGATAAGTTTGATGTTTTCATGGGAACTTTATACTTTATTACTCGAAGACTTTTCCTTGTTGCTAAAATTTTTTTTGCTGCATAAGTTATATTAGGACATAATATTACTTCATAAAACATTTTAATTAATTCAGTTGCTATTTTATCATTAATTTCATAGTTAAAAGCAACCACGCCACCAAATGCGCTAATAGGATCACCATTTAAAGCATTTTGATAAGTTGCGAGACTATCCTCATTTGATGCACAACCGCAAGGATTATTATGTTTAATTATTGTACAAATTTTTTCGTTATTATGAAAATCATTTATCAGTAAATATGCATTATAAGAGTCAAGATAATTATTATGACTTAATTCTTTACCTTGAAGTTGTTCTAAATTAGAAAAACCTTTTTTTTCATTTATAATTTCATAAATGCAACTTTCTTGATGTGGGTTTTCCCCATATCTAAGTTTCTTAATTAGTTTACCAGGTATAGTTTTTTTCTCTAAAAATTTGATATGAGAATTACGTGACATCCAATTTGATATTAAACTATCATAATATGCTGTTTCACCAAATGAGAGCATTGACATTTTTTCTCTAAATTTAAGTGTTGTTGATCCATCATTGTTGTTTAGCTCTTTTAAAAGTTCATCATAATAATTTATTGATGGAATCACAGTTATATATTTGAAATTTTTTGATGCGGAACGAAGTATAGAAGGACCTCCTATATCGATATTTTCAATCATTTCTTCAGTAGAAATGTTAATGTCTAATAATTTATTTTCAAATGGGTAAAGATTTACAATTACAAGATTAATTTGTTGTATTTGATTTTCTGCCATTTCTTTTTTGTGATTTTTTTTTTGTTCATCACAGAGCAACCCACCATGAATTTTAGGATGAATTGTTTTTAAACGTCCACCCAAAATCTCTGGTGAGCCTGTATATTTGGATATTTCTGTGCATTCATAGCCTTTACTTTTAATGAACTTATATGTTCCACCTGTGCTAATAATTTTTATATTATACTTTTTTAAAATTTCTAAAACTACATCTAAATTTGTTTTGTCAAATACTGAAATTAAAGCCTTTGTAATTTTTTTCATTTTTTATTACTTTTATGTTTTATTAATTTGTTTTTTTTAAAGTCCATTTAATACTATTTATTTTGTTTTTTAAGACCCCTTCTACAAGAATACATTGCGATTCTAAGATTTTATCATAATTTGCAAAATATAAACTATCTTCAATTTTAGTATTGTGAGAAGTTTTAAATTTCCATGCCTGATTATCTACGCTTAACAATATATCACCACCTTGAGTTTTGATCAGTTTACTATTTGGCGTAACATGAAAGCGTAAAGAAAAGTTTAAAAAAACTAAATTCTTTTTTGCAATAATTATTAATTCATCTCCAGAAATTGTTCTGTTGCTTTCGCTAATAACAATTTTCCTTTCGTAAAGGGCATTATATTTTTTTTGATATCCATTATGGCCAGCAATAACAGAAATTGTGTCTTTGTCTGTATTAAGATCTTTTTTATATACTTTAAGTTTATGTAGTAACGAATTTCCATAAAAAGATCTTATCAGCCTGTTTCTTTGAAAAAGACAAGAGGATGTATCGTTAATCGTTAATGTTGAATGTGCAGCGGTTGTTTGACTTAAAAAGGGTAGTTCTCCACCAAAATTACTTGCTGATCCACAATTAGAAATTATTTTTTTTCCATTATAAAAAAATTCAAATGATAAACATCCTGCTTGATAATTTTGTGAATTTAAATCTGAAGGAGGATTATTTGCGTCCAGTATAATTTCAAACTTTTTTATTTTGGAAATCAAATAAAAATGGGTGTTAGTTTTTTTTTCAAACTTATAACCTTTAGCTTTTATAAATTTGTTAAATTCAGTCATGTCTTTATTTTTTGTACCATTAAATAGTGGTAAATTATTATTTGATAGGACTATACCCTTATAATTTGAACCCACATTCTGTAAATGCTCATCCAAAAAATCGGGAACATTATTTTGTGAAAATATTAAAAATTCTTTAATTAAAATTATATGATGTAATAGCCAAAATTGATCTTCTGGATTCTTACTCTCAACAAATCCATTTCGGTCTATCAAATTTTTAATTTCATTTGAAAGATTTTTCATTGAGGTTTGAAATAATTTTTGGCTACCTTCAAATGTAACGCTTACTAAAATGAGCGCAGTTAACACAAATATTTTTTCTAATTTGTTATGAATAAAAGTTAAATTATTATTTAAGTGTAAAGCTTGTTTGATGATATTATTTGTGACAGCTGCGCGAAATATTATATCATCACTTCTTATTGTAAAGTGTGAACAGCATATCCAAAAAATTAGTCTTGTAGCAGTAATATTATGACACCAATTTTTTTGATTATAATTGTGATTTTTTTTTAGCCATTCAAGTATAATATTTTTAGTAAGGTTTTTGTGTTTTTTTATATCCATTTGCGAAAGCCAGCTAAAATTATTAAGTTTTGATGAATGTTTTTTTCCTAAGCTGTCAAATTTCCAAATATTAGATTTAAAACGATTTATTAATTCAATTCTTTTTTTATTTTTGTCCTCGAGCTCAGATAATAAAGGAACATTATTCATATCATAACTTCTTGATGGAGGAGTTACTTTCAGACTATTGTTATAATAGTCTGTTGCAAAATAGATCTCTTGTATCTTTTTTAAGAACATGTTTCCAACAGAATAAATAAATAATCTGACGAATCTGGGATTCATTTAATACTTTCTTAAATTTTTTATATTTTCAGAAATTTGATTCTTATTATTAAAAATTGTGGTCCCAGAAACTAAAATATTTGCACCTGCTTCTATAGCCATTGGTCCAGTTTTAAAATCAATACCGCCATCGATTTCAATATCAATATTAAGTTTTTCGGTTTGGATTTTATGTCTAAAAAATTTTATTTTACTTAATACTTTCGGCATAAAAGTTTGCCCAGAAAATCCTGGATTTACACTCATTATTAATATTACATCTATTTTTTTGATAACGTCTTTTATTAACTCGTTTGGTGTATCTGGTTTTAAAGATACTCCAGCTTTTTTAGAGAATGATTTAATAATATCAATAGATCGTGATAAATTATCAGTTGCCTCAGGATGTAAAGTTATTATATCTGCGCCCGCATTAGAATAATCTTTTATATATTTTTCTACTGGGGAGATCATTAGATGAACATCAAACGGTAGTTTTGTACATTTTCTAATTTTTTTGATAACTGGAGGACCAAATGTTAGATTAGGAACAAAATGTCCATCCATGACATCTATATGGATCATATCTGCCCCACCATCTTCTAGCGATTTGATTTCTTCTCTTAATTTACTAAAGTCTGCTGATAAGATTGAGGGAGCTATCTTAATGATATTTTTCATTTTGATTTATAGTTTTTATAGTCTTTATATTCTAAAAAACAAAAAAAAAGGGCGGATGTTGATCCGCCCTTTCTTGATAAATCTTAAAAAGCTTATGCTCTTTGTGTATCTCCAATATCGTCTGTTAATGCAACGATTTCTTTATCTGGAATAGTAGACATTTCCATTTTGTACGCTAAGAACCACATCATACCGACTCCTAGTGCCCAGAATAGAATTTGCCACGCCCAAATGGATGGGATTCCAAATGTCCATGAAGCATAGTCATTTGGCGCACCAAAGATATCATTTCCGATTACAGCTCCTGGTCCGATTCCAAAGAATAACCATGCTAAAGTAATTGCCCAAGCCACTGGCTTTAGACCTTGTTTAGAAGCTGGTAAACCAGCATGCTGTTGTAAGAAGTCGTGATATTTTTGTCTATGTGCTCTATCACTTGCATTTTGCGTCATTGTGGAAACGATAGTTGCAATACCTAAGTTAAAGAACATGCCCCAGAATGCTGAGTGCATTGTTAGAGGCCATCTTCCCCATGGTAAAGCTCCACCGAATAATTTTTGACCGACACTTTCAGTCAACATTACCGCAATAATACCAGCTGCCATACCCGCAGTTACACCTTGTCTAGTAAACCATGGGAAGTAACAGATTGACATTAATGGCATCCACATCTGGAAACCAAAAGCAACTGCTAATCCACCTAATAAAACAAGTGCATCTTTTGAGTATGTTGCAACTAATAATGCTGCTATTACGATGAACGCAACTCCCATTCTTCCAAAAAACTTTTGAGTTTCATGAGAAGCTTTAGGATTGATTAGTTTTTTGTATAAGTCTCTAGTTAACATACCGCCAGCTGTTGACATGTAGGCTGCACCTGTAGACTGCATAGCAGCTAAAGCACATACAGCTAAAAGACCTACAAACCAAGGCGCAGTTTCACCAAGAGTATTGATGTAAAAAGGAACTAAATTTCCTTGACCACCTTTACCTATTGACTCAGGTAAAATATTTGAAATGTTTGCACCTGCTGCATTTACCACTGGATCTGCTCCCAATAAGTGAGCACCCATACCTTGAGCCGCTGTAAAGAAGAATAAGATTGCTCCAATTCCAAATGACGAAGCCCAAACTTGTTGTGGCGCAAAAGGTCTAGGGTCTTTATTACCGAAAGACCACATAGAGAATGCTGGTGCAGAATGAATACCCATAAGAGCAAACATATAAGTTAACACCATTACTCCAGTCCACAATCCACCTACAGGAGTTTCTTTACCCAAACCTGCAGTAAATTGAATCACACCAGGGATTGCTAAATATGCCGAGTATCCGTCACCTGGAGTTACACCCCACTTCGTTCCTTTTACTAACGCAACCTTTGCTAATCCTTGATTAAGTGCTGTCCAACCGCCTACAAGATCGTATGCGATAAAACCAACTGCTACAATTCCGAACGCAAGAAGTACACATTGAAGTGTATCAACGTACGCCACAGCTCTTAAACCACCAGATGCTACATAAATTAGCACAACTGCAGATAAGATCCATGTCCCTGCTGTTACAGTTACAAGACCATCAGATAAAACGTTAAATAGTTTTCCTGAGGCTGCAAGCTGCAAACCAAGGTATGGAATTGAGAAACATAATGCGATTATCACGGTTAAATATCTTACACCATCACCTTTAAAGTAATCCGCAAGCATTTCACCGGGAGTCACATAACCAAATCGTTTTCCTAATATCCATTGTCTCTTTAAAAACATTACACCCGTGAATGGGATTGTAATTGCATAGAAAGAGGCATAAGCATATTGAAAACCGTCACGATAAATCAGTCCTGGGTGACCCATAAAGGTCCAACCAGAAAAAGATGTTGCCGTGGCTGCTAATACGAATACCCATAGTCCTAGTCTACGACCAGCTACGAAATAATCGGTAGCAGTTTTAGCTTGTTGTGATGATTTGAACCCCCAATAAATACAGTAGACCCAATACAATACCACAAAAGCTAATAACCATGTTACTTTTGCTGACAAGGTTTCCCCCTTTGTTTAGTTTATTTTGTTACATGTAACGTTGCTAATTAAACAATCAACAACTTCAGTTTAAATTTATAATATTTTTGCTTTATTATTAAGCTTAAAGGTGACGCAATTGGGAAAATACTGTTGCAATGCAAATACAAATATGAAGGTTTTTCAAGTATTTTTGTGTTTTCAAAAAAAAGTTAATAATGATACCTAGAGTTGTAATGATTGAGCTATATAAAACATTCCATCAACCAATTTGGACTGTTGTGTTAACTGCAGCTTTATTTTTCCCAATTAAGAAAATTCTCTTTCAACTCTATATGAAAAAGTTTTTTAAAGATAATTCGGATGTTCAAGAACTTAATGAGATTATTAAAAAAAAGCTTAACAATAGAGCTAGATTTACATCAATGTTACTATCATTTGTTTTCAGTTATCTATATGTTCAAAATGTTTTTTATTAAAAATTATGAATCCTAGAATTTTAAAGAGATTTGTTATTATTTGTGGAATTTCTACATTTGTAATGTTTTCTGTGTGGATGATCATTCAATCTTTTATAAATAGGCCAGCAGGAGATTATGAAACACAGGTTTGTGATCAAAGATTAAAAGATAAACTTTGGGATGAGGCAATTGAACATGCAAAAATTGCTTTACAAAAAAACCCCAATCATCGAGGTGCAATGATGTGTAAAGCATTAGTTCATATTAATAGAGAGGAGTATAAAATTGCAAATGATGAATTAACGTTTTTAATTAAATTTTTAGTTAGAACATTAAAAGATGATGACTTAACCGGAAAAGGTACATTAGCTGCTGCATATGCTAATAGAGGGATAATAAAAGATAGATCTGAAAAGTACAAAGAGGCATTGCAAGATTATATCAAAGCTTTGGAAATCGATCATGAAGCAGTAGCTGGACCAGGCCTTGGACATAAAATAATTTACATGATCAACAAACCTTCTTCAGTACGAGATCGTGCGCAATATATTTTTGAACAACTACAGTTACCAATTGAAAAAAGAGTGTTAAAAATTCCAGAATCTGACAAAGAGCAAAGAATGCATAAACCCGGAAAACTCTAGAATGTAATTACTTTTAAGACATCTCTAAACAATACTAGAAAAAAATATACCGCAGCGATACACCCAAATAAAAGATGAACCCAATTACTTTCCCCGTCTTTGTTCCTATATGTTAATCCATGATAAGTAACAAAAGCAGTTGCAATTAAAAAAAGTGTATTTACTAACCCCTCATATTCTTGAGGAATATCAATCATAATTATTTTTTATTTTCCTTATTTTCATTTTGTTTTCTTTTATATTCTTCAGGAAAAATATTTTTTTTTTCAAAATACGGTGGAAGTAAATCAGTTGGTTCGTCAACAGTTATGATGGCTAAGTAAAATGAAAATAAGAAAAAAGTTGTAATTCCAAGCGAAACCCAAACAAATTTTTCTAAACCTTTACTACCCGTTGGCTTTCCGAATTCTACATCATAAACGTGATACTTTGGGTCTTGTGCATCCAACTGGTTTGTTTTTTCTAAATGAGCAATTGTTCTAGCGTAATGTCTAGCCCAATTTGGTATAATATTTCTAATTGTATAGTCCCTAAATATTTTGTTAATTAATTTTTCCGGTAATTCTTCGTCAAACCAAGCTTTATAAGCGAGTTGTAGGAATTGGAATTCTCCAACTTCGAGAAGATTTGCCGCATATAAAATTTCTGATTTATTTGGATTATCATCCCAATCAGGCTTGATCATTGTTTGTATAAAATTTTTCACTGCATTATTATATTACTAAATTAAATGAAAAAAGACTTTAAAAAAATTGCAAATGAAGCATTAAGCGAAGCGACAGAGCGTCACAAAAATAAGAAACAAACAAATAAAACAAAAGTAAAGGTGAAAGAGGTTGGTGGACCCGAGGGTCCAGAACCAACAAGATATGGTGACTGGGAAAAAAAAGGTATTGTGTACGATTTTTGATTATTTATTTAATCTATTATCGATAAGACTTTGAACTACCGTGGGATCAGCTAAGGTAGAGGTATCACCTAAATTTCCATAATCATTTTCAGCAACTTTTCTTAAAATACGTCTCATTATTTTCCCGGATCTAGTTTTGGGTAACCCTGGAGTGAAATGAATAAGATCAGGTTTTGCTAAAGGTCCAATATTTTTTCTTACCCATTGTTTTAGTTCTTCATTTAAATCATCTGATCCTTCCTCACCTGCATTAAGCGTAACATAACAATATAAGCCATTACCTTTAATATCATGAGGGTAACCAACTACTGCAGCTTCTGCGACTTTTGGATGAGCAACGAATGCACTTTCGATTTCTGCTGTTCCCAAATTATGTCCGGAGACTATAATTACGTCATCAACACGACCAGTTATCCAGTAGTAACCATCTTTATCTCTTCGGCATCCATCACCTGTGAAATACATCCCTTCAACAGTTGAAAAATAAGTATCAATAAATCTTTGGTGATCACCATAAACCGTCCTCATTTGTCCTGGCCAAGAATCTTTCATACACAGTCGACCTTTACACTCACCACTAAGCTCGTTTCCTTGATCATCAACTATAGCAGGCTGAATGCCATAAAATGGCTTGGTCGCAGAACCAGGTTTAAGATCTATTGCTCCTGGTTGTGCAGAAATTAAAATTCCACCTGTTTCAGTTTGCCACCATGTATCAACTATTGGACAACGCGAATTTCCAACTACTTTGTGATACCACATCCAGGCTTCTGGATTAATTGGCTCTCCAACAGTTCCAAGAATTTTTATTGATTGTCTATTTGACCTTTTTACTAAAGCATCCCCCTCTCTCATTAACGATCTTAAGGCTGTAGGTGCGGTATAAAAAATATTAACATTATGTTTATCACACACTTGCCAAAAACGCCCAGCATCTGGATAAGTTGGCACACCTTCGAAAACTAATGTTGTTGCACCATTTGATAATGGTCCGTAAACAATATAGCTATGTCCTGTTACCCATCCAACATCTGCAGTACACCAATAAATATCACCTTCTTCATAATTAAAAATATATTTGTGTGTCATTGAAGCGTAAACAAGATATCCACCACTTGTATGCATCACTCCTTTAGGTTTTCCCGTTGATCCAGATGTGTAAAGTATAAATAAAGGATCTTCAGCATTCATTTCCTCAGGCTCACATTCTGACGAAGCGGTGTTTGTTAAATCATGATACCAAACGTCCCTATTATCTATCATCGAAATATCCGCGTTTGTATGTTTTAAAACTACACATTTTTTTACATCAGGACAATTTTGCAACGCCTCGTCTGTAGTATTTTTTAATGGTATAGTTTTACCACCTCTTACACCTTGATCCGCGGTAATTACAAATTCAGATTTACAATCTGAAATTCTGCCAGCTAATGAGTCTGCTGAAAAACCTCCAAATACAACGGAGTGAACAGCACCAATACGTGCGCAAGCAAGCATTGAATAAACAGCTTGAGGAACCATTGGCATATAAATTGTAACTCTATCGCCTTTTTTGACACCAATTTCTTTCAAACCATTAGCAAGTTTACAAACTTCGTCTTTTAGTTCTTGATAAGTAATTTTATTATCAACTGTAGGCTCATCACCCTCAAAAATTATTGCCGTATCATTTGCTTTATGTGGTAAGTGACGGTCTACACAATTATAACAAACATTTAATGTCCCGTCATAATACCACTTTATTTCAACATTCTCTTTGCCATAAGTAACATCTTTAATTTTTGAATATGGTTTTATCCAATCAATACGCTTCCCTTCTTCACTCCAAAAAGCTTCATTGTTTTCTATAGAAGCATTATATTTTTTTAAGTATCCATTTTTATCTATTATTGCTTTTGTCGACCATTCTGGGGAGACTTTAAAAATTTTTTCATTTTT
>QCSF01000004.1 GCA_003209195.1 Pelagibacteraceae bacterium AG-470-E16 | reverse complement strand
AATATTTAATGAGTTTTAAATGTGGCATTGTTGGATTACCGAACGTTGGTAAATCTACAACTTTTAATGCTTTAACCAAATCAAGAAACGCGGAAGCTGCTAATTTTCCTTTTTGTACTATTGAGCCAAACATTGGAGTCGTTAAGGTTCCAGATAACAGATTAAATAATATTTCCAAAATTGCTAAATCAGAAAAAACTATTAATACATTGATAACATTTGTTGATATTGCTGGATTAGTTCAAGGAGCATCCAAAGGGGAAGGTTTGGGGAACAAATTTTTATCACATATAAGAGAAGTTGATGCGATTGTACATCTTTTGAGATGTTTTGACTCAACAGATATTCAAAATGTTAATAAAAAAGTAGACCCTACTAGAGATTTAGAAATTATTGAAACTGAGTTGATGCTTGCAGATCTCGAGTCATTAGAAAAAAGAATGAATAAAAGAAAAAATAAATTAGAAGATGAAGATTTTAATGGGTTTTTATTTAAAGCGTATAAATGTCTTGAAAAGGGAAATTCAATTCATCATCTTCGAAATGAATATAATGAAAAAATTATAAGCATGTCAAATCTTCTAAGTTTAAAGCCTAAAATAATAGTTTGTAATACAGATGAAAATTCTATAAATGGCAATAATTATACAAGAGATGTTATAAATAAGAATAAAAATGAAGAAATTTTATTTATTTCAGCAGAAATAGAACAACAAATTAACGATTTGGAACAATTAGATGCTAAAGATTTTATGAATGAAATTGGTCTTAAGGAAACAGGTTTAGACAGATTAATAAAATCGAGCTATAAATCTTTAAATCTTTGTACTTATTTTACTGCAGGACCTCTAGAGACAAGAGCATGGACAGTGAAAAAAAATAGCAAGGCTCCTGATGCAGCTGAAGTAATACATACAGATTTTAAAAAAGGTTTTATAAAAGCAGAAGTAATTAGTTACCAAGACTATGTGAGATTTTCAGGTGAAACTGGCTGTAAGGAAAATGGAAAATTAAGGATTGAAGGAAAAGATTATGAAATTCAAGACGGAGATATACTACATTTTCGTTTCAATACGTGACCATATTTTTTTCATAGAAAGAAAAACCAAGATGCTGAATATTAATAGATATAATATAGTTTTAAATCCGATTCTTTTTCTTTTTTCTAAATGTGGTTCAGCTGTCCAGGTTAAAAAAGCGGTTACATCTTTTGACATTTGTGACACTGTAGGTTTTGTTCCATCTGAATACGTAACACTTCCATCAACAAGTGGTTGAGACATTCTAATTTTATTGCCAGCCATATATTTATTATAATAAACCCCTTCTTCAATTTTCATGTTGGATGGTGGTTTTTCATCATAGCCCATCAAAACTGAGTAAATATAATTTGCTCCTCCTGCCCTTGCTTTAACTAATACAGACATATCGGGTGGGTAAGCTCCACCATTAGCAGCTCTAGCAGCCTTCTCATTTGGATAAGGACTCACAAATCTATCTTTTGGTAATCCATTTCTTTCAAACATTTCCCCATCCTCATTTGGTCCATCTTTTATTTGAAAACTTGATGCTATGGCCTTTACTTCTGCAATTGAAAACTCAGGTCCGCCAACTTCGCTTAGGTTTCTATAACTAAGGTATCTCATTGAATGACAGGACGCACAAACTTCTTTATATACCTGATAACCTCTTTGAAGTTGGGCTCTATCAAATTTGCCAAAAAAACCATTGAAAGACCAGTCAACCTTTAAGGGCTTTGTAGCTTCTCCAGCAGCAAAAATGTTTGTGCATATAAAAATTGACGTTAAAATAACTAAAAAAAAATTTCTCATATTTAAACAGCGCTTTTGTCTTTTCTTGCTGCTGCAAAATTTCCTGATCCTGAAATAATTGGATCAGCTATACTTAAAGGGATTGGTTTAGTTTTTTCTAAAAATCCTAAAAGAGGCATAACAACTAAAAAATGAGCAAAATAATAGATTGTAGCAATTCTACCAATTAATAAATAGGTACCTTCTGCTGGCATAGCTCCCATGTAACCTAAAACAAATACATCTAAAACTAATAACCAAAAAAACTGTCTGTAAATTGGTCTAAAAATTGCTGATCTAACTTTAGAAGTATCCAACCAAGGAAGTGCAATTAAAATAAAAATTGCACCAAACATTAACACAACACCTCCAAGTTTATCTGGTACGGACCTCAAAATTGCATAGAAAGGTAGTAAGTACCATTCTGGTACTATATGCGCTGGTGTTACTAGTGGATCAGCTGGAATATAATTATCGGAATGACCTAAAACATTTGGCGCATAAAATACGAAACCCGCAAATACAATCATAAAAATTACCAGAGCAAATAAATCTTTGATAACTATATATGGATGGAAAGAAACTGTGTCAGATCCGTCTTTCTTTAAATCAATACCAATAGGGTTATTATTTCCAGGCACATGCAACGCCCAAATATGCAAAACCACTAAACCTAAAATTAAAAAGGGTATTAAATAATGCAAACTAAAAAATCTTGTTAAAGTTGGGTTATCAACTGAGTAACCTCCCCACAACCATTGAGTAACACTCTCACCTACTAACGGAATTGCACTAAATAAATTTGTTATAACTGTTGCTCCCCAAAAACTCATCTGACCCCAAGGTAAAACGTAACCCATAAAAGCCGCAGCCATCATCAGAATATAAATTAAAATACCAAGTATCCAAATTACCTCTCTTGGAGATTTATAAGAACCATAGAATAATGCCCTAAAAATATGAATGTAAACAGCTAAAAAAAACATTGAAGCGCCATTCGCATGAATATATCTTATCAACCACCCGTAATTGACATCACGCATTATGTGTTCTACACTTGAAAAAGCTAAATCAGCATGAGCAGTGTAATGCATAGCTAAAACAATTCCAGTTATTATTTGGGTTATCAAGCAAAAAGTTAAAATTCCTCCAAACGTCCACCAGTAATTCAAATTTTTAGGTGTTGGATATTGCATCAGATGGCCATTAAATAATGTTAATAATGGTAATCTTTCATCAAACCATCTTCCAATTGCCGACGATGGTTTATAATTTATTTCACTCATTTTTATATTCTTATCCTATAATTAATTTTGAATCCGATACAAATTCGTAATTTGGAATTTCCATGTTAACAGGTGCGGGGCCTTTTCTTATTCTACCAGAAATATCATAATGTGAACCGTGACATGGACAAAACCAACCTCCGAATTCACCTTGCTGTTTTAGTGGAACACAACCCAAATGAGTGCACACACCAACCATTATAAGCCATTCATCTTTTCCTTTTTTAACTCTATCCTCATCTTTTTGTGGATCTTTAAGATCTTTTAAACTCACATTTCTAGCTTTATTTATCTCCTGATCTGTTCTACGCCTTATAAATATTGGCTTCCCCCTCCACATTACCGTAACCTCGTTACCTTTACTAATTCTACTAACATCCACTTCTACTTTAGCTAATGCTTTTACAGACGCATCGGGATTCATTTGAGTTACTAATGGCAGTGCAACACAACCAACACCAACTACACCAACAGTTGTTGTTGCAATGTGTATAAACTCTCTTCTAGTTGGCTTGTCTTTGTAATCTGATTTTTTATTCATTTTTAATATATGTAATATATTATTAATTTAGGGTATTTTTTTAATACAACAATTACAACAATGACGCAGATTGGACAAAAATGATCAATATTGCATTATATCAGCCTGATATTCCTCAAAATACGGCTGCAATAATAAGAACATGCTCATGCTTCGATCTCAGACTTGAAATTATAAAACCTGTAGGATTTGTATTGGATGAAAAAAAATTAAAACGTATTTACATGGATTATGTAAAAAATTGTAAAATTATTTATCACAAAAGTTTTGACGAATTTATGAAAATTAAAAGAAAGGGATGTATTATTTTATTTACCACAAAATCTAAAAGTCGATATTATGAATTTCAATTTAAAAAAGGTGACACCCTTTTGTTTGGGAATGAAAGCAACGGTGTTAATCAAAGTGTACATAATACAATAAAAGATAAATTAAATATACCTATCAAAACTGAAAATAGATCTTTAAATCTATCATCTGCAGTATCAATTGCGGCGTCTGAAGCCTTAAGACAAATCAATTTAAGTAACTAATAATGTCTTTTTCGAGTTGTAACAAAATGATATAATTAATTATGAACAAACAACCAATAACAGTAGCTGGATTAGAAAAAATTAAGTATGAACTTAATGAGAGAAAAAATAAAACCAGACCAAGAATAGTTCAAGCCATTGCCGAAGCTAGATCTCATGGAGATCTAAAAGAAAATGCCGAGTATCATGCTGCAAAAGAAGAGCAAGGCCTAAATGAAAAAAAAATACAAGAACTTGAAACAACTATTGCAACTGCAAATGTTATCGATGTAACAAAATTAAAAGAAGATAACAAAGTTATTTTCGGAGCGACAATTATAGTTAGAGATTTAAACACAGATAAAGAGAGCAAATATAAAATCGTTGGTAAAGATGAAGCAGATGCAAAAAAAGGATTAATATTTTATCAGTCTCCCATGGGAAAAGGATTTATAGGGAAAAGTAAGGGTGAGTTTGCAGAAATTACAACACCATCTGGAGAAAAAAATTTTGAAATAACTGATGTTAAATATGTTTAACTATTTAAATAATTGTATTGCATCATCAATATCTCTATCTCTTATCACGTAGTTATTAGCCAACCATCTTTTTTTCAAAAAACTAATAGCATTACCTAAATTTTGATCTTTATTAAAACCCTTCTCCAAAAGAATATTTGTGTCAAAATTAAAAGTTGGTGGATTTATTTCTTTTATTATATTAAGATTTTTTTCGTATAATGAATAATCATAATTTTCATTAATTAAATATTGAAAATGAATAAAATCAATTATGGATGGCACTCCATATTTTGGCACTGCCTTTTTTAAATTCTCAATTTTTTCGACCTTTTCTGATGTTTTAAAAGTAAACTGTAATTGAAGGTTATTAAATCTTTTTTTTATATCATTTGATAATTGAAAATCTTTTACAAATCTTTCGAAATTTTTAGTCTGATCTATTAATAACAAAGATAATAAAATAACCCAATCTACTTCATTTTTAATAATTTTTTTTTTTCTTTTAAATTCTAATCTAGTTAAATATTTTATTCCTTTGTAAACAGATAAATATAAATCTTTAATGTAATTATTTTGAAAAAGATGATTTGCCAATCCAGTAATTAATATTTTTTTAAGTTCATCAATTAATCTTGCTTTAGACAAATTCTCGATATTATACTGATATTTTTTTATAGAATTTAATACATACTCATCATAATCAATCTGAGAATATTGTATAAAAAACCTTATATATCTCAAGGCTCGGAGATAATCTTCTTTAATTTTTTTGTCTGGATTACCAATAAATTTAATTACTCCGTTTCTGATATCATCTACTCCTTTAAAAGGATCATAGACACGTCCCTGTAAGTCACAATAAATTGCATTAATAGTAAAATCCCTTCTTAAGGCGTCCTGCCTCCAGTCTTGAGTAAACATTACATTAGCTTGTCTTCCGTCTTGATCAAAATCATTACGTAGAGTATTTATTTCAAAAAATTTACCATTTAAAAAAACCTTTATAGATCCATATTTTTCATAACTATCATCAAAAGAAATATTTGAAGAAATTAATTTTTTTTTTACTTGATTAGGTTTTAGTGAAGTTGCAAAATCTATGTCTGAATTTTCTTTTCCATATAATAAATCTCTGACGCAACCTCCAACAAATAAACAAACAACATCATACTCATTAGAATTTAGTAATTGAAAGATTTGTTTTGCTTCAACATTGTCATTTAATTTTATAAGATTTGATATCATTTTTTTTGGCTGGGGCACTAGGATTCGAACCTAGGAATGGCGATACCAAAAACCGCTGCCTTACCGCTTGGCTATGCCCCAATTTTTATTTCACTATAATGTTTTGACCAAAATAGTCCAAAAATTATTTCTCTGCTTTTTAATGATTTTTTGAATTTTTAAAAGTGATTTTTTGTTGTCTGAAATTATAAAAAAGGCAGATCCGCTGCCAGTCATTGAGTAAAAATTGTCCTCGGATACTTGATCAATAAATTTTTTGAAAGATTTCATTTTATTATTAACTTTTTGAGCTGATGCTAATAAATCGTTACCATAAAACTTACAAACTTTCAGAAATTCGTTTTTTTCATATAATTTAAATGTTTTGAATTTTTTGAATTTTGAAATTTTTTTTATATTTTTAAAAATAATCTGAGTGGATAACTTAAAATAAGGAAAAATAACTAAAACATAAAAATTTAATTTTTTTTGATATTCATAAAATACCCCACCAGCAGACTTAAGAAGCTTAGTTTTGCTATTTATAAAAATAGGGCAATCTTTGCCCACGTTTTCTAAAAGTTTAATACTGTTTTTTTTTGAAATTCTTAAATTATATCTTTTCTTAAAGAAATTAAATAAAACTGTTGCATTTGACGAAGCTGCTCCAAGACCAGATCCGTTTGGAATATTTTTTTTGATATAAATATCAAAATTTTTTTTTTTAATTTTTGGAAATTTTTCATTAATCAAACTAAGTACTTTAGTAATTGAATTATTTTTTAATTGAATTTTAAACGGTCCTGTAAAAGTAATTTTATTTTTTTTCTTTTTATTTTCTCTTATAAAGATTTCATCAAAAAAATTAATTTGCGATATTAAACTATAAAGTCGATGATATCCTTTTTCCTTAGAAATAATTTTTAAAAAAAAATTTATTTTTGCAAAGGATTTTAATTTAATCACTAGGAATCAGGCCATTAATGATTTTATTTTTAATATTTTTTTTTCTTTTACTGTCAATGTTTTCTAAATTAATAGCATTATTCCATACATACCGTGCTTGTAAAAATTTTTTTTGCATCCACAAGACATCACCATAATGATCATATACTTCACTCTCATTAGTATTTTTTTCGTATGCTATTTTTAATAATTTTTCTGCTTTATCAAAATCTTTTTTTAGAAAATATGCCCAGCCAAGTGAATCAATAATGTACCCTTTCTCCCATTTGCTCAATTCAACCGCATTTTTTAGCATCATAGTTGCCTCCTCAATATTTTCCCTTCTTTCGAGCCAACTATAAGCTAAATAATTAATAACAGAATATTCCTGTGGAGCAATTGTAAGAGATTTTTTAAGATACTCCTCAGATTTCTTCCATTGTTTCAACCTTTCATAACAAATGCCAACATAATAATAATACGTCCAATCTTGAACTGGCTGAAGCTTTTCAATTTTTTTATAAAAATCTAATGCCAATTCATAATTTTTGTTTAATCTATAATAATTTCCTAAATCAAAATATTTTTCCTTTAAAAAGTAGTCGTTTAAGTTTATTGAATTAACTAATATACTAATATTCTTTTTATTTCGAGCTGCTAATTGATAGTTGATATACCATTTATACTCTGAACCAATATTTTTTAAATTACTCAAAAAAAGATAATTAAACTTAAAATTGTCATAATTTAAAACTTTTTGCTCAAAATCTATTAAGTTGTTTGATAGAAATTTTTTATTAAAATCTATAGATATTGATAACAACATTTCAAATAAAACTTTATCTCCTCTTTGTTGATATAAATTTGCATATAAGTAAAAAATTTCTGATAAATTATGATTAAATTTTTTTGGGTCAAAAAAAGAAATAAATTTATATTTTTTATATTTAATATCTAAAATTGATTGCTTTAATAATAAATTATTTCCATCTATTTTTAATAATGAATTAAGCATGTCAAAAGCTTGATTATTTTTTTCGTCTCTAATATAATTCCATGCAGATAGTATTTTATATCTAGTTAATGCATCAGAGTTCAAAATTTCATTGTCATAAAATTTATAAAGTTTTGAATTCTCAATATAACGTGATGATAAAAATTGATTTATTAGTTTTATACTAGGATAATTTGACTTAAAATTTTTTATTAATACTTTCTGCCTGATATTTTTATTTTTAATTTGAATCCAAAATTTTAAATTGTTTATCATTTCCATAAATATGGGGTCGTTATTTTTAATATTATTTAATTCAAAGACAGCTTGCTGAGATTTATTTATTTTTATTAAATAAATAGCTTTGATAAAGTCTAAAATAAAAATATCTGAATAAATTTTATCTACATCTTGAATTATATTTGCTGCTTGATTTATGTTACCGTTAATTACAAGAGATATTATGTTTTTGATGTCATAGCTTGAGTGTTTTCCTTTCAATTTATTTATTTTAAATAAATTTTTCGCTGCTAGGTTGTGTTGATTGCTTTGATGCAATATTGAACCGTACAAATAATTTTTTATGTACTCTGACGAATACAAAAATTTTTGATTACTAATTAATGTATTTCCGTTTGTAGTGGATAATAAAATAATAATAATACCAATTATGTAATTTTTTCTTAAAAACATTTGAATGCAAAGTAATAAAAATATATTCGAATTCTATCAATCATCAGGTATTTATGACAGAGTTATTTTTAGAAAAAATAATGAGTCAAAGTTGGATAAACTTAATAAGCTTAAGCTTAAAATATTAAATTTAAAGGAGATATATAATAAGAAAGATGATCAAATAGTTTTTTTTGATGGAGATACTCATTCGAATGTTATGATTGTAGGCGATGCTCCCGGTGTTGTTGATGAAATTAATTGCAAACCGTTTTCTGGCGAAATTGGTAAGCTTTTAAATAAAATGTTAGCAGCAATTAATTTAGATCGATCAAAAGTATATTTAACTAATATAATAAACTTTAGATTATCTGATAATAAAATGCCAAGTAAGATAGATATTCTACGTTTTAAACCTTTAATTGAAGAACACATAGATATTATTAATCCTCAAATAATCTTTTTATTAGGTTTTGTCACGCTAAAAGTTTTTTTTGAAAATAAAATTTCAATCATTGAAGCAAGAGGTAAGTGGTTTAAATTAGAAATAAAAGATAAACAAATAGATTGTATTATGAGTTTTCACCCTCAATTTTTGTCTAAGCAACCTCAACAAAAGAAGTTATCCTGGGAGGATCTCAAAAAACTTAAAGCGAAAATTAATGAAAGAAACTTATGATGAAAGTTTATAAAGAAAAAAAAATTTCAAAGTTAGTTATTGGTGTTGATGAAGTTGGTAGAGGAACCCTTGCTGGACCGGTTCTGTCGGCAGCTGTAATTTTACCGTTTGATTTTAATATAAACCAATTAAATGACTCGAAAAAATTATCTAAAATACAAAGAGAAAAAGTTTTCAAAATCATAAAAAAACATTGTAACTATAAAATTGGTATTGCAGATGTAAATGAAATAGATAAATATAATATCCTAGAAGCAACTTTTTTATCAATGAAACGTGCGATCAATAAATTCCCGTGTGTTAAAAATTACAAAATTATAGTCGATGGACCTTTTTCGTTTGATAAAAAAAATAAAAACATTGTACCCATAGTCAAAGGTGATACTAAGTTTCCATCAATAGCTGCAGCATCTATTGTTGCTAAAGTTCATAGAGATAAATTAATGACAAATTTATCAAAAAAATTTACAAATTATTTTTGGGAAAAAAATGCAGGATATGGGACTTCTCAACATCTTCAGGCAATACAAAACTATGGCGTAACAATTCACCATCGTAAATCATTTTCTCCTATAGGCAAAATATTGAAGCTAAAAGCTATTTAAGTACTAAAAAATTATTTTCATTATTGACATAAAAAGTTAAATTTAGTTTATTCTACCTAAGGTTGAAAAATGAATTTTATTAAATTGTTAAATGATGACTGCTTAAAGATATTAAGGAATATTAAAACAGAGAGTGTAGATTTAATCTTTGCAGATCCCCCATACAACATGCAACTAAAAAAAACCCTCAGAAGACCTGATACTTCTGAAGTATCTGGTGTTAACGAAACTTGGGACAAATTTGAAACTTTTAAACATTACGATGATTTTTCAAATACATGGCTAACGGAATGTAAAAGAGTCTTAAAAAAAAATGGGTCAATTTGGGTAATAGGTAGTTATCATAACATTTTCAGGTTAGGGAAAATAATCCAAGATCTTAAATTTTGGATTTTAAATGATGTCATATGGAATAAAAAAAATCCAATGCCAAATTTTAGAGGTACTAGGCTTACAAATGCTCATGAAACTTTAATATGGGCATCTAAATCTGAAAAATCAAAATATACTTTTAACTATTGGTCAATGAAAGCTTTTAATGACGATAAACAATTAAGATCTGATTGGGATATAGCAATATGTAATGGCTCAGAACGAATAACATCAGAAAATAAAAAGGTTCACCCAACCCAAAAACCTGAAGCTTTATTATATCGATTACTTATTTGTGCCAGTCAGAGAAAAGATGTGATTCTTGATCCATTTATGGGAACTGGAACTACTGGAGCGGTTGCAAAAAAATTAGGAAGAAGTTTTATTGGTATCGAAAAAGATAAAAAATATTTTAAAGTTTCGCAAAAAAGAATTGAAAAAATAACTGAAATTAATGAAAGCTTTAACTTTATTATGAATGATAAAAAGAAAGAAAAAAGAATACCATTTGGTTCTTTAATAGAAGCCGGTTTAGTCGAGCCAGGATTAAACCTCTTTGACCTTAAAAAGAAATATGTAGCAAAAGTAATGGCTGACGGATCAATATATTGCAATAATATTCAAGGATCAATTCACAAAGTTGGAGCGAGAATACAGGGTATGCCGACTTGTAATGGATGGTCTTACTGGCACTTAAATATAGAGGGTAAGCTAGAGCCTATTGATAACATAAGAAAAAAAATTAGAGAATTATTTTAAAGTTTTTTCATAATCGTAATCAAAAATGTAGGAATTTATTATCTTAATTAAAAATTTGGATGAGCATAATAATTTAATACAGAAATTTCTTAACGATCTTAATAAGAAGATATTTTGATGAAAAAGTATTAAATTATTTTCAGATTTTTTAATAATTTTTTTTATTCTTTTTTTTCTTATTTTATTAAGTTCGTCAGCATACATCTTATTTTTGACAATTAAATTATACGACACAAATGCATCTTCTATTGCTTGAGCGGCTCCTTGAGCCCTTGAAGGTATAAATCCATGAGCACTATCCCCAATGTAACAAATATTATTAATTCCATAAATAATATCATTAAGTTTGTATATTGGCCATATTTTTACTTTTTGAGAATTAAATATTTCGTGGGTATCGCTTGGTAATATTTTATTAAATTGACTATAAAAATTTTTAATTTCACAATTGTAATTAGAAATATCATCTGGAGCTCGTTCTTTTTTAATCAATGTAAAAGAATTATTTTTCATATTATCAATAGGATATTTTACTAAATGAAAATTTTTACCCATCCATAAGTCAATGTATTTTTTTTGATCATTGCTCACATAAGATCCTCTATGAGCAGAGTAACCAGAATAAATAATACTCGAGTGTTGAGACCTAAGTTTTGAAAATATACCATCTGAAACAATCACAAGGTCAAAATCGAGTCTTTTTTCACCTTTTAGAAAAATTGAATTATTTTTTACACTTTTAACTTCTTTTTGAATTAGATTATCTTTAAGAGAAAATTGATTTATTAAAAAATTAATTAAATCGTTTCTATTTAATGTGACATACATATTTTTTTCTAAATAATCAAATTTCATAACACCAATTTTTTTTTTAGTCTCACAATCGTAAAAAGAAATACCTTTAACTGAGTACTTTTTTTTTAAATTAAAAAAGTTAAAATTTATCTTGTTTAAAATTCTTATCGCGTTAGGAGATATTTGAATGCCGTTTAAATTATTAAGAAATATGTTATCTTTTTCAAAAATTGAAATTTGAAAATTACCTTTTTTTTTTAAAAATGAAGAGAGAACTAAGCCTGATATTCCTGCTCCAACTATTGCTACTTTTTTCATATTGTAAATTCAGCTTTTTTTAGAATTTTTTTTAAAAAACTTGAAATAAATTTTTTTTGTAACTGATTACTGCTTAAAAAAATAAATGAATTATCTACTTTTTTTATATCTTTTATCTTTATACATAGAATTTTAGTCTCAATATTTGAAATTGAAATATTCAAATATCCTAAATTACTATATTTCACGTTTTGTTTAAATTTTTCTTTTAAAACTAACTTAAAATTATTTTTGGTTCTCTCGACAAGTGGAACATTTAAAAATCCGCTCAAAGGTCCAAAATTATTTTTATCAGATAACAATATTTTTTTGTTTTTAATAAAAATACATGCAATCAATTTTTTAATTTTTTTAGGTTTTCTTGAGGCTTGAATTAATTTTTCTCCCGTTAAATAAAATTTACATTTTTGATGTAAACAACAATCTCTACAAAGAGGATTTTGTGGTTTACAGATCAAAGCACCTATCTCCATTATTCCTTGCATTAGTAAGCAAGAATTTTCTTTCACTAAAAGTTTATTAACGTTTTCAGATATTTTATTTTTACAGTAAACATTAAAGACTCGAGAAATAACTCTTCGTACATTTCCATCTATTCCAATAGTACTTTGATCAAGTGCTATAGATAATATTGCTTTAGCAGTGTAATCGCCAATGCCAGGTAGTTTGATTAAATCTTCGTACCTTGTTGGCAGTTTTCCTTTGAAATCATTTACTACGATCTTTGATGTTTCAAGTAAAAACTTTGCTCTCCTGTAATAACCTAAACCTTGCCACAACTTATTAACTTTAAGTTGCGAGGTTTTTGCTAGTTTTTCAATTGAATTGATATTCTTGTAAAAAATGTTAAAATAGGGTATCACAGTTTTTACCTGAGTTTGTTGAAGCATAAATTCACTCAATAAAACTTTATAATGTCTATCTTTTTTACTGCTATAACGCCTCCATGGCAAATCTCTTTGATATTTTTTATACCAAGCTAAAATTTTATTTGATATTGATAAATGCATAATAAAATGAAAAAAAATCGAACTTTTGGATCATTGAAACCTATAAGCACTGTATTACCAGATAATGTAAAAAAATTAATTAAAAATAAACCATTTTCAGATTTTAATACGCTGAAAAATAGTTGGGATAAGATAGTCGGTAATGATATTTCTGATAAATGTGATGTAATTGGCGTTCAAAAAATTAATAGAAAAAACATATTATATTTAAGAGTAAAACGAAGTTATTTAATAGATATTGACTATTCCAGGGATCAAATAATCGAAAAAATAAATTCCTATTTGGGTTTTGAATTTGTGTCAAAAATTTTTATAAATATTAAAGAAAATAAATGTCCACAAGTAAAAAATAAAAAATTAAATTTAAACAAAAAAACGAAAAGTTTGATAGATTCAATTTGTGATGAGGAATTAAAACAAAAATTATCAGATTTTACAAAGATAAAAAATGATTAAAAAAACTTATATTTTTTTATTTTTACTAATATTTATAGTTCCATTAAAAGCAGAAGAAACTTTTCCATCTTATGGATTGAAGACATCAAAAATCAAAATAAAAGTGTTTTCTTCTTTGACGTGCCCATATTGTGCTGAGTTTCATATAAAGTTTCTCCCAGAAATTATTAATAAATACGTAACCAGTCAAAAAGTTTTTATTCAGTTAATGGATTATCCTTTGGATCTTAAAGCGTTAAGGGCGGCGCAAATTCAAAAATGTTTACCATTAGATATTCAAAAAAACTATTTAGATGAAATATATAAAACTCAGAATAAATGGTCTTCAGCAAAAACACTGAAACAATTAGAGGCAAATCTTAAAAAAATAAGTAGTCCTCTTGGTTTAAGCGAAAAAGATTTTAAAGATTGTTTGATAAATAAAAAAAAAGAAAATATTGTTTTACAAAATAGAATTAATGCTCAATCAAAATATGATATTAAATCAACACCAACATTTGTAGTTAATGAAAAAAAATTTAAAGGTTCTATTAATGAACTTGAAAAATATATTAAAAAATTACTTTGACTTATGAAGTTTAAAGAAATTGAAATTTCTGGTTTTAAATCTTTCGCAGACAAAACTAATTTTTATATTGAAAATGGATTAACTGGAATAGTTGGTCCTAATGGTTGTGGTAAATCTAACATCGTAGAAGCATTAAGGTGGTGTATGGGTGAAACTTCTGCAAAAAGTTTAAGGGGTACTGGCATGGAAGATGTAATTTTTAATGGGACATCAGATCGACCGTCTAAAAATATTTGTGAAGTTTTGATTAAACTTGAAAATAATGAAAATTTAGCCCAATATAAAAATGTTACTGAAATTGAAGTTAAGAGAAAACTCGAAAAAGATAAAGGTTCAAAATATTATATTAATGGCAAAGAAGTTAGAGGGAAAGATGTTCAAATTTTATTTGCAGATTTATCTACTGGGCCTCATTCACCATCTATGGTTAGTCAAGGTCGAGTAGGTTCTCTCATAACAGCAAAACCAACAGATAGAAGAGCGATTTTAGAAGAGGCAGCAGGTATTGCAGGTCTTCATGCTAGAAGACATGAAGCAGAATTAAGATTAAATGCTGCAGAAAATAATATTAAAAAAGCAGATGACACAATGAAACAAATAGAAAATCAACTTAAAAATTTGATAAAACAAGCTGAAGAGGCGTCAAAGTACAAAGAAATTTCTGATGAGATAAGAAGGTATGAGGCGTTAATCTTGTTTTTAAATGCAAATCAAATTGAAAAGGAGATTGAAAACAACAGTGATAAACTAAATGAATATGAGGATGAAATCAGCGCGGTAACAATTGAAAAAAACTTTAATGAAAATGAAATAGAAAAATTAAATTTAGAGATTATGCCAATTTCTGAAAAATCAAATCAATTAAATAATAATTTACAAAAATTAAAAATTGAGTTTGATCAAATTAATAAAGATGAGGAAAGAGTTATAATTGAGATTGATAAAATTAAGAAAGATATTAGGTCAACATATAGCGACATTAATAGGGAAAAAGAAATTATAGCGAATTCAACAAATAATGAGGAAAGATTAATAAAAGAAAGAGATGATATTATAAGTATTGAAAAGAACTATTACGAAATAGAAAAAAAAGCGACAGATGATTATAAAGATGCCCTTAGTAGATTAAATAAAGCAAAAGAAGATTTAAAAAAATTTTTTAATAAACTTATAAAATTTATTAATCACAAAGATAATATCGATGAACCGTCTATTAAACTAGAGTTTGAGGATAACTTTTCTAATATTGAAAATCACCAAGAAAAATATGCCTCTCGTTTTGGTAAGTATGATCTTGTAAAACAAGAAGCAGTGAAAAGAAAGGAAAGACTAAATAACATTGAAAGTGAAATAAAAAATTGGCGATCTTTAAAGAATAATTCATTAAATAAGCTTGATGAATTAAAAGAAAAAATTAATCATTTAGAGAATAGTCTAGAAAATGAAGAAGATAAACCTAGGCAAATAGCCGAGAAAAGAGGTTCTTATCAACAAAATATAAAAAATATTGAAGAAGACAATGAAAATATAAAATCTAATATTGAGGTAAAAGAAAATAAAATTAAAAAATTAAATGAATCTCTCAAAAAAATTAATGAAACTACTCTACAAAAAACAGAATTTAGAGTTCGATCGCAGACTATAATTGAAGGATTAAAGTCTAAAATTAAAGATCTACAACAAAGAAGTTTAAATGAATTTAACATAAATTTAAAAAGTGTTCCTGAATTTTCAAAATTAGAAAATTTTAATAATTTTACAATTGAAGATGCTCATAATCATTTAAAAGTTTTAAAGCAAAATAGAGAATCAATGGGCGCTGTAAATTTGAGAGCAGACAACGAGACAAAAGAGCTTCAAAATAAAATTTATAAAATGATGGAGGATAAAAAAGATTTGGTTCATGGCCTTCAAAAATTGAAATCAAGTATCAATGATCTTAATCAAAAAGGTAGAGAAAGACTTCTAGATGCATTTGAAAAAGTAAATAGGAAATTTAATGACGTTTATACTAAATTATTTGCTGGAGGTAATGCAAGATTAGAATTAGTTGAGTCAGATGATCCTTTAGAAGCTGGTCTTGAGCTGTTAGTAAGTCCTCCTGGAAAAAAGTTACAATCAATGACATTACTATCAGGTGGTGAGCAAGCGTTGACAGCTCTAGCATTAATTTTTGCAGTTTTTTTAATAAACCCTGCAGCTATATGTGTACTAGATGAGGTTGATGCTCCACTAGATGATGCAAATGTTTCAAGATTTAACTCGCTCATAGAAGTGTTATCTAAAACTACGAACACAAAATTTTTAATTATTACACATCATGCACTCACGATGTCGAAAATGAATAGGCTATATGGTATCACTATGGCAGAAAGAGGTGTTAGTCAGCTTGTTGCAGTAAATTTGGATAAAGCTGAGGAGTTGGTCGCATAGAGGAATTGATGGAATTAAAAGAAATAAAATCGAAAATAAAAAAAATGAAATCTGATATTAATGAGAAAAACGAAAATGATCAAAAAAGAGTGAGTCCACTTGGGGTTGCAATGAAAATGGGAACTGAATTTGTTGCTGCCGTTTTTGTCGCAAGTTTCATTGGAATATATATTGATAAATGGCTTGAAACTACGCCACTTTTTATACTAATATTTTTTGTGGTTGGTTCAGCTGCTGGCATTTTAAATGTTGTACGATCCTCTAAAATGATTAATAAAGACTAACTTTTTATGGCAAATCCAATGCAACAATTCGAGGTGAAAACCATCGGTCCGAAAATAGAAATAGGAAATTTTGATGTATCATTTACCAATTCTAGTCTTTTTATGGTTATCACAGTTGTAATAATTTCAATGTTTTTTGTAATTTCAACTCAAAAAAAATCGCTGGTTCCGTCAAGATTACAGCTCTTATCAGAAATGGCATATGAATTTGTGGCTAAAATGATAGCAGAAACTGCTGGATCAAAAGCCAGACCATTTTTTCCATTTATACTTACCCTATTTTTATTTATATTATTTAGTAACATGATCGGAATGATACCATATTCGTTTACGACAACTAGCCACATAATTGTTACTTTTACGTTAGCATTTTTTATATTTATAGGAGTCACAGTAATAGGTTTTGTTAAACATGGTTTAGGTTATCTAAAATTATTTGTACCTTCCGGAGTACCAATAGTATTATTACCTATCATTGTAGTTATCGAAATTATTTCTTACTTAAGCAGACCAATAAGTTTATCTGTTAGACTTTTCGCAAACATGATGGCTGGACACACAATGCTAAAAGTTTTTGGAGGTTTTGTGATCAGTCTCGGATTGGTAGGAGGGTGGTTGCCTTTAGGTTTTTCTGTTGCATTAACAGGCTTGGAGATACTAGTTGCTTTTCTTCAAGCATATGTTTTTGCGATACTAACTTGCATCTATTTAAACGATGCAATTAACTTACATCACTAACAAAGGAGGAAAAAATGGAAGTAGAAGCAGCAAAATTAATTGGGGCAGGACTTGCGGCAATAGCTTTAGCCGGCGCGGGGGTTGGTATTGGCACTATTTTTGGCAATTATCTATCTGCAGCAATTAGAAATCCATCAGCGGCTCAAAAACAATTTCCAAACTTGCTACTTGGTTTTGCATTAGCAGAAGCGACTGGGCTGTTTGGACTAGTTGTGGCATTAATAATTTTATTTGCATTCTAAAAAATATTTAATGTTCAGATCTTTATTGATTATATTCTTTTCATCTACAGCAGCATATGCTGCTGAAGATGGAGGCATGCCGCAGCTTGATCCAGAAAGCTGGTTGCCACAAATTTTTTGGCTGATCATAACTTTTGGTATCTTATATTACGTAATTTTAAAAATAGTGTTTCCGAGGTTATCTGAAAGTATTGAACAAAGAAATGATTATGTAAGTGATTTAATTGATGAGGCAAAAAAACTTTCTGAGCAAACCGAACAGATAAATAAAGAATACAACGATTTCATATTAAAATCTAAAAATGATGCTAAAGAGATTATTCAAAATGGCAAAAATAACTTTCAAACTGAGTTTGATAAGAAAAAGACTCAATTAAACGAAAAGATAAATAACATATCAAAAAAAAGTGAGGAAGAAATTAAAATTTTTAAGAATAATTCTATCAATCAAATTAATATTATTGCTTATCAGGTAACAAATGATTTATTAACAGAGCTTTCACTTATAAATGATGTAGATAAAAATAAAATACAAGAGAAAATTGATGAAATTAGTAAAAAAAAAATAGGAGATTTAAATTAAATGTTTGATGCAACTTTTTGGGTAGCAATCTCTTTTTTACTGTTTATTGGATTATTAGTATACAAAAACGTTCATCAAATAATTTTAAATAAAATTGATAGTAAAATTTTAGAATTAAAAAATAAAATTGACGAGGCTGAAAATCTTAAATCAAACAGTGAAAAACTTTTAAGCAATGCTCAAACAAAATTAAAAGGATACAACAAATTAAACGCTGAAACACTCAAAAAAGCGCAAAAAATAAGTGATAATGAAATAGCTTCATCAATTGAAAAAATGAAAAAATTTTTAGAAAACAAAGAGAAAGCTGCTCAAAGCAAAATAGAGCAAGCAAAAAATGATGCAATATATCAAGTAAAAATAATATCTACAAAAGTTGCCCTAGAAACGGTGGAGGATGTAATAAAAGAAAATTTAGACATCAGAACTAAAGAGGCTATAAATTTATCTAAACTCAAAAAATCTATAGAAAAACTTAAAGAAATAAATTGATGGTACTAGAAATTATACTAAAGTTAAATAATTAAATAAACCTACTACCTTAGTATAAAAGCTAGTAGATTAATTATATTCCTCTTCTTATGAGGCTTTGCTTAAATAAATTGTTTTATACAATAATTAAAATTATTAAAAAACTTTGTATACGCAAAATATTATTTTTCTAACTTATTTAACTTTACTATCTGTCAGATTAAACATAACTTCTTTATAAAAATATGAAAACTTAACAAATAATGGCTGTATTTACAAATTTAGAGAAAAAGGAAATTAATAGTATTTTAAATAATTATAATTTAGGTGCTTTGAAAAATTTTAACGGTATAATGGAGGGAATTGAAAACACAAACTACTTAATTAGGACTACAAAAAAAAAGGTAATTCTCACAATATTTGAAAAAAGAGTCCGAAATAAAGATGTTCCATTTTTTGTTAAATTAATGGATGCAATGAACAAAAAGGGCTTTAAATGTCCTAAACCGATAAAAAGAAAAGACAATACTTCAATATTTAAAGTAAAAAAAAAATCAGCAATAATAGTTTCTTACTTGGAAGGGAGATCAAAAAAAACGTTAAGTAGAAATGAATGTTATAAAATAGGAAAACAAATTGCTTTATTCCATAAAATTTCATCTAAGTTAGACATTAAAAGAGTAAACACTTTAAATATCAAAAATTGGATAAAAATTTACAATCAAACAAAAAAAATTTACCCTCAATATTCTCCTAAACTTAAGAAATATTTAGATATATATATTAAAAATAAACCAAAGAAATTGTCTACTGGTATTATTCACGGAGATTTGTTCCCAGATAATATTTTTTTTAAAAATAGAAAATTTGCTGGATTTATAGATTTTTATTTTTCCTGTAATGAAAATTTTTTATATGAATTGTCAGTTTGTATTAATGCTTTATGTTTTAATAATAATAAAATTGACAAAATAAAAGTTAAAAAATTGCTTGATGGTTATCAGTCGATAAGGATAATAAAAAAATCTGAATTAAAACATTTGAATATATTAAATTTAGGAGCTGCTATAAGATTTTTTGTAACTAGGTTACATGATCAAAAAAATACACCTAAAAGTGCTAAAATAAAAAAGAAAGACCCAAAAGAATATTTGTTTAAAATGAATTATTTTTATAAAAATCTAGATTTTAAATTATATGATTGAAATTTATACTGATGGTGCTTGTTCTGGCAATCCAGGTCGTGGTGGTTGGGCAGCAATAATAATTTACGAAAAAAAAATTGAAAAAATTGCTGGCTCGTCAAATGATACGACGAACAATAGAATGGAGTTAATAGCTGTAATTTCAGCGCTTAAATACGTCAAAGATAAAGACTTGAGAATTTATACTGATTCTAAATATACTAAAGATGGTATTGAAAAGTGGATAAGTAATTGGAAAAAAAATGGATGGAAAACTACCAGTAAACAAAATGTAAAAAATATAGACCTTTGGAAACAGCTAGATCAACTAAATCAAGATAAAAATATTAATTGGAGATGGGTAAAAGGTCACTCTGAAAATAAGTATAATAACATGGCAGACAAACTTGCAAGATCGCAAATATAAATTTAAATTTTTTTTAAAATATAATCTTTAACTAAATCAATTTGATTTTCAATTATGTCATATTTTTCAATTTTGAACTCTATTTTTTTTAATTTACCAGGTAACTCTGATCGTAAATTAATTGCTTTTTGTATGGCTAATGGAAATTTGGAGGAATGTGCAGTTTCAAAGCAAAAACATTTTTCATTAAGATACTTTTTTTTCAAAAGGGGTTTTACTGCTGTAGCGGTATGTGGGTCTATAATATAGTTATGCTTCTCATAAATATTTTTTATAATTGAAATTGTCTCTTCCTCGCTGCAACTACTTGCTGAAAAATTATCTTGTATATTTTGTAGTTGTTTTTGCGATAAATTAAATTTTCCATGGTATTTTAAATCTTTCATTAACTTTATTAAAATATCTGAATTTTCACCACAGGCATAAAAAAGTATTCTTTCAAAATTACTAGCTACTTGAATATCCATACTTGGAGAAACAGACTGTAGTACATTTAAAGGCTTATATTCTCCACTATTTATGCACCTTTCCAAAATATTATTTTGATTAGTTGAAACAATTAACTCTTTAATATCTAGTCCCATTTGTTTAGCAATATAACCAGCATAAATATCACCAAAATTACCTGTTGGAACTGAAACAACGATTGAGTCATGATTTTTGTTAAATTTATAAAATATAAAAAAATAATAAACAATCTGAGCAATTATTCTTGCCCAATTAATTGAATTAACACCTGACATGTTAATTTGCTGAGAAAAATTTTCATCTATAAACATATCCTTAACCATTTTTTGACAATCATCAAAACTACCCTTGATAGCAATATTAAATACGTTATCAGTCTCGTATGTGGTCATTAATTTTCTTTGAATATTAGAAATTTTATTATTAGGGTGTAAAACAAAAATATTAATATTTTTTCTTCCTTTTACAGCATCGATTGCTGCAGCCCCTGTATCTCCTGAAGTTGCAGTAATAAGATTTATTTTTTTATTACTATTTTTTAGCAACATATCATACATTTCGCCTAAAACTTGCATTGCAATATCTTTAAAAGCTAAAGTTGGCCCATGATATAATTGTACATAAGAAATATGATCTAACTTTTTGATATCGACAATATTTGCATTTCTAAAATTAGAATACGCTTTATTAATTATTAACTTTAAATCATTATCATTAAATGTATTACTGATAAATAATTTGAATATTTCAAAACTCATTTCCTGAAAATTATATTTTTTAAAATTTTTTAGATTTTCTGGTAAAATTTTAGGAATTTTTTTTGGTAAAAATAATCCACCATCTCTTGACAATCCCTTAAAAAAAATATCTTTGAAAGACAAATTTAAACTTTTGTTTCTTGAGCTAAAATAATTCATATTTTTCTCTTGTATATCAAAAAAGCTATAAATATTACAAAACACAAAGAGTACCAAGTCAAAGCATATTGTAAATGGTTGTTTGGTAGTTTGATTTTTAAAGGCTTTCTTAAATTGTAGTTTTCTAAAAACTCAGATCTGGTCTCTACAATCAAGGGAAATAGCTTTTTTTGATAATTGTATTGCAATAACTCCATATCAATAAAAAAGGTTAAATCTGGAGAATTATCAGGTGTAAAAATATTCTTTCTTTTCGGATTTAATAAAATTCCATTGAATTTTTTTTTTGAGTATAAATCGTCTTTTAATAATTTAAATTTTTTTTCTACCCATCCTACCCTAGAAATAACTACATTATATTTTGTTTCAATAGGTATATAAACTTCATAACCATATTGTCCTTTATCACTGAGATTATAAACAAATATTGGTTGTCCTATAATTTTTCCGTTTATTTCAACTTTTGAATATAATTTTGAGTTTATATTAAAGTTTTTAACAGATTTTTCATATGATTTAGATAATTCATCAATTAACTCGTTTTTCCATTTTAAACGATGAACTTGCCAAGTTCCAAGCGCAAAGAGTATAAAAATTATAAAAAAGGTAAAAATATTAAAAAATTTAGATTTCAGAAAATATTAACTTCCCCAAATGTAAATTGCTGCAAATAAAAATAACCAAACTACATCAACAAAATGCCAATACCATGCTGCAGCCTCAAAACCAAAATGGTGATCAGGCTTATAATGCCCTGCTCTAGCTCTAAACAGACAAACTAATAAAAACAATGTTCCAACTAATACATGGAAACCATGAAAGCCTGTAGCCATATAGAAAGTTGCTCCATAAATACCTGAAGACATTTTAAAAGTTGCATGCATATATTCATATGCTTGAAACATTGTAAAAATAGCGCCAAGTATGACGGTTAGAATTAATCCTTGAACTAAACTTTTTCTGTCATTCTCGAGTAATGCATGGTGTGCCCATGTGACTGTTGTTCCTGATAACAGCAGTATTAAAGTGTTTATTAATGGTATGTGCCAAGGGTCTAATGTTTCAATTCCTTTTGGTGGCCACACAGATCCACCAACTATGTCAGGGTATAGGCTTGCATCAAAATATGCCCAAAACCAAGCTACAAAAAACATTACCTCAGAGATTATGAACAACACCATTCCATATCTCATTCCTATTTGTACCACGGGAGTATGATCTCCTTTATACTCAGCTTCATTAATTACATCTCTAAACCACATAAACATGCCATAAAGAGTTACTCCTGATCCTACAAATAACAACCACAAATTCTTGGTCTTAAAATAATAAATTGCCCCAATCGCAAGTATTAAAGTTGCAAATGAACAAAATATTGGCCATGGGCTCGGTTCAACTAAATGGTAATCATGTTTTTTATCAGTTGCCATAAATTATGAGTTATTTTTACTTTTATAGGAATTATTTACTTTAAATAAAGTGTAAGATAAAGTTATCTCTTTGGTTCCTTTCGTCGCTGGATCTTTAACAATTTTGGGATCAATATAATATGCAACATTAAATTCCTTAGTTTCTCCAGGATTAATAGTTTGTTTCTCAAAACAAAAACAGGCAAGTTTTTTAAAATGTATACCAACTGATGGTGGACTTGTATTAAAAGTTGAAACTATATTTTTTTTATTATTACCTAAATTTTTAACTTTAAAAATTATATTACCTATTTCACCTATTTTAATTTCATTAAAAGTCTTTTCTGGCATAAATTCAAATGATAAATCTGCACTTACATTTGAGTCAAATCTTACTTTTATAATTTTATCTATAGTCTCAGGGGCATAATTTTCAGTTTTCTGAATGGTTCCTCCAAACCCTGTTACTCTACAAAAAAGATCGTACAAAGGAACTGAGGCAAAAGACAAGCCTATCATAGTCATGACTAAAAAAACTAAATACCTTGGATTGATTTTAAATTTTTTTTTCACTATCTATTTTAACGAAATACCTATTTGATACATTGTTATAAAGAACAAAACCATCATAATTAATATTAATATAACTAATGTAATGTAGTTCTTTGTTTTAGTTTTTTTGTCCATTTAAATACCTAGATAGTTATCGATTAAAATTGTTGAAAAAATAAAAAATAAATAAAAAATAGAAAATAAGAAAATTTGAGATGCGATTTTATCGTAAACTTTTTTATTAGGCTCCTTGTAAAGTTTATAAGATAACAAAATATAATAAAATCCAAAACATATTGTAACCGTTAAATTAATCAACCCAGAAAAACCAAAAAAATAAGGTAATACTGTAACTGGAAATAATACAATAGAATAAATTAAGATATTTTTTTTTGTATATTCTTCACCTGCTACCACTGGCAACATTGGTATTCCTGCATTTTTGTAATCATCATTTTTATACAAACTCAACGCCCAAAAATGAGACGGTGTCCATAAAAAAATTATAAAAAATAAAATTATAGGCTCTATCGAAATATTATTAGTAGCAATTGTCCAACCTATTACAGGGGGAAAAGCACCAGCTGCACCACCAATAACAATATTTTGAGGTGTTTTTCTTTTTAACCAAACTGTATATACAAAAAAATAAAAACTTATTGTTAAAGCTAGAACAAATGCTGATAATAAATTTGAGAAATAATATAGACCAAAAATTGAGATAATCGATAGCATAATCCCAAACCATAAAGCATGATTGTTTTTAAGTTTCCCTAACGGCAAAGGTCTTAAGCAAGTTCTAGTCATCAATTTGTCAGTATCGGATTCGTACCACATATTAAGTGCTCCAGCAGCGCCTGCGCCTATTGCAACAAAAAAAAGTGACAATATAGAGTTTATGAAATTAATTTTAACTGGTGCAATTACTAAACCCACTAAAGCGGTGAATATTACAAGAGACATTACCCTGGGCTTCATTAACTGGCAAAGTGACAGGAATATCTCTGAAAGATTAGACCTGTATTGATTTAATTCAGTTGTTCTTACAGTCACATCAATAATTTATTTTATTTTTGGTAATTCGTTAAACTGATGGAAAGGTGGTGGTGAAGATAACGTCCACTCTAAAGTTGTAGCTCCCTCTCCCCAATAGTTAGCTTCAACAGATTTTTGCCTAATAAAAGCATGAATAACTGCTATAAAAAAAACGGCTAGACTAACAACTGATAACATTGATCCTATAGATGATATATAATTCCAGCCAGCAAATGCATCAGGATAATCAGCATACCTTCTTGGCATTCCTGCTAAACCTAGAAAATGTTGTGGAAAAAATACAAGATTAACGGATATAAAGGTTAGCCAAAAATGTAATTTTCCTAGAAATGGTGAAATTTCGTATCCTGACATTTTACCAAACCAATAATAAAAGCCTGCAAAAATAGAGAATACAGCTCCTAAAGAAAGAACGTAATGAAAATGAGCAACAACATAATAAGTATCGTGTAGTGCTGTATCAACACCTGCGTTAGCTAAAACTACACCTGTAACTCCTCCAACTGTAAATAAAAAAATAAATCCTAAAGCCCATAACATTGGTGTATCAAATTTAATCGAACCTCCCCACATTGTGGCAATCCAAGAGAATACCTTAATTCCAGTTGGCACAGCGATAACCATTGTTGCAAAAGTAAAGTAAGCACGAGTATCAGCGCCCATACCAACTGTGTACATATGGTGAGCCCAAACTATAAAGCCAACAAAACCAATTGAAACCATAGCATATGCCATTCCTAAGTAGCCAAAAACTGGTTTTTTTGAAAAAGTAGAAACAATGTGACTGATCATTCCAAATCCTGGCAAAATTAAAATATAAACTTCAGGATGACCAAAAAACCAAAATAAGTGTTGGAATAAAATTGGATCTCCACCACCTTCAGGATTAAAAAATGCAGTACCAAAATTTCTATCTGTCAAAAGCATAGTTATGCCACCTGCTAACACTGGCACAGCAAGTAAAAGTAAGAACGCAGTAACCAACATTGACCACACGAATAATGGCATTTTATGCAATGTCATTCCAGGTGCCCTCATATTAAAGATCGTCGTTATAAAATTGATTGCACCTAATATTGATGATGCTCCCGCTATATGTAAACTTAAAATTGCTAGGTCCATTGCAGGTCCTGGTTGACCAGTTGTTGATAAAGGGGGGTAAATTGTCCAACCTCCACCAACTCCAGTTTGGCCAGCAGCTGAATCAACAAATATTGATGCTATTAATAATATCAAGGAAGTTGGTAACAACCAGAAAGAAATATTATTCATTCTTGGGAATGCCATATCAGGAGCTCCAATTTGGATTGGTACAAACCAATTTCCAAAGCCACCAATCATTGCAGGCATGACCATAAAGAAAATCATCAATAAACCATGGCCAGTCACTAAAACATTATACAAATGATGATTTCCTCCAAGGATTCCATCACCAGGATACATTAACTCAGCTCTAATGATTACAGAAAATGTAAATCCTATAACGCCTGCAATTAATGCAAACCAAAGATATAGTGTACCTATATCTTTATGATTTGTTGAAAGTAACCATCTTCTCCAACCAGTAGGATTGTGAGCATGTGCGTGGTTTACAGAAGCAGTGTATGTGGACATTACATTCTTTCCTTTTTATTTTTATTTTCAACTCTACGCAAATTTGGATCCTCCAAGGCATATTTTTTTTTAGCTTCAACCAACCATGATGTATACTTTTCTTCAGAAACAACATGCACTTCTATCGGCATAAAAGCATGCTTGATTCCACAGAGCTCAGAGCATTGTCCATAATATACGCCTTCTTTATCAACTTTAAACCATGTTTCATTTATTCTTCCTTTGATTGCATCCCTTTTGACACCAAAAGCTGGTACTGCCCAGGCATGATTTACATCCGCAGATGTTATCAAAACTTTCACAACTTTATTTACTGGTACAACAATTTTAGTATCTGTGGCCAACAGCCTAGGCTCACCTGGTTTTAAATCTTTGTCTTCAATCATAACACTCTCAAAAGCTATTTTTTCATCTGGATACTCATATCCCCAGTACCATTGGTAACCGATTGCTTTCAAAGTGACATCAGCTTTTGGAATGGTTTCTTCTTTATATAATAGCTTGAACGATGGCACCGCTATTACAACTAAAATTATACATGGGATGACTGTCCACATTACCTCTAAAAATACATTGTGAGTTGTAGTAGTTGGTGTAGGATTTTTTGACTCTCTGAACTTAATCACTAAATAAACCATCAAAAATAAAACAAAAACGCTGATTCCGATAATCACAGGTAGTAAAATATAATCATGCATCCAAACTATATCTTTCATCAAAGGTGTAACTGCTGGCTGAAAACCCAGTTGCCATTCTTTCGGTTGTGATGCAACTGCGGAAACAGAAAAAAATAAAGTAAAAAGTAGATATAATCTTTTCATGATTTTTATGTAGAATTTATATCAAAAAGCTCTAGATTGCACTTTGCGACACTTTGACAAAAAACAAATATATGAGCGACTTTTTTAACAATTCTGACACCTCTCAACTAGAAACTGAGAATCTAGTATCAGAAACTTTGCAAGGATATGATGATGGCGAACTTTATCTAGAAAATTCAAAAAGTGAGTCTCTATCACTTGATGACGGAAAAATTAAAAATACAAGTTTTAATACTAATCTTGGATTTGGTTTTCGAGCTGTCAGTGAAGATAAAACTGCTTATTGTCATTCAAATATCATTTCGAAAGAATCACTAAAAAATGCTGCTCAAAACCTAAAATCTAACATTGATTCAAAAACAAAAAACAAAAATAAAAATGATCATCCAAAAAAAACAAATGTTAATTTATATGAAGATAAAGATCCTATTGAAAATAAACCTTTTAAAGAAAAAGTAGAACTTCTAAAACAAATTGATAATTATATCAGAAAAAAAAATTTAAACATAAAGCAAGTCTCTGCTTCATTATTTGGTGAGCATCAAACTGTCGAAATTATAAAATCGGATAATCAAGTTTATAAAGACCATAGGCCACTTGTAAGGTTCAATGTTTCTGTAATGATGGAAAAAAATGGCAAAAAAGAAACAGGTTCATACGGTACCGGAGGAAGAATGAATTATGAAAATTATTTAAGTAATGATAATTGGAAAATCATATGTGATGAGGCAATTAGACAAGCTGAAGTGAACCTGCAAAGTAAACCTGCTCCAGCTGGTGAAATGAAAGTCGTTCTCGGTCCAGGCTGGCCTGGTATTATTTTGCATGAAGCTGTTGGTCATGGATTAGAGGGAGATTTCAATAGAAAAAAAACTTCAGCATTTCATAACTTAATGGGGGAGAAAATTGCACATGAAAATGTTACCATTGTAGATGATGGAACAATAGCAAGCCGCAGAGGGTCACTTACAATTGATGATGAAGGTACACCTTCTGCAAGGAATGTTTTAATTGAAAACGGAATTTTAAGAAATTTTATGCAAGACAGAATGAATGCAAAACTTATGAAAGTAAAACCAACAGGAAATGGTAGAAGAGAGAGTTTTGAGTATGCGCCGATGCCCAGGATGACAAATACTTTTATGATTAATGGTAATAGCACTAGAGAAGACATGATTAGAAGTGTAGATAAAGGTATATATGCAGTTTCATTTGGTGGTGGCCAAGTAGATATTACTAATGGAAAATTTGTGTTTTCTTGCACTGAAGCTTATGAAATTAATAGTGGCAAGATTGGCGCTCCTCTAAAAGGAGTGACTTTAATTGGTAATGGACCGGACATTTTAACTAAAGTCTCTATGGTGGGTGACGATATGAAATTAGATCCTGGTATAGGCACTTGTGGAAAAAATGGGCAATGGGTACCGGTTGGGGTTGGACAGCCATCTATACTAGTTAATCAAATTACTGTTGGTGGAACGAATATTTAATTAAAAAAATTATTAAATAATACAAGGGAGGCAATCGCAGCAGTTTCACTTCTGAAAATTCTTTTCCCAAGAGAAAAGCTAAAAAAATTTTGATTACTTCTAATGATTTCTATTTCTTTTAAAGAAAAATCTCCCTCAGGGCCAATAAATATAAATTTTTCTTTAACCATATCTATTTTTAAATTTGCTAGTTTTTTATCTGATTGAATATCACCAAAAAAAATCTGGCTATATCCATCACTTTTTTTGACAAAATTACTAAAAATTATTGGATTATAAATTTCAGGGATATGGGTTTGATTAGATTGTTCAACCGCCTCTTTAATTATTTTTTTTATTCTCCCTAAATTTAAATTTCTATTTTCTGTATGATCAGAGATGATGGGGTAAAAGTTATTTACTCCTATTTCTGTGCATTTTTGTATTAGAAAATCTAATTTCTTAGATTTTGGAGGACAAAAAGCCATGTTGAAAACGTTTTTAATTTGTTCGTGCTTTATTCTGTTAATAACTGACAATATAAATTCATTTTTAGTTTTTTTTATTACTTTACTGAGAAATTCTCCATTTGCTTTATTAAACAATAAAATGGTTGAGCCAATATCACATCTCATTACATTTGAGAGATAATGAAAATCTTTATCTGATACTTTTACTTGACTCTTTTCTTCTAGAGATTTTTCCCAAAATAATCTAATTTTAGACATTAATTTATTTATATCTCATTATGAAAATTAAAAATATTAAAGTTTGTGCTTTTGATGCTTATGGAACTTGTTTCGATATAAATTCTGCGGCTCAAAATTTAGCAAAAGAAATTGGTGAAAATTGGTTAGCATTTTCAACAACTTGGAGAACTGTACAGTTAGAATATACTTGGCTTAGATCACTAATGAAAAAACATAAGGATTTTTGGAAAGTAACCGAAGACTCATTAGACTTTGCGATGACAACACATAAAATTGACAGCGTATACAAAATTCGTTTATTGGAATTATATAAGAAATTAAGTCCATATCCAGAGTTAAACAAATGTTTATTAGACTTAAAAGAGAAAAATATTAAAACTTGTATATTGTCAAATGGTTCTCCTTCCTTACTTGAAGAACTAACAACAAATGCTGGGGTAAAAGATCTGTTTGATGATATTATTTCAATAGAAGAAGTTGGTATTTATAAACCTGATCCAAAAGTTTATGAATTGGTTACTAAAAAAAATAATTGCCAACCAAACGAGGTTTGTTTTATGAGTTCAAATACATGGGATGTTGTTGGTGGTGGTGTGTTTGGTTATCAGTCAATTTGGGTAGATCGATTTAATAAGACTTTTGATAAATTAGATTATATGCCTAAAATAATAATAAAAGATTTATCTCAACTTTTAAAATATTTTTAATAAATGAAGGATTATTTTTTATTGATGAGGCTTGATAAGCCTATAGGCTTCATGCTTTTATTTTGGCCTTGCTCATGGGGATTCGCGGTCGTGTTAAAAAATATGTCAATCAACCAAGAATGGATAATCAATTTTTTTTTATTTTTTATTGGCTCAATTTTAATGCGAAGTGCTGGGTGTGTGTATAATGATATTATTGATAAAAAAATTGATCAAAAAGTTACAAGAACTAAACAAAGGCCACTTGCATCAAATAAACTTTCAACTTTTAAAGGCTGGGTGCTTGTAGCTTTTTTATCCTTCCTATCATTAATAATTCTTTTCCAATTCAATTTCACTGCAATAATTTTTGGCCTATCATCTGGTATACTTATTTTTGCATACCCTTTTATGAAAAGAATAACATATTGGCCTCAACTTTTTTTAGGCATTGTATTTAATTGGGGTGTAATTTTAAGTTATTTAGTTTTTAATGAAGAGATTAATATTGGAATATTATTAATTTATTTATCTGCAGTTTTTTGGACATTAGGTTACGACACAATTTATGGTCTACAAGATGCTGAAGAAGACATAAAAATAGGTGTTAAATCTACATCTATTAAATTCAATAAAAAAATCAAACAATTTTTGGTTATCGTTTACTTAATAAGCATATCTTTGATGATTTATTCAAATATTCTAATTTTGAATAAAATAAAGGTCGAAATCATTCTTTACATATTGCCATTGTTACTCTTAATCTTCCAAATTCAAAAGGTTGAAATTAAAAATAGTACTCAGAATCTGTCTCTTTTTAAGTTAAATAATTATTATGGGTTGTCTATTTTTATAATTCTAATAATTGTTTTTTATAATGCTTAAAACAAAGGAAAATTTATCAGACCTTGCCACAAAATGTATATCTAAAGCAAAAAGCTTAGGGGCAACAGATGTTGAGGTGGCACTCGGAAATTCTATTTCTGACACTTTGAATTTTAGAAACAAAAAAATTGAGCATGCAGATAGATCAGAAACTTTATCATTAGGTTTGACAACTTATATCAATAGAAAAAAATCAAATGTTTCAACTTCAAACTTCAATGAGCGTAATTTAAATATATTAATCGAAAGATGTATAGACTGCACAAAAATTTCTCCAGAAGATAAAAATATTGGGTTACCGAATAAAGAAGACCTTGAAAACAAAATTTATGATTTAGATTTATATGAAGAAAAAAATCTTTCAAGTGATTTTAAAAAAAATTATTTACAAGAAATGGAAGATCAAATGTTTACAAATTCAAAAGTTAAAAATTCAAATGGTTCATCTTTTTCTGAAAATAAATCAAATTTTATTCTTGCGAACAGTAAAGGTTTTTGTAATGGATATAAATCTTCTGTAATTTATGTTTTTTGTGAAGCCTTGGCTGAAGAAAATGGACTTATGGAAAGAGATTATGAAATCTGCACGAGTCGTTTTTATGAAAATATTGATGATCCGAAAAAGATCGGAAAAAAAGCAGCGAGCAGAGCTTCTAGAAGACTTGGAGCAAAAAAAATTTCATCAGGTAAGATGCCAATAATATTTGACAGTAGAGTAGCAAAGTCTTTATTATCTACATTTGTATCTGCTATATCTGGATCAGCATTTGTTAGAGGAACATCTTTTTTAAAAAATTCCATAAATAAGCCAGTCTTTTCAAAAAAAATAAATATTTTTGATGATCCATTAATAAAAAGAGGACTTGGTTCACAATCTTTTGACTCGGAAGGTGTTAAAAATAAAAAATTATCTTTAGTTGAAAAAGGAGTTTTAAAAGAATTAATATTGGACAATTACAATGCAAAAATACTGAACATGAAAACAAATGGACGTAGTGGTGGGTCTACAAACCTTTTTATAGAAAATGGTGAAATTGATTTAAATGAAATGATTTCCGATCAAAAAAAAGCCTTTTTTGTAACCGAACTTATAGGGAGATCCGGAGATATAACAAATGGAAACTATAGTGTTGGTGCGTCTGGTCTTATGATTGAAAATGGTAAATTAACATATCCAGTAAACGAGGTTACTATTGCAAATAATTTGGAGTTTATGTTCAAAAAATTAATACCAGCTAACGACTTAGTTTTTAAATCGTCCACTAATTCCCCATCGATATTAATTGAGGAAATGACTGTAGCTGGAAAATAAGAATGAATAACAAAGAAGTTGCAATAAGAATTTTTAAAACTCAAATAAAAAAATATTTAAAAGAAATTTCTCTGATCTTTTTATTTGTAATAATAACAGCAATCACAACAGCTCTCACAGCTTGGTTATTAGATCCAGCTATAAAAAAAATATTTATTGAAAAAAATGAAACTATGCTTGTTTTAATACCAATTGCAATCGTGATTACATTTCTACTAAAGTCATTATCAATTTTTATAGTAAGAATGACAACAATTAAAGTAGCATTTAAAGTCCTTAAAAATATTCAAGTTTTAATGACTGGTAAAATTTTAATTTCAGACTTATCTCACCTAATAGAAAAACACTCTGGTAAATTTATCTCTAATTTCTCAAATGATACAAGAGTCTTATTAGCAACAATTATGGCTTTTTCTTTAAGTTTAGTGAAGGAAAGCTTTACTTTAATTGCTCTTTTATGTGTTATGTTTTATCAAGATTGGCAACTATCATTAGTTGCAATCACCATGATACCAATCGCTGCATACGCATCAAAACATATTGGAAAAAAAATGCAAAAAGCAGCATTAGAAAATCTAGATGCATTTGGAAATTTTACTAAGTTTTTATCAGAAATTCTGAAAGGGACATCTGTTATTCAAATTTATCAACGGGAAAAGGAAGAACTTAAAAAATTTACTGAAGTTATTGATTTACGATTAAAAAAAGAAAAAAAAGTTGAACAAACCAGACATCGAGCAGGGCCAATTATGGAAACTATTAATTCGATTGCAATAGCATTAGTAATATTATTTGCAGGTTACAGAAGTATTCAAGGTGCTATGGAAATTGGTCAGTTTGTATCCTTTCTATCAGCCTTAATGTTAGCGTACCAGCCAATTAAAGCTTTAGCTGGTATTAATCTTACAATTCAAGAGGGTTTAACTGCAGCGAAAAGAATTTACACAATTATAGATCAAAGTAATCAAGTAACTAATGATGACAATTTACCAAATTTAAATATTAGTTCTGGAGAAATTGTTTTCGATAAAGTGAATTTTTCATATCCTGATGGAACTGTGGCCTTAAAAGATCTTAGTTTTAAAATAAGCGGAAAAACTTCTGCTGCGTTAGTTGGTTTAAGCGGTAGTGGAAAAACTACAATATTGAGTCTCATACCAAGGTTTTATCATCTTGACAACGGCGGGATACAAATTGACAAACAGAACATTAATAAAATTCAACTAAAATCTCTGAGAAAAAATATTTCTTTAGTAAGTCAAGATATTGTACTTTTTGATGATACCGTGAAAGCGAATATAGGCTATGGGAATATTACCGCAACAGATAATGACATTATTGAGGCGGCAAAAAAAGCCGCTGCAGACAGCTTCATAAAAAACCTAAAAATTGGATATGATACTATTATTGGCGAAGCTGGAGTAAAACTATCTGGCGGTCAAAAACAAAGACTTTCGATCGCAAGAGCTATTTTGAAAAATAGCCCTATAATTTTGTTAGATGAAGCTACCTCTGCTTTAGACACTGAATCTGAAAAATACGTACAGGATGCTATTGAAAATTTAATAAAAGATAAAACAACTTTAATTATAGCTCACAGACTTTCAACGATAAAAAACGTAGATAAAATCTTTGTGATCGAAGATGGTAAAGTGATTGAAGAAGGCTCTCATGATCAACTTGTAGAAAATTCAATCATTTATAAAAAACTCTACGATCAACAAAATTTAGATAATTAGATGAAAATAATTTATCTAATATTTACATTTATTACCCACCCATTTCTCTATTTAATTCTCAAAAAAAGAGTAAAAAATTTTAAAGAAGATAAGTTAAGATATAAAGAAAAATTAGGCTACAGCAGAATTAAAAATATTGAAAATGTAATTTGGTTTCACGTAGCAAGTTTAGGTGAAATTAAATCAATATATCCAATAATAAAATATTATCAAAAGAATGGGGAAATTAAAATATTAATTACGAGTGTAACTTTAAGTTCCTATACATTTTTTGAGAAAAATTTAAAAAATAAGAATACAATACATCAATACGCCCCTCTTGACAGTCCGATTATAATATCCAGATTTTTAAAAAAATGGAAACCAAAAATTTCTATATTTGTTGAATCTGAAATCTGGCCAAATTTAATAATTAAAAGTTCGAAAGTTTCCAAGCTAATTTTATTAAATTGTAGAATATCTAAAAACTCTTTTAAGAGATGGAGGTTTTTTAGAAAAACTTTTACGGATATTCTATCACACTTTAGTTATATAACAGCACAAAATAATGAAACTATAAAATATTTGAATTACTTTAATATTCAGAATGTAAGAAATTTGGGTAATATAAAATTTATAGCATTAGAAAAAATAAAAAAAAAAAATATTGAGATTAAAAATAATATAAAAAAAACCTGGGCGGCAATGAGTATTCATTTTGATGAACTAGACCACATCATTGATACACATCAAATATTAAATTCAAAGTTAAATGGTGTTTTAACATTTTTAATTCCCAGACATTTAAATAGACTCAAGGAAATAGAAAAAAAAATAACATCAAAATCAATAAATTTAGTTAAAATATCAGAATGTAAAAAAATGAATGCACCCAGCGGTATTATACTAGTTGACCAATTTGGGATTGCTGATGAGGTTTTTAATTATACTAAGTGTGTTTTTATGGGGGGGTCTTTTATTGACCATGGTGGGCAAAACCCAATTGAGCCACTCAGATTTGGGTGCAAAATTTTATATGGAAAAAACGTTTTCAATTTTACAGAAATATATAATGAATTAAGTAAAAAAAATATGGCAGAATTAGTTATTAATCCAAGTGACTTACATATTAGAGTTCTAAATATTTTTAAATATATAAATAATACAAGTAATAATGATTATGTTGAAAAATTGAGTAAAGATATATTACAAAGAACTACAGATTTTTTAAGTAAAGAGATTTATAAATAATGATTTCTAAAACTCCAAAATTTTGGGAAAATAAATACCATTTACTTACTTTTGCACTTTATCCATTTTCAATAATATATTATATATTTTTTAAATTAAATTCTTTTTTACAGAAACAAAATAGAAGAAAATTAAAACTTAAAGCTATATGTATCGGTAACATTTATTTAGGTGGGACTGGCAAGACTCCATTAGCACATAAAATATTTCAAGATCTCAAAAATAATAGAAAATGTTGCGTATTAAAGAAATTTAATAAAAACCAAGATGATGAAATTAAAATGTTAAGGCAAAAAACAACATTGTTTACTCCAAAAACAAGATTATCTGGTCTCTTACATGCAGAAAAAAATGGCTTTGATACTGTTATTTTAGATGATGGTATGCAGGATTATTCTTTTAATAAATATAAGTCTATTTTATGCATAAAATCTGATGTCGGTTTTGGAAATGAATTTATGATACCTGCGGGACCTCTCAGGGAACCATTATCATCTATTAAAAATTATAATATCGCTTTGATTAATGGAAATAAGTGTGAATTAATTGAAAAAAAATTAAGAAAGATTCATAAGGATATTATTATATTTTATTCAAAATATACGATTCAAAACAAGGCAAAGTTCCTTAATAAAAAGTTTTTAGCATTTAGTGGAATTTCAAATAATGATAGTTTTTTTAGATTACTTAAATTTAATAATTTAGATATTAAATTAACTAAAAGTTTTGAAGATCATCATTCATTTACTAATCACGAAATTGAATATTTACTCAACATATGCAACCAGCAAAAATTAAATATTATAACGACAGAGAAAAATTATCATGGAATTCCTTGCCAATACAAGGACAAAATTTCATATATTAAATTAAAACTAGAAATCAATAACTTCGAAAAATTTTTAAATGAAATTAATTAAATATTTTGTCGAATTTATTCTTACTATATTATTTTTTTCAGTATTCAAAATAATTGGAGTAAAAAAATCATCCAACATTTCATGCTATATTTTTAAAAAAACTGGACCTTTCATTAGATCTTATAAAAAAATAAAGAATAATCTTACAATAGTTTTTCCAAAGATAAATCAAAGTGAAATTAAAAAAATCTCTGATAGCATGTGGTGTAATTATGGTCGTGTGTTCGCTGAATATATGCATTTAAAGTTTTTCCGCGAAAATAATAATCAAAATATAAAAATCATTAATACTGGAAAAATAAATGAATTAAAAAAAAGTTCAAAACCTATACTGTTTTTTTCGGGACACTTTGCAAATTTTGAATTACTTGCAATGTATCTTGATAAAAACGAATTTAATATTTCAGCTCTTTATAGGCCATTAAATAATTTTTTTATAAACCCGGTGATGGAGTACCTAAGGAAGAGACATATATGTAAAAACCAAATTCCAAAAAGTATTCCTGGTGTTAAAAAATATAAGTATGGGACAAGAGAATTAATTTCCAAAATTAAAAAAAATCAAAATATAGCAGTGATGATAGATCAAAAAGTCACTCAGGGTATTAAAGTTAAATTATTTAAAAAAGATGCTTTGACAATGAATTTACCAGCTCAAATTGCATTAAAATATAATTATATTTTACAACCATTATCTATTAAAAGAGTAAACGATATTAATTTCGAAATTTTTTTTCACGAGACTATTGAAGTAAATAAAAATGATGATGAGTACTTAATTACAAAAAAAATTAATGAAAGATTAGAAATTATGATTAGGAAAAATCCTGGTCAATGGATATGGACACATGATAGATGGAGAATTTAATTCTTTGAAAAAATTAAGTCTGGATCGACAGGAACATTATTACAGTATAACCTAAAATCTAAATGAGGACCAGTTGATCTTCCAGTTGAACCAACTGTAGCTATAATTTTACCCCTGTCAATTAATTGACCTTTCTTTACAAAAATTTGATCTAAATGAGAGTAAATTGAAACTAACCCATGACCATGATCAATTATTATCGTTCCGCCAGTAAAAAATAGATTTTTTTCTGACATTACAACTCTTCCAAAATTAGCGTTTTTAATTTTTGTTCCTTTCTTAGCCGCGATATCAATTCCATAATGAGGTCTTCTAGGTTTGCCATTTAAAATTCTCTGACTCCCGTAAACCCCAGTAGTTATACCATCTAAGGGTCTAATAAAGCTTTCAAAAAAAAATAATAAATCTGAGTTCTTTTTTTTAGCTTTAGATATCAACTTGCCCTCTTTTCTAATTCGTTTCATATCCTCTTTATTTGGTGTAACTTTCCTTTTTGGTAAACCATCAATTCTTTGTATTTTAAATTTTCTTGTTTTTATTTTTTTTGAAAAATTGTGAGTATACTTGTCATTTCTTATAGAAATTAAAAAGTCACTAGTTCTATTTCTTGAAATACCAAAAACAAACATTCCATTTTTACTAGTTTTAACTCTGTTATTATTTACATACATAATTGAATTTTTATCTACTTTACCAATTATTAAACCGCCCTGAGTAAAAGACCCTTTATACTCAAATGTATGAGAACTAGTTATTAATATAAAAAATGTAATTATTGAGAATAATAATTTAAACATTACGAAATTTTTTTGCCACTTCGAACGGTGAAAAATACGCTTCTTGCAACTCAACGTTCCAATATTTTAAATCCTTGATCAAAATTTTTTTACCAGAAACTGCACATAATACATAATCGCCTTCTATAATTATTTCAAAGAAACCCTGATTATACTTTAATTTAGCCTCAATCATTTTTAATTTTTATTTTAACATTAAATTCTCTATCAAAGAACTTAATGTTTACATCTTTTTTTTTTTGAAAAAGCTCTGCCCTTTTAATAATTTTTTTATTATTATCTTTAATTAAAACAAAACCTCTTTTTAAAGTATTTTGAATATCTAAAGTATAAAGTATTGAGGAAATTCTCTTAAAATTAGAAGCTTTTAAGCTCAAAAGTAAATTTAAATTTGAATTTAGATTTTTTAGAAGAAAAAATATTATCTTTTCTTTTTCTATAAGTGATTTTTTTAAATTTTTTATTAAAAAAAAAGATTTTATATTTTGTAAAAAATTAGAGTAACTAACTAGCTGATTTGTTATTGATTGTTTTAAACTATTTTCAAAAAAAAATATTTTTTCTCTTAAGTTCTTTATTTCTGGTACTGCCAATTCAGCTGCAGCAGTCGGAGTAGCCGCTCGAACATCTGATACAAAATCAAGTAATGTGAAGTCTGTTTCATGTCCTATGGCAGAAATTGTTGGTTTACTAAAAGAAAATACACGTCTAACTAACTTCTCATCGTTAAACGGCATCAAGTCTTCTATACCTCCGCCACCCCTTGCAATAATTACTAAATCTACTGGATATTTTTCAAAATAATCTAATCCTAAGATAATTTCATTTACTGCATTTACTCCTTGTACACTGACCGAATATAGCTTTATATCAGTTGGAAATCTTGCATAAACTCTATCAATTATATCCATCACGACCGCACCTGACAAAGAAGTGATAACTCCTATTTTATTTGGCAAAAAAGGAATTTGTTTTTTATTTTCAGCATTAAATAGACCTTCAGTCTCTAATTTTTTTTTTCTTTGCTCAATTAATTTTAATAATGCACCCTCACCTTTAATCTCAATTTGATTGACTTGTATTTGATAAGTAGAGATGCTGCTTCTAGCATAAGTACTAATTTTTCCTTCGACAACTACTTCTAGGCCGTCCTCTGGTTGAACTTGTAAGAAAGGAACTTTCGAGGACCAACATACTGAATTCACAACATAATTTTCATCTTTTAACGTAAAGTAAATATGACCTCGAAAATTTTTTACACTTGATATTTCGCCTCTTATTTTAATTAAACTAAAATTTTCTTCTAAAATTTTTTTTGTTAAATTTGAAAATTCTGTAACAGAAAATTCTGGTATATTATTCATTATCTTGTAAGAACAATATACATGAACGTTTGTGTAATTGGAAGCGGTGGAAGGGAGCATTCAATTTGCTTTAAAATTAAACAATCAAAAAAGTTAAATAATTTATTTTGTATGCCTGGAAATGCAGGAACTTCAGAAATATGCAAAAATTTAAATGTAGATATTTCCAATTTTAATCAAATTTACTCGTCAATCAAAAAAAATTCAATAGATCTCGCAATCATAGGACCTGAAATACCCTTGGTAAATGGAATAGTTGATTTTCTAGAGAAAAAAAAGATCAAAGTCTTTGGACCAAATAAAAAAGCTGCTCAATTAGAAGGATCAAAAATATTTATGAAAAATTTATGTAACAAATTCAATATTCCTTCTGCTCAACATTTTAGTATTTCTTCAGTGGAGCATGCAAAAACAGTTTTAAAAAAAATGGAAACGCCTATAGTGGTAAAATCTGATGGTTTGGCTGCAGGTAAAGGTGTCACAATCTGTAATTCTAAAGAAGCAGCATTGATAGATATTATTAGTATTCTTAATGGAAAATTTACTTCCTCTAATCAAGTTATTATTGAGGAGTTTCTAGAGGGTGAAGAAGCAAGTTATTTTGTCTTGACTGATGGAAGAAATTTTAAACAAATAGGTACCGCACAAGATCATAAAAGAATTGGCGAAAATGATACTGGTCTAAATACCGGGGGTATGGGGGCGTATTCACCTTCATTATTAATAAATAAAAACGTAGAAAAAAAAATCATTGAAAAGATTATTATTCCAACAATTACTGGAATGGAAAAAATAGGGTGTCCTTATAAAGGGATTTTGTATGCCGGATTGATGATAAATAAGGGCGAGCCAAAGCTTATTGAATACAATATTAGATTTGGTGATCCTGAATGCCAAGTTTTAATGATGAGAATGAAAGATGATTTTCTTGAATTAATTGAAAGCACAATTAATAATAAATTGGACAATCATGACATTAATTGGTCACAGCACCCATGTATTACGATTGTAGCAGCTAGCGAAGGCTATCCTGAAAAGTACGAAAATTTACAAGAAATTGAAAACTTGCCAAATAATTTCAAAGATAAAAACGTTCAAATGTTTCATGCTGGCACAATAAAAAAAAATAAAAAAATTTTTAGTAATGGCGGCAGAGTTTTAAATTCAACAGTAATTCAACCTACTATTAAATTAGCGCAAAAAAAAGCTTTGGAATTATTAGATGATGTTAATTGGAAAAATAAGTATTATAGACGAGATATAGGTTGGAGAGCTATTAAATAATTATCTTTTTTTTTTAAAAAAATTTTTGAGTAATTCTGAAAATTTTTTTTCTTCAAATCCATAATAAATATCTAATTTGTGATTTAAATTTTTTTTGAAAGATAATTTGTAATTATTTATCAAAGCTCCGTTTTTTTTATCTTCTAAAGCGAAATATACTCTTCTTATCTTGCTTTGATAAATTACTGACGCACACATCAAACAAGGTTCAACTGAGCAATATAAATCATGACCATCTAACCTGTGTGTATTAAGCTTTTTACATGCCTTTATAATTGATAATATTTCTGCATGTGAACAGGGGTTGTTATGCTCTATGTTTTGATTGAATGATCTAGAAATAATTTTTTGTTTTAATGGATTAAATATTAAAGATGCGATTGGAACTTCTTTTTTTTTTAATGCTTTTAATGAATCTTGATATAATATTTTGAAAATATTTTTTAACTCGTGTTTCAATATTTTGTTTTTATAATGATGCATAAAAAAATTAGAATAGCTAAACTCTTAGCTAATTACAATCAGGGATCTAGGCGTAGAATTGAAGAATTAATCAAAAATAATAAAGTAATAGTAAATAAACACACAATCAATTCACCTATTACCTTTGTAAATACAGACGATGAAATATTTGTAAATAATAGAAAAGTAAAATTTGAAAAAAAACTAAAAGTATTTAAATTTTATAAACCAAAGAATATAATTTGTTCAAAAGCAAAACAAGATAATAAAGATATTATATATGATATAATTCCAAAAAAATTTAAAAATTTTATATTTGCAGGAAGATTAGATTATAATTCTGAAGGCCTCATGATACTTACCAACTCTTCAAAAATCACCAGAACTCTTGAATTACCAAAAAATAAATTCCCAAGAACTTATCAAGTAAGAGTATATGGAGATTGTAATTTAAAAAATATTAAAGAAAAATCTAAAGGTAGTATTATCAATGGAAAAAAATATTTACCTTTCAGGTTTGTATTAAATTCAAAAATTAAAAAAAATACCAACTTAGAAATTACTCTTTTTGAAGGGAAAAAAAACGAAATAAAAGAAATATTTAAGAGTATAAAATTGCAAGTAAATAAATTAAAAAGAGTTAAATATGGACCTTTCTGTTTAAATAGAATGAAACCATTAGATATAAAAGAAATAACAAATAGTGAGTTCAAAGAGTATGAGAATTATATCAGGAAACAAAAAGGGTAAAAAAATACTTCTACCTAATCCTAAAATAACAAGACCATTAAAAGATAACGTTAAAGAAAATATATTTAATATATTGTTGCATACAAAACATTTTAAGACAGAACTTGAAGGTAGCAATATAATTGATTTCTTTTCTGGTTCAGGATCATTCGGCCTTGAATGTTTATCAAGAGGTTCAAAAAAAGTAGCTTTTCTCGAAAAAAATGCAGAAACAAGAAATACTTTATTTCGAAATTTATCAAATAATTTTGAAAAAAATAAGTTTCAAATTTTAAAAGATAATTTTTTCTTATACGATAAACTTAATTTAATTATAAAATATAATCCAAAAATAATTTTTATAGACCCGCCCTACAAAATTGAAAATTTTGAACATATTTGTAATTTTATAAATACTTTAATAAAATTTAAAGAAATATTGATAATTCTACATATTGAAAAAACAAGGCATGTTTACTTTAATAATTTTAAGCATAAATTAGAAAAAACATACGGAACATCGAAAATAGTTTTTTTAAAAAATTAGTTTTTAAAAATCTTATTTTTAATAAGTTGTACCGCTGGTTGATTGTAAGGGTCAACACCCAAAACTTTGCCAAGCAAAATCGTTTCTAAAAGGAAATAAGAAAATAATTCTATTAAATTTAAAGGATTTTTATAATCATCAATTTTAATAACTCTGTGGGGAATTTTTTTTTCTTTAAAAACTTCAACTACAGCTTCAAATTGTTTTGTTAGTAAATCTGTAGGTGTATAATTTTCTATATTGTAAAATCCTAGGTTATCAAAATTTTTAAATAAATTTTCAATCGAGGGAGAAAAAATATTAAATACTTTATTTTTTGGTCCATCAAGATAAAGCTGCATCATGCTATGATGGTCTTTGGGACAAATTGATGTAATTGGTGTTAACCCAGTATTTTTTTTACCTAAACTTTCAGCATGCAATTGGTGAAACCAATATGAAAAATGTTTTAATCTATAATTATAGATAAGATTACAATATATACTAAGTTTCATCTCTTCAATAATAGTAGCTAAAATCGCAACATTTCTAGTTGGACTTTTATCATGATCTTCAGTTAAAAAATTAATATATTTTTCAGATCCTCGCTCAATCTCTAAATTTAAATCCAAAAATGGTAACATACCTGTCTCTGATAATATAGAGTATCTTCCGCCTATATTTGGATTATGCTCGATTAATTTAATATCATTTCTAAGTGAAAAGTTTTTTAAAATACTATCTTTGCTCTCAGTAATTATAACCATTGACTTATAGAGATCATGAAGACTTTTCTCCTGATTTTTATATTTTTGAATTAAAATATTTAAAATTGCTAAAGTTTCAAATGTGTCACCTGATTTTGAAATTACAAAAAAAAAAAAATTTTCTATAGAGTTTTTATTAAAAAATTTAATTAAAAAATCATAATCCAAATTATCAAAAAAAATAGTGTCATCATTCATAAAGAAAGATAATGCTTTGGCTCCTGATGAAGATCCACCTATGCCAATGACTACTTTTTGTTTTTTTTTGAAATCAATTTTCTGCTTTAGACTTCTAATTTTAAACTGATAACTTTTTGTAAAAGATTTCAAAATGTCATTTTTATCGTTTTTAAATTCATTTAAAAGTTCATCAGAACGTTTTTTTGATAACTCAGATTTTTTTTTAAAATTTGTACTATTATTTAAATCAAGTCCTTTTTTTTCAAAAAAAAAACTATTATTTATCTCAATCATTTTTTTCCTAACTGATCTATTATCATTTTTTCAGTTGAAGATTTGGGGCTAATGTTTTTGCTTCTTTCTTGAGAACTCGAATTAGAATTTAAAGAATTATCAACAATACTTTTTACATTATTTCTTTTACTATAAGATTTAGCTTTATTACTTTCTATTTTAGTATCTGGTGGCAGTAGATCATAATTAGGTGGTCTTTCAATTGGGTCTACTTTTTTTATTAAAAATTCATCGGGAACATCTTTTCCATAGCCTACACTTTTTTTTATGCCTGAGCATGCAGATAAGATAAAAGCTATTGAAATTAATAATAAATATTTAATCATTTTTTTTAATATTATTATTAATTATGTCAAAAGTTAGGAGCATAATTATACCTATAGAGATAAATATATCTGCAATGTTAAAGATAAACCAGTGAAAATCATTATAATGTATATCAATAAAATCAGGAACTGCTTTATAATAAATTCTATCGATAAAATTACCAGTCGCTCCACCAATTATTAAGGAAAGACATAATATTTCAAAGCTTTTTTTAACTTTTGTAATCAAATAAAATAGGAAGATTATAATCAAAAAGATTAACAATGTGATTAAGCTATAAACAAAACTATCACTTTTTAATAATCCAAAAGCAATTCCTGTATTCCATAAAAGTATAATATTTAAGTAAGGATTAATATATATATTGTCATTTACATTTGTTTGAGTAAAAAGATCGATAACATATATTTTAGAAAGTCGATCTAGAATAAAACATATTAAAATAACTATAAAACTCTGAGAAAATTTTTTACTTAATAGCACAATTTTTCCTCTCGCAGGGGGCATTTGAAATTTTCCAACAATGATCACATTTTTTGCCAATTGCTTTCTCTACATAAACTTGAAAACCTTCAATGCTATCTAAATTTTTCATTTTAACTTTTTTTTGTTCATCATTTAATTCAACACCAGAGCAAACCAAAAAATCTCCTAAATCTATATTATTAAAAATATCTTTGTTATTTACATCTTTGATATCAATATAGATTTTTGTTTCCAGACCAGATTTAATAGTTTTTTCAGCCCGCATTTTTTCAAAAATTTGATTAATTTCAATTTTTATTTTTTCTAGAATTTTCCAAGTTTTTTCATTAAATTTTTCAGATTGATGAAATAGTATATTTTTAAAGTCGAACAAGAAAACGCTTGCCTCATTATCTTTTTGATTATTTGTCTCATTAGACTTTAAAGTCTGGAATACTTCCTCAATAGTGAACGCTAAAATAGGATGCAACCATTTCATTAAAAAGTATAAAGAAGTCTTTAAAATCTTAATACAATTTACTCTTTTAACACTATCAATATCGTCACAATACAGACAATCCTTTCTAATATCAAAATACGATGAAGATAAGTCAATAGTGCAAAAATTTAATAATTCTACATATATTTTGTGATATTGATTAGACTTTACATATTGATAAAAATTTTTATCTAAATCAGAAATTTTACTTAAAACAAAATAGTCTATTATATCTAAATTATCATATGATAAGTTCTCAAAACTTTTTAGTGAAAAATCATCTAAAATATTTCCCATTAGAAATCTTAAAGTATTTCTAATTTTTCGATAAGATTCAGAATGCTGAGAAATAATTGATTGATCTATTCTCAAATCTTCTGAATAATCCGATGCTACAACCCATAATCTTAATATATCAGCACCATTTTTTTTGATAATTTCATCAGGAGCAATAACGTTTCCTAAAGACTTTGACATCTTTTGTCCTTTTCCATCAACTACAAAACCATGTGTCAATATACTTTTATACGGTGCCTTTCCTCTTGTGCCCGATGAATGTAATAAAGATGAATGGAACCATCCACGATGCTGGTCTGATCCCTCTAGATACATGTCCGCCGGCCAATTTAAATCTTCTCTACTTTCTAAAACGTAAGAATGAGTTGATCCAGAGTCAAACCATACTTCTACTATATCTTCAATTTTTTGAAAATCTTCTGAATTATATTTTTTAGTTAGAAAATCTGAAATATTTCTTTTATACCAAGCATCACTACCCTCTTTCAGAAATATTTCGTAAATCTTATTATTTACCTCATCATCAACAATTGGTTCTTGTGTTTTTTTGTCAATAAAAATTGGTAATGGCACTCCCCAAAATCTTTGTCTAGAAATACACCAATCTGGTCTACTTTCTACCATTCCTTGAATTCTGTTTTTTCCTAGACTTGGATAAAAACATGTTGAACTAATGTTGTTTATTGCTTTTTTTCTCAGTTCATTTTTATCCATTGATATAAACCACTGAGGAGTAGCTCTGTGCACTAAGGGAGCTTTCGATCGCCAAGAATGCGGATAACTGTGTTTATAGTCAGTTGTAAAAATCAATTGTTTATTTTTTTTTAGTTCACTTATTACTATTTTATCAGCTTTGAAAATATGTGTTCCTTTAAAATATTTAATTATCTCAGTATAATGGCCATTATCATCGATTGTGTTTTCAGCTTTTATTTGATTTTTGAGACCAAGTGAAAAATCATCTGGTCCATGACTTGGCGCAACATGAACTATGCCCGTACCTTGATCTGTAGTTACAAAGTCAGCTTCAAGTAAAGGGACATCAAATTCATAACCTAGGTTTTTAAATGGGTGCCATGCAGTACAATCTTTGAAATCACTGCCATTAAAACTATCTATTAAATTTAATTTTATTTTAGTTACTTTAATAAAAGTACTTTCCAATTCCTTTGCGATAATTATTTTTTCACCAATATCTGTTTCAAAAATTCCATACTCGAGATCACTATTGTATGCTAGTGCTCGATTACACGGTATAGTCCAGGGTGTTGTGGTCCAGATAATAACTGATAAATCTTTATAGCCTCTAAATTTTTTCTGAAGTTTGAATTTAGCATAAATTTGATTTGAAACGTGATCTTTATACTCTACTTCTGCATCTGCTAGAGCAGTTGACTCTACAACTGACCAAAGAACAGGTTTATAACCTTTGTACAAACTTCCATTTTTTAGAAATTTTAATATTTCTATTGCAATTTGGGCTTCAGCATCATTTGACATTGTTTCATAATAATTATCCCAATCACCTAAAACTCCCAATCTCTGAAATTGTTCTTTTTGTATGATAATCCATTTTTTTGCAAACTCTCGACATTTTTTTCTGAAGTCTAAAATTGAAATACTTTTTTTATCCTTTCCTTGTTTTTTATTTTCTTCTTCAATTTTCCATTCGATGGGTAATCCATGACAATCCCATCCAGGTACATAAGGACAATCTTTTCCATCCACTGATTTAAATTTAACGACAATGTCTTTTAAAATTTTGTTTAGGGCAGTTCCAATATGAATATTTCCATTTGCGTACGGTGGACCATCATGAAGAATAAATCTCTCTCTTCCAATTCTTTTATTTCTTATTTGTTTATAAAGATTTAATTCTGACCAAAACTTTAAAATTTCAGGCTCTTTTAGTGGTAGATTACCTCTCATCGGAAAATTAGTTTTAGGTAAATTAACTTTAATATCCGTCATATTTAAAAAACCTTCTTTGCACTTTTAATATCTTTTACAATCTGGTCCGTAAGATTTTTTTTTGATTTAAACTTTTTTTCTTTTCTCAAAAACTTTATAAATTCAACTTTTATATTCTTTTTATAAAGATTTTTTACAGGACTAAATAAATGTGTCTCAAGAACATTATTTTTTTTTATTCCAAATGTTGGAGCGATACCAAAATTGCTTATACCTTCAAAGGTATTACCCTCAAAGTGTAATTTTGTTGCGTATACTCCTCTTAAGGGTTGAATGCGATTCTCTATTATCATATTAGCAGTCCTAAAACCTAACTTGCGTCCTATTTTATCACCGTCTATAACCTTGCTAGTAACAGACCAATTTCTTCCTAATAGTTTTTTAATATCTGAAACTTTTCCTTTTTCAATAAGTTTTCTTATTTCTGTAGAAGAAATTTTATTATCTCCTATTTTTTTTTGATTTGCGATTTTAACTTCAAAATAGTTTTTTAATAATGTTGAATTACCTGTTCTATTTTTTCCAAACTTAAACTCCTTACCGATAATAACTTGATGAGGATTAATTTTATTTATTAAAATTTTCTTAATAAAATTTTCAGCACTTAAGTTCCTAAGACTTTTATTAAACTTTAGCACTATCATATAATTTAATTTCATTTCTGATAAAATTTTCTCTTTTTCTAAATTGCTAATAATTTTAAATTTGTTATTTTTTGTAAAAAACTCTTTAGGATTAGGGTCAAAAGTTAACAACCCTGCTCTTTGTTTATTATTTTTTGCTAATTTTATAGCTTCTTTTACAATTGAAATATGTCCCAAGTGCAATCCATCAAAATTTCCGATAACTAGAATAGATTTTTTTGTACATTTTAAATTAAATTTATTTCTATATACTATCATTTTTCCATTTTAATTCTTGTTGATACTTTTTTATAATTAAACTCTCAGCTTCACTAGATTTAATCAATTTATCAAAATTTAAATCATTATTTCTAAAAAAATCTTTGTATATTCCATTTAAAATTAATAAAGAGTCAATATTAAAGTTTTGAGCACCTAAAATGTCAGTTTTTAAATTGTCACCTACAGCTAAAATTTCTTTTTTTTGTATTTTTCTATCCACTCGTCTTTCTAACTCAATTTTTGCAAAATCATAAATATGATGATGAGGTTTGCCAAAATAAATAACCTTACCGCCAAGTTTTTTATAATATTTTGCTAATGCACCAGCACAAAATTCAATCTTATTACCGCGCGATACAACTTCATCTGGATTCGCGCAAACAAAAGTTTTATTTTTATTTATGTAAGTCTCAAAAAGATTTTGATAATCGGAAATATTATGACCGATCTCATCAATTAATCCAGTGCATACGATTTCAAGACAATTTTCAGAGTTTTTGGAAATATTTATAACGTTTTCAAATAAATCAGCATCCTTTTTTGGTCCCAAATGATAAAAAAATTTATCTTTATTTTTTAAAATATAATTTTGCGTAACATCCCCCGATGTAATCAACATTTCTACTAAATCTAAATCAAAATTTAATTTTTCTAAAAATTTTTTTACAGTTTTTTTTAACCTGGGAGCATTTGAAATTAAAATTACCTTTTTATTAATTTTTTTTAACTCCCTAAGAACTTGTACTGCATTATCAAAAAGCTTTATTCCATTATGAATTACACCCCACAAATCAACAAAATAAATTTCATATTGATTTGAGATATCATGAAATTGTTTTATCTCTTCAGGAAAGTGATTTTTCATTAATTACTCAGTTTGCTGAAGAGTTTTTTTTAGATTTTCAATTAATTGATCTATTTCTTCTTTTTGAATAATTAAGGGTGGTGATAAAGCAATTATATCACCGGTAACTCTTAATAAAGTTTTATGATTGTTGAATGCTTCACATAAAACATTATAAGCTCTTCTAGTAGGCTTTCCTGTGATTGGTTCCAACTCTATAGCACCTATCAAGCCAAGATTTCTAATATCAATTACGTTTTTGGTTCCTTTCAAAGAATGCAAACCGTCCTCCCAATATTTTGACAATTGATTTACTCGTTCAAATAGACTTTCATCTTCATAAAGTTTCAAAGCTGCTAGAGATGCAGCGCATGCTAAAGGGTGTGCTGAATAAGTATATCCGTGAAATAGGTCAATTGTTTTTTCTTCTTTATTCATAAATGCTTCAAATATTTTATCTTGGACTAAAACTGCGCCCATAGGAACTGTCCCACTATTGATCCCTTTTGCAACACAAATCAAATCAGGAGTGATATCAAAATACTCACTTGCAAATGCTTTTCCTAATCTACCAAATCCAGTTATCACCTCATCAAAGATTAATAAAATATTATTATGATCGCAGATCTTCTTCAATTTGTTTAAATAGTTTTTTGGTGGTATTAATACTCCTGTAGAACCTGCAACAGGTTCAACTATTACTGCTGCAATATTTTCAGAACCATGCTTGTTAACCATTAAAGTAAGTTCGTCCGCTAATTCCTCACCCCAGTGTGGCTGGCCTTTAGAAAATGAATTTTTTTCTAAATTATGAGTATCAGGTAAATGATAAACCCCTGGTAAAAATTTATTAAATTGGGTTCTGTTTTTTTCTATACCGCCAACTGAGACTCCGCCAAAGTTGGTGCCATGATAACCTCTGTTTCTACCAATTAGTATTTTTTTTTTAACATCACCTTTTTCAAGCCAATATGATAAGGCAATTTTTAGTGCACTTTCAACAGCTTCTGATCCAGAGTTACCAAAAAAAACGTGATTAAAACCTTTTGGTGCAATTTGTGACAATTTAGAACTTAACTCAAATGACTTTGGGTGTCCCATGTTGAAAGCAGGGGCGAAGTCCAATTCTTCAGCTTGTTTTTTAATTGCTTCAACAATTTGATCCCTATTATGGCCTGCATTACAACACCATAGGCCTGCAACACCATCAAGAATTTTGTCTCCTGAAGGTGTATAATAATACATTCCTTTAGCCCTAGAAATTAAACGAGGGTTTTTTTTAAAGTGTTTGTTTGCAGAGAATGGCATCCACAAAGACTCTAGGTCATTTGGAAAATTGCGAGATTTTTCTGATTTTAACACTTTTTTTAGAGAATTAAATACCGACATAAATTAAGGGTATACTTCAGAATTGTGAGAAAAACCACATTATCAGAGTTTTTTAGGTTTAACCCTCTTGAAAAATCGGTATTCATAATCATATCAGTGCCATAACGCTAAAGGAGAAATCTATGAAATTAAGGCCATTGCACGATAGAGTGCTAGTTGAATCACTTGAAAGTGAGGAAAAAACTGCCGGTGGGATTATAATCCCAGACACAGCAAAAGAAAAACCTCAAGAAGGTAAAGTTATTGCTGTTGGTCCAGGAGCAAAATCTGAAGACGGAAAAATTACCCCGATGGATGTCAAAATTGGTGATCACATACTATTTGGTAAATGGTCAGGGACAGAAGTTAAAATCGATGGGAAAGAATACTCGATTATGAAAGAAAGCGACATCATGGGAGTAATGTCAAAGAAATAATTTAGGAGGAAATAAAATGACAGGAAAAATTGTAAAATTTAATACTGAAGCTAGAAATTCAATGCTTAAGGGTGTTGATATACTTGCTAATGCAGTAAAAGTAACGCTTGGTCCCAAAGGAAGGAATGTTGTTATTGATAAGTCTTTTGGTGCTCCAAGAATTACTAAGGACGGTGTTACTGTTGCAAAAGAAGTTGAGCTTGAAGACAAGTTTGAAAATATGGGGGCTCAAATGGTTAAAGAAGTTGCAAGTAAAACAAATGATGAAGCTGGTGATGGTACTACGACTTCTACCCTTTTGGCACAATCAATTGCTAAAGAAGGTTGTAAGTATGTATCTGCTGGTATGAATCCAATGGATTTAAAAAGAGGTATTGATACAGCAATTGAGAAAGTAATTGAGGAAATAAAAAATAGCTCAAAAAAAGTAAAAACAAGTGAGGAGATCGCGCAAGTAGGAACTATATCAGCAAATGGTGAGAAAGAAATTGGCGATATGATTTCTAAAGCCATGCAAAAGGTTGGGAATGAAGGTGTGATAACGGTCGAAGAAGCAAAAGGTTTACAAACTGAGCTTGATGTTGTTGAAGGTATGCAATTTGATCGAGGTTTTTTATCACCGTATTTTATTACAAACTCAGACAAAATGATTGCAGAATTAGAAAACCCATTAATTTTATTGTGTGAAAAGAAACTATCTAATTTACAATCAATTGTGCCTCTTTTAGAATCAGTAGTTCAATCTTCTAAGTCTTTATTAATAATTGCTGAAGAAGTTGAAGGTGAGGCTTTAGCAACTTTGGTTGTAAATAAATTAAGAGGTGGATTAAAAGTTGTAGCTGTTAAAGCTCCAGGTTTTGGAGATAGAAGAAAGGCAATGTTGGAAGATATTGCTATTTTAACAGGCGGGACTTTAATATCTGAAGACCTTGGAATTAAATTAGAAAATGTAAAAATAGATGATCTTGGTTCTTGTAAAAAAATAAAAGTTGATAAAGATAATACAACAATTGTTGATGGTTCAGGCAAGAAAAGTGATATTGAAGCTAGATGTGGTTCAATAAGAAAACAAATAGAGGAGTCTACATCTGATTATGATAAAGAGAAACTTCAAGAAAGATTAGCTAAATTAGCAGGAGGTGTAGCTGTAATTAAAGTTGGAGGTGCAACTGAAGTTGAAGTTAAAGAGAGAAAAGATAGAGTGGATGATGCTTTAAATGCAACTAGAGCAGCAGTCGAGGAAGGTGTTGTAACTGGTGGTGGATGTGCACTGCTATATGCTACTGACTGTTTGAATACAATTAAAGTTAAAGGCGATGATCAAAAAGCTGGTGTGGAAATTGTAAAAAAGACCTTACAGGCCCCGATCAGACAAATTATTACTAATTCAGGAGTTGATGCATCTGTGGTTGTTGGAAAATTACTTGAAGGTAAAAAAGGATCAAATGGTTATGATGCACAAACGGAAGAATATTGTGATATGTTCCAAAAAGGAATTATTGATCCTACAAAAGTTGTTAGAACGGCACTTCAAGATGCTGCATCAATTGCAAGTTTATTAATTACTACTGAAGCTATGATTGCAGATAAACCAGACGATAAAGACTCTGGCCCTGCCGGTGGAATGCCGCCTATGGGTGGTGGAATGCCAGGAATGGGTGGAATGGGTATGTAATACCCTTTTCGTACCTACAAAATTTAAAAAGGCGAGTTTTTACTCGCCTTTTTTTTTATCCCTACGAAAATAAAAGTAATGAACAAAGTAATGAATGAGTAATGAACAAGTAATGAACAATTTTAAAATCTAGATACTAAAAAAACTATTTCGATATTTTTATTTTTCGTAGATCAATATATTTTCGTTTTGTTTTTTTTGTTTTTTTTACGTAACCGCTAACTTCTAAGTTACAACCAAAAGAGTCACAATTTTCAAGTAAATATTTTCTAATGCTTCTCTCAGCGTTTTTTGTATAAATATCCAATGAAGTAAATGACGTAAATCCAGCTTTTAGAGCACCTGATGTACCATCCAAGTTTAAATAATGGCCCTTCACAACTATCCACTTACCAACTAAAGAGTCATAATCCAAAAGTACATCTGTTACAGACATTACACCATTACTATTACTTTCTACATTTGATATTAATTTTCCATTTACATATTCAATTTCTTCACTAACGTGATTATTAAATACTTTTGTAAACTTTCCATGCCTTTTATCATTTTTCCAGTTTCCCACATATTGGAGAATTCCTTTTTTTCCTTCATGATAAGCGTTAACATCTGGGTAAAATGCTCCTTCTCCATGCTTCATATCATTTTTATACTCACCCTCAAAAAACGATCCATCTTTATTAAGCATAATTCCTTTTCCATCCCTTTTTCCATTTTTCCATTCTCCCGTAAATTTTGATCCACTTTTATCTCCAGTAGAATAAAAATAAGTTCCAGTACCATTCTCACAGTCACCTTCCATACATTCATCAGCACTAGCTAAACCAAGTGCTAGAAAAAATAAAAATGAAATTTTGAGAATATGTTTCATTTTTAAATCCTAGCAGTTTCTAGAATAAATTACTAACATTTCGACTTTTCCAATTCTATCTTTTGAGTTCCTTTTGAAAATGACCTTTAGAGTAATGAACAAAGTAATGAACAATTTTAAAAATCTAGGTAATTCAATAGTTATTCAATCAGTGAATGAGAATGTAATACCCTTTTCGTTCCTACGAATTTTAAAAAGGCGAGTTTTTATTCGCCTTTTTTTATTAAAGCGTAATCACTTGATCAGGAGGATTAGATCCGAGAGCTTTATATAGCTGAGGGAAGCAACCCGCTACTACTCCGTCAACTAAACCTTTTGCTTTTACAACTCCGCTTCCACACTGCTCTAATGTACCCTCTGCTAAGCCTCTCCTAACTGCACATTGGTCACAAACCATTAATAACATATTATGTTCTTTCGCGATTTTAGCCAAACGCTCTCCTATTGGGTCATTTTTTTGAAGACAAAAAATATTATCATCAAAAAAAAACATGCCTGGCACACTAACAACGTGGGTTTTATTTTCTAGTTGTGGCAAAATCATAGTACTCAATTGAAATGTACTAGCCATACTTGTTCTAAAAACGTAAGCAACTTTCATTTTTTTCTCTTTGTAATAATTTTATAATAAAAGTGTTATGTTATAATATAACATATTACCTAAAACAACATATTAAAATTAACTTAAAATACAAAAATTCTGCAATGATGAATAAGATTCACAATTGATACTTTTAAAGTAAGCAATAAAAAACAGCAATATCTTAGCTGGTAATTTTTTGTGATTAAGTAAAATCATTAAATTCAACTAAAAAAATTTTAAATAATTAAATTTTATTTAATATATAATAATATGTTAATTGAGGATTAAATGATTATAGGTAAAAATTTTTTCATAACTGAAATGCCAAAAACAGGAACATCTTTTTTAAGAAGTTACTTAGAAAAATACCCCGGTATAACTGTAACTAAACATCATGATTTTATAACTGATCATAATGATATAGAGCTAATTAAGAAAAAGTATAAAATTAGCACCATTAGGTCGCCATATAGTTGGTACTACTCTATGTGGAAATGGTCGTGTTTAAAGCAAAAAGAATCTCCACTTTTTAGCGATCTCACTTCTTACCGTTTGAAACTTAAACGCTTAAGAATTTCAAGAGAAACTCCTATGTACATTTTTGACCAAATAAAGAAAAATATTAATCGAATCAAACAATGTTTTTCTGATGTAAATTCTAAAAGTAATTTTAAAGAATTTATAAAACTATTATTATATGATGATTTTAAAAATTATATTGGGTCAAACTTTAGTTTTACCGTTGACAAACAATTAGGTTATATGACTTGGTTATTTTTTGGCTTTAATACAAATGACAACAATCGTAATATTTTTTATAATAGAAAAATTAAATTCAATGAAAAAATTCAAACCTTAGATAGCAAAATTTTTATAAATAAATATTTTCACACAGAAACTTTAAATCAACACTTGCTTAACTTTTTATCTAAAAATAATATTGAAATTAAAAAATTTGAAAGTGTTGATATGAATAAAACAGCAGAAACAAAAGAATACATTAATTATCTTGATCAGGACGACGCAGATATTATTTATGATAAAGAAAAATATCTTTTTGAAAAATTTAATTTTAATAAAGATTATAAAAATTTGTAATTCAAATTATTATTAAAATATATCTATAATTTTATTTTCACATTTTTTTGACACCATTAAACATGCTGAACTTTTTAAAATTTCACCATCTAAAATAATCCTTAAATTATTTTCTTTTAGTGTGGCTCCGGTTGAAGTGATATCAGTTATCAATTCTGATGATCCGGTAAAAGGGTACGTTTCTGTTGCCCCTAAACTCCCAACTATCTTAAACTCTGTCACACCTTTAGATAAAAAGAAATCTTCTGTCAACTTAGGATACTTCGTTGCCACTCTCATTCTTCTATTATATTTATCTTTAAACTCAAAACTAACTTCCTCCAAATCAGCCATGTTCTGAACATCCAACCAATCATTTGGAACGGCAACAACCAAATCAGCATCCCCAAAACTCAATTTTTTATGAATTTTAATGTTATTTTGATATTCGTCTGGCAATTCCATTAAAAGATCTAAACCTGATATTCCTAAATCTAATGTGCCATCATTTAACCTCTCAATAATCTCTCTTGCATGAAGAAAAATTCCGTTAAAATTATGATTATCTTGAAAACTAAAAAAATAATTTCTAGAATTAAGGTTTTTAATATTTAAGTTTTTTGAAGAAAAAAATTTTATGCTTTCATCTTTTAATCTTCCTTTGCTTGGCAATCCTAACTTTAATCTACTCATATATACTGATTTAGATTAATTGCAGCACCGAATGCTGATGTTTGCTTGCCACCTAAAGTTTTAATCAAGTTATTGTATTCTCCTCCTCTAGCAAGTTCCTTTTTTTGTTTAAAAATTGAAAAAGCAATTCCTGTGTAATACTGCGTTTCTCTACCAAATTGAGCGTCAAAAGTTATAATATATTTTGACCCAAATTTTTTATTTATATTATTTAATTTTACTAAAGATTTGTTTAGATCTTTTATTTGTAGGTTATTTTTTTTAGCAAACATCTTAATCTTACTTATAGAATCATTTAGTGGAGATTTTAATTTTAAAAAATCCTTGATAATTTTAACACTTTGTTTTCTTTTAAAATTATTTCTTGTATCTTTATTTTTTTTTTCAAATCTTTCTATTATATCTTCCGCAGTTCTCCCACCTATAATTTGTTTTAAATCCATTTTTTTAAGTTTAACCATACGATCATAATCAATTTTAATCTGTTCGCTATCAGGATCATAATTAGTATCTAAACGTCTAAGAAGCTCATCAAAATAATCTATTCTTGAACTATGTCTGATTAATCTTAATTTCCATCTTTTAGGTAAGTCCAGTGAACTAATCAAATTTTGAAAAAGGGCTAAGTCATTTAATATAATTTTAGTTTTTTTTATTTTTTTAAAAACCAAAAGAACTGTAGATAGAATTAAAAATTCAGGTGAAGATTTAGAATTGATAATTTCACATCCTATCTGATCGAAAACCTTTAAATCACCTTTTTTATCTAACCTAAAAGCTGATCCAAAATATGATATTTTTTTTATACCTTTTTTTTTATCTTGGATATATTGAATTGCAGTAGCAATTGTTAAGTCAGGTCTCAAACTAATTTCTTTTCCAGATTTATCTTTAAAATTTAATGCATACTTTTTAAAAGCTTCACCTGAACGTTGTGTCAGAAGATCAGTATCAATTACAATATCGAGATCAGCAAAATTAAAGCCTTTTTTTCTAAAAATATTTAGTATTTTTTTTGAAATATTTTCTCTATTTTTTTTATTTATTAATGCTTCAGACATATCTATATTTTTATTTCTTTTAGTAGATTAGATAAGGCAAAGGTTTTTTGTACATCTTTTGATTGAGTCCAATCTTCTCTAGTTTTAATTCTGCTAGATACTTTAGTTCCTAATACAAGATTTTTTAGTGTAACTAATTCTTTTGAAACTTCTTTTTCTCCACAAATAATGACATATTTGCAATTTCTTCTATCTGCATATTTTAGTTGTCCTTTAAAACCAGATGATCCAGAATATATTTCAGAATTTATATTATTTAGTCGTAGTAAGTTTAAAATTTTGAAATAATAATTCATGAACTGTTCATCAAGAACACATATAAGTATAGGGCTCTTTGAATTAAAATTAAAAATACTTTTTTTATTCAAGGCATACAACAATCGATCTAAACCTATAGATACTCCGGTTGCTGGACAATCTTGATTTTTAAATCTTTTAACAAGATTGTCATATCTTCCTCCACCTCCTAGAGAGCCAAATTCAACGTCTACTCCTCTCTCATTTTTCACTTTAAATGCTAGTTCTGCCTCAAAAATGGGTCCTGTATAGTACTCGAGACCACGAACAACAGCAGGATCAACTTGAAAATTTTTAAATTTAAAAAAATTAAAATTTTTTACCATTTGTTTTAATTCACTGATACCTTCATTAAATAATTTATTTTTACAACCAGTTTTTTCTAATTGATCAAGTCCTTTTGAATTTAAAAATTCTAAAATTTTTTCTATTTGGTTTTCTTTTAATTTTGCACCTCTAGTAAAATCCCCTGATTTATCTTTTCTACCTTTACCTAATAATAATTTAACACCATCAATGCCAACACGATCTAACTTATCAATTGCCCTTAATGTCGTGGTCTGTTGACTTTCATTTTGTATGTTAAGATATTCTAATAACCCTTTAGATAATTTTCTATTTGAAATTTTAATACTATATTCATTTTTTTCTAAGCCACACTCTTCTAATATTTCTGAAATCAGTACGCATAATTCACTATCTGCTAATAAATTATTTGTTCCAACATAATCCGCATCAAATTGTAAAAATTCTCTAAAACGACCTGGCCCAGGTTTTTCGTTTCTCCACACCTGTCCTAATTGATATCTTTTGAAAGGTTTTGGAATATTATCAAAATTTTTTGCAGCAAAACGCGCAAGTGGTGCTGTTAGATCATATCTAAGAGATAACCATTTTTTTCCGTCTTCAAATGAAAATACTCCTTCAGAAGGTCTATCTTTGTCTGGTAAAAATTTACCCAGACTTTCAGTATACTCAAAACTGGGTGTTTCAAGATACTCAAAACCATATTTTGTCATTACTTTCTTAATCTGCTTGATTAAAAAATCTCTGACAACTAATTCTTTTTCTTTTCTATCTGTAAAACCAACAGGTAAATTAACAGACGGTTTGATAATTTTTTCACTCATTATATTGGTACAGCTGGTTGGATTTGCACCAACGACCTCCTGCTCCACAGGCAGGCGCTCTAACTAACTGAGCTACAGCTGCATTTGTTAAAGTTTATATTATTATTTTTTTGTTAAATATATAGTTAAATGCCAAGCGTATGCTTAGCATGTAAGAAATGAGCAGAATTGTTTAAAATTATTTTTTTCATTCTAGGTATGTGTACTTATTAAAAAAAAAATTACAATCTTAAAATGTTAAGTTCTTAGATACCCAAAATCAGAAACCTACCAGATATTAAACTAATTGTTTTCACCCACTTTTTCATCAACACGACCTGATATATCTTTAAGAGTTAATAGGATATTCGACCTTTCAGCTTTTTATCTTATTTGAACTTTGTATTAAGTTTAAAATATAAGCAAAACTTCGCGAAGTGTGGCCATCAAAAATAAATTTAAAATTGAATTGTGAAAGCGTTTTAATAAATGGTGGTCTCGGCTGGAATTGAACCAGCGACACAAGCCTTTTCAGGGCTCTGCTCTACCAACTGAGCTACGAGACCAACAAGAAGGTTTTTTTCACAAAATTCTTAAATAATCAATTAAAAACTCTTAATACTTTTTAATAGATTAACTGTCTCATATAATGGCAAACCTACAACATTTGAATAGGACCCATTTATTTTTATAATAAATTGTTCTGCAAATCCTTGTATTGCATACGCTCCAGCTTTATCTTGCCATTCATTAGTTTTTAAATACTCTTCAATTTCAAGATTATGATAATTTTTGAATTTAATTTTAGTGCTAATAATTTTTATTTTCTTCTTTTTTCTAAATAAAACACATACACTGGTTCTGACAGTATGATTTCTACCAGACAAATATTTTAATGTTTCCATAGCATCAACCTTATTCTTTGGTTTGCCAAATATTTTTTGTTTTGTTGTTACAATTGTATCTGCCGAAAGAATAATATCATCTTTATAATTTTTCTGAATTCTTAACCCCTTCTCTAAACAAATCCGTTTTAAAAAAAATTTTACTTTTTCTTTTTTTTTTATTCTTTCATCAATTTTTGCTCCCTGAACAACGTCAGGATAAATATTTATACTTTTTAATAATTCTAATCTTCTCGGTGATGCGCTAGCTAAGATTAATTTCGTCATTTAGACATTTATTTAAGTCTAAAAGTTATTCTACCTTTGGTTAAATCATAAGGAGTAACTTCAACCAAAACTTTATCCCCAGCTAATACACGAATTCTATTTTTTCTCAATTTTCCAGAGGTATGGGCTAATATTTCGTGGTTATTTTCTAATTTAACTTTGAATGTAGCATTAGGTAGCAACTCAGTTACTGTACCTTTAAACTCTATCATCTCTTCTTTGGCCATTAATTACTCATCCTTTTTTTTACTGACAATGCATGTGCATGAAGTCCTTCATAGTTTGCAAGGTTTATAGCCATTTGACCTATCTTTTCAATACCTGTTTTAGTGCACTTAATTAGTGATGTTCTTTTTAAAAAATCATTAACTGACAAACCTGATGCAAATCTTGCTGATCCTGATGTTGGCAAAACATGATTAGGTCCGGCAAGATAATCTCCTACAGCCTCTGGACTATATTCTCCTAAAAATATTGAACCAGCATTTTTAATTTTTTTTTCTAATCTCTCTGCTCCCTTAATTTTAATTTCTAAATGTTCGGGTGCGATTAAGTTTGCTAAACTTACTATTTCTTTTTCATTTTTACAGATAATAATACATCCATAATTTTTTATACTTTTAGATGCAATTTTTTTTCTTGGCAGAATTTTTAATGTATTTTTAATTTCTTTTAAAACTTTTCTAGCAAATTGTTCACTTTTTGTTAATAAAATTGATTGAGATAAAATATCGTGTTCTGCTTGAGATAATAAATCAACTGCAGTCCAATCTGCTTTGTTACTATCATCAGCAATAACTGTTATCTCAGATGGCCCAGCCACCATATCTATACCTACATAACCGAATACCTCTTTTTTAGCACTGGCTACATATATATTTCCAGGTCCGACAATTTTATCAACTTTCGGAACACATTTAGTTCCATACGTAAGGGCAGCTATCGCTTGAGCACCTCCGATCCTAAATATTGATTTAATTTTACATTTTTTTGCGGCGTATAATACTCCGGCATTTATCTCTCCATTTGGAGTTGGCATAACGCAATAAATTTCTTTTACTCCCGCAACCATAGCTGGTATTGAATTCATTAATAACGTGCTTGGATAACTTGCTGTTCCCCCTGGTACATAAACACCAACTTTATTTAGAGGTGTTATTTTGTATCCCAGCTGATTATTAAATTTATCTTTAAAAGTAAATCCTTTAAAAACTTGTTTTTTATGAAATTTTGTAATTCTTTCAAAAGCAATATCAATAGACTTTTTAATATTTTTGTCTAAGTTTTTTAATTCTTTTTTTATTATTGTGTTTTCAAGTTTAATTTGTTTAAAAGACAGCTTAAGATTATCGTATCTTTTTGTATATTTTATTAAAGATTTATCACTATTTAATTTTATATCTTTTATAATTTTTTTAACCTTGCTCAAATTATTATTTGATTGAGTTCTTTTTGAATCAATTAATAAATTAAAAGACTTTTTAAAAGATTTATTATTTGTACTTAATATTTTCATTAAAACTTATGAACTGGTTTAGTTTTTGTTTTCCAACTACCGGAAAAATCTTCCAAAGTTGCATTAATTGTTTCTACATTTACTGATATAGTCATATCGCCTGAAAATAAAAGATTAATATTTATATTTTGATCTTTCTTCTCATCAATATTTATAGTTAAAAATTCAAATACTTTTTTATCTTCAGATTTTATTTTTTTTGATTTTACTGATCTTACATCATTTATCTTTAAAGCTGATCTAATCCTCTTATTATCTCTAAAAATACCTCTTTCTGCATCTTCCCACATAAATCGGTTAAATATACATATAAATGTTTTATTTTTTTCTAAATATTTGATATCATTCATTATTGTAACACTGTCCTGCAAATAAGCTGCAAATACTTTTAAATCATTATCATCTTCTGCTTTAAGTTTTAAATTTCCTTGATTATCGAACATTTATAATTTTAATTTTTGCTCCACAATTCTTTAATTTTTTTACAAGATTTTCATATCCTCTTTCAAGATGGTAAATCCTGTTTATTTCAGTTTTGCCGTGTGCAACTAAACCAGCAAGCACTAAACAAACTGAAGCCCTTAAATCTGTAGCCATAACTTGAGCTCCTGATAAATAATCAATACCAATTATTTTAGCCTTATTATTTTTAATTTCAATTTTCGCACCCATCCTCTGAAGTTCTAAAACATGTAAAAATCTGTTTTCAAAAATATCTTCTTTAATTTCAGAGATACCTTTAGCGAAAATTAGCAAACTCATCAATTGAGCTTGCATGTCTGTTGGAAAACCAGGATAAGGTACAGTTTTAATTCTTATAGATTTTAGTCTACCTGGTAAAACTTTGAGGCTTCTGTCAGACAAAATTTTAATATTCAACCCAATTTTTTTAAAAATATTTATAATATTTTTAAGATGTACTACAGATATATTTTTCAAAATTAATGGACTATTAGTTATAGCAGATGCAACCATATATGTTCCAGCTTCAATTCTATCTGGCATAATCTGATATTTTAATCCTCTTAAATTTTTAACTCCTTTAATAATCAAGGATCTTTTTGCAATAAATTTTATATTTGTACCAGATCGATTTAAAAAGTTGATTAAATCAATCACCTCTGGCTCGATTGCTATATTTATTAATTTAACTTCTTTGCTTGATAAACAACTGGATAGAATTGCTGTTTCAGTTGCACCAACAGATATTTTTTTAAAAAAAAACGAAATTTTATTTTTAGAAAATTTTTTTTTTGAAACTACATAACCTTTCACAACTTTATTTTCATAGCCAATTTTTGACAGAAAATCTAAATGTATATCAACTGGTCGTGCTCCTATCGCACATCCACCAGGTAACGAAACTTTTGCCATATTAAACTTAGCTAGCAAAGGTCCAATTACTAGAATTCCAGCTCTCATTGTTTTTACAAGTTCGTACTTAGCAAAATAACTTGGTTTATTTGTAGATGTGATTTCTAATGTATTATTTTTAATTTTAATTTTTTTACCAAGCGTTTCCAAAAGACTTACCATTGTTAAAATATCTTTAACATTTGGAACGTTATTTAGTATGATTTTTTCATCAATTAATAATGTAGCTGCTAATATTGGTAAACTTGAGTTTTTTGATCCCGAAATATTTATTGATCCTTGAAGTTTTGCCCCTCCCTCAATAACAATTTTTTTCATTTAGTTTACTTATATCTTTGGTAATGTAACGCCAGTTTGTTTCATATACTTTCCATTGCGATCAGCATAAGAAGTTTCTGGAGACTCATTGCCTTTTAAAAATATAAACTGACAAGCACCCTCATTGGCATAAATTTTTGCTGGCAAAGGTGTTGTATTCGAAAATTCTAAAGTGACATGACCCTCCCATTCAGGCTCTAAAGGTGTCACATTTACTATAATACCGCATCTTGCGTAAGTACTTTTCCCTAAACAAATTACCAAGATATCCCTTGGAATTTTAAAATACTCAACTGTAGATGCCAAAGCAAAAGAATTTGGAGGAATTATACAAACATCCTTAGATTTGGTAATTAAGCTTTCATCTGAAAAATTTTTAGGATCAACTACAGAGGAATTTACATTTGTAAAAATTTTAAACTCGTTTGATACTCTAGCATCATATCCAAAAGATGATAATCCATATGAAATGTTGTTTGATCTCTCTTGTTTTTCAATAAATGGGCTTATCATTTTATATTCGGTTGACATTTTTCGAATCCACTTATCGGAAAGAATACTCATTATTTACGTTCCTGTTTTTTTTTAAAATCTTTTCTTTTTTTTAAATTTGCTCTTAATGCCTCCGCTAATCTTTTTTTTTTATCATCCTTGCTGGATAATAATTTCATAAGTTATTTATTAGGATTTGTTAAATCATCTAAAGTGATTGGTTTATTAATATCATGCATCTCAACCTTGTCACTTTTTTCATCTTGATCTGACGAGGAGGCTCTTTTTGCTCGCTTTAAGGCCAAACGTTCTTTTCTTTTGGCCTCTTTAAGCATAGCTCTTTCTCCTCTTTTGGATTTGTAATCATAATGTATACCCATGATTGAGCCTCCTACGTTAAATTTTTAACCTATTCTTTTTTTAGATTAACTGCCGAAGGTCCTTTTTTTCCTTCTTCGATTTCAAAAGTCAAAGAATCACCTTCATCTAGATAACCTACTCCTGAATCTTTTACTGCAGACATATGAACAAAGACATCTTTCTCTTTGTCATCACGCTCAATAAAACCATAACCTTTGGTTCCATTAAACCATTTTACTTTTCCTTTTATGCTCATGCTTACTTTCTTATTAAATTACAGCATCAATTTTGATACTGGCCACTTTAAATAGGTATCCTCACATTTTGTCAAGAAGATGCGTTGTTGCAGTACTTGGTTTTTTTAGCTTTCGGCTAAAATACAGTTTTGTCTGGTTATTTTTTTGTCAAAATCCGGATTGATTTCATTATTTACAATCCAAACATAAGACTTTTCATAAGTACCATCATTAGCTACCTGCGTACATTTTTTTCCAAACTTAACCGAATGTTGAGCACAATTAGCTACTAAAACGAAAGCTAAAAGCACTAAAATGTTTGTAATTTTTTTCATCATTTATCATAAATAACTTTAAATAAAGTTTAGTTTTTGATCAAAAAAAGTCGTAAATTAGACAATGAACAAGTATGGAAAAATGTTTTAGATTTTAAAAAAAGCCCACATAGCTCAGTTGGTAGAGCATCTCCATGGTAAGAACTCAGATGCAGCTTGATTAGCGCTGATTTGACTAGTTAAAATAAACTTTGAACAAAAGTGATCACAATTTGATCACACTGAGAAAGGCTATTAATTTAAAACATTTAATTTATAATAAAAATATGTCGATTAGTTTTTGGCAAATAATCATTTTAGTTGGAATGCTGCTATTATATTTCTTGCCATATATAATTGCAAAAATTAGAAAAATTAGAAACTCAACATCAGTTTTTTGGTTAAATTTATTTTTAGGATGGACTGGCATAGGTTTTTTAGTTTTAGTTTTTTATGCATCTTTAACAAGTGTAACGAAAGAGCAATCAGTGAAAGACTTTTTAAAAAACAAAAAAAATTAACTAATGAAGAAATTAAAGAAAATCATAACAGCTATCTATTTTATTATTCTCTTGGTTGGGGGTTTTATGGCTTATTTTGTTTCAAGTTTTAAAGATGGTATTTGGAAAGATGGCCTAGGAAGAGTTCTTTACGAAAGCCCTGGATTAATAAATTTTTTTCATTTTCAAGATAAATGGCCTGGTCTTTATTGGTGGCTTTTTGATATGATTTATTTCTGGGGTGGAATAAGTTTTATTGTTTTCGTTTTATGGAAGGAAGAAACCGAAAATAAATGAAGTACTTGATGGTTTTTTTTGTACTGATTTTTACTTTACCTACTCAAGCTAGAACAAATTGGATTAAAAAAGATCTTTGCAAAAAAGAAAAGGTTAAAATTGACTTGTGTAAGCATGTAGGAAAAAATATTTACAGGTATATTCCTGCTGCAAAAAAATCATTTAACATTGGAAAAGTTGAAGGGGTAATTTTTTTAAAAAAAGGGCAGAATAAAGGAACAAATTATAAAAGAGCTGCAAAAGAGACAGGTCACTATGTACTAATGAATGATACAGGAGATATAAAAAACTTAATACCTGTTTTTCCAGATAAGAGTATATCTTTTAGGTAGAAGGGTTTAGGCTCCCAATACATGATCACAATTTGTTCACACTGAAATTAAAAAAGTTGATTAATTTATTCAATCGTTAAAAAAAGAGTTATATATATCATTGTAAATTTAATGCCCACATAGCTCAGTTGGTAGAGCACGTCCATGGTAAGGACGGGGTCGTCAGTTCGATTCTGGCTGTGGGCACCATAAATTTATTTTTTATTTGATATTTCTTTATATAAAGAACAATGGTCATCATCACCAAAACCTTTTTTACATAAATTTTGAAACATATTTTGTATTAGGTTACTAATAGGTAATTTTAATCCCTTTTTTTTTGCGCATTCAATTATGTTATCCATATCTTTTAAATGTGTAGAACATTTTCCACGCGCAAAAAAATCTTTATTAATCATTCGCTGACCATGATTACGAAGGATTTTACTATCAGCAAAACCACCATTTACAGCATTTAAAAATTTATTTGGGTCAGCATCATTTTCTTCGCAAAGAGTTATTGCTTCTGCAACAGCCCCTATTGTTATACCAACAATAATTTGATTACATAACTTTGCAACTTGACCGCACCCATTAGGTCCAACTAAAGTTGGAGTGCCCATCGTTTGTAATACCTCTTTCACATTTAAGTACACATCTGCATTACCGCCTGCCATTATTGCCAAAGATGCTGTTTCTGCTCCCTCTGGTCCACCTGAAACTGGGGCATCGATAAAATTTACCTTTACCTTGCCTAAAATATTATAACATAAATTTGCAGTCGAAATTTTAGTAGAACTCATATCTATAAATGTTGAACCATGCTGTATGAAGTTTAATGCATTTCTGACTGTCTCCAATACCTCATCATCACCAGGTAACATTGAGATTATAATATTTGAATTTCTACATACCTCTTTAAGAGATTTACAAAGCTTAACACTACATTTTTCTAATCCTTTCATCCTCTCAAAAGTTCTATTAAATGATTTTAAATTAAATTTTTTTGAAATATTTTTAGCCATAGGGTAACCCATCAAGCCAGTTCCAATAATTGAAATATTATAATTCAAAACTAAAATACCTCTACAAATTTAATGTAACTAAAAATTTTAAATATAAAATAACTTTTAATAGTTTATGTGAGTATTACATAAACTTGTCAGCACCACCAGATGCTTCAATAACTGAACCTGTTACGAAACCATTACATTCCGAACACAAAAAACATGCTATTTGTGCAATTTCGATGGGCTTACCAAATCGTCCAACTGGCGTAAGTTCTTCGCCTAATTTTTTGATAATAACTTCATTATCTAAATTTGCTAAATCTTTTCTAGTTAATCTCACTTTTGGTAACATATTTTCTTCCCAGTTTTTTGTCCTAACTGCGCCTATACCGATTGCATTAGCTATAATATTATATGGAGCTAGATCAAGAGATAAACTTTTTGTTAAATTATTTATCGCAGCACTTAAGCCATGAGAAATTGTTAATTTTGGATTTGGATATATTCCACCAATAGAAGACATATTTACTATTCTACCCCACTTATTTTTTTTCATAACCGGCGCAATTAATTTGCATGTATTTATTAAGCTATATATTTTTACATCAATCATTGATTTCCAATCTTCAGGTTTGGCGTCTACTACTCCGCCTGCTTGCGCTTTACCTGCATTGTTAATTAATATGTCAATTTTATCATACACTTTAATAATTTGATTGACTGTTTTTTCTACTTGATCAAAATTAGAAGTATCACATGCATAAGCATCAACTTCTGAGCCTGTTGTTTTTTTTAGTTGATTCTTTGCATCATTAAGTTTTTGTTCATTACGACCACAAATTACCACTTTAGCTCCCTCTTTAACAAAAGCTTCAGCAGTTGATAAACCAATACCGGCGCTTGCTCCAGTTATAAATGCGACTCTATTTTTAATTCCCAAGTCCATTATTACTTTACTCTTAATAACATATTTGTGTCTCTTCTCGGTAATATCATTTCAAATTTAGCTGTCTCTGGTGGATAATAAAACACTGTAAGTTCAATTGGTTTTTTTCTATCCGTGAATGTAATTCTTGAACTTTTTAGACAATATGACCCCTTTTTAAGCTTCAGTGATTTCAAAATTTCATTTGTAACTCTTGTAACGCTTATTTCGTACTTCGCTTCTTTAATAACCATACCAATCTCCTCTTCAAAGATTTCGTAAGTCGTTTTTAGATTTTGTGCTTTAGATATTATATCAGCAACACCTTTAAAAACTTCTGGCATATAAGTATCTAATATTGCATAAGGTTGATTATTTAAATTAACAATTCTCCTCGTATGAATAATTTTAGTGCTTTTTTTTAAGTTTAGCTCAGAGACTAATAATTGATCTGCATTAATTATTTCGTTGAACAATAACTTTACTTTTGGATTTAAGTTTTTTTCTCTTAAAGCATCAATTATTGTTTTTGCAGTTGATAATGATTGTTTAATTTTTTTACTTTTAACAAAAGTGCCTAATCCTTGTTTTTTTATAATTAAATTTTTTGCTTCGAGTTTATTTAAAGCTAATCTTACAGTAACTCTACTCACACCATATTTTTTCCCAATTTCCTCCTCGCTGGGTATTAATTCTCCAACTTTTAAACTTTGGTTTTCAATTTTATTCTGAATATCATTTACAATTTTGTCTTGTAAAGAAAACTGAGATTTCTTTGTAGCTGACATTTAATTTTAATTAATGTTAAATCTTGATTGAAATCTTCCCATCCCAACAGTAATACTTTTTGATTGAGTATACTCAAGCATCGCTTCAGATCCGTGCTCTCTTCCTACTCCACTTTTCTTATAACCACCAAAAGGAATTTCTGATTGATAACCATATGCATTTATAAATACATTTCCAGATTCAAGCCTATGTGCTAGATCGTGTGCTTGTCTAATGTCATTTGACCAAACATATGATGCTAGGCCAAAATCACTGTCATTAGATTTCTCAACAGCATCGTCAAGATCATCATATTTAAAAACCGACAGAACGGGGCCAAATATTTCCTCTTGAGCCATATGAGAATTATGGCTTATATTTGTTGCAATTGTTGGGGCATAAAAGTTTCCTTTAGATAAACTTTTATCTGAAGGTTTATATCCCCCACAAATGACATTTACACCCTCATTTTTAGATTGATCGACAATCTTAGATATATCTTCAACCCTTTTTTTCGTCATCAAAGGTCCAAGTTGCGTACTTTCATCAAGTGGATTGCCCATCGGAATCTTGTTTGCTTGTTCACTTAACCTATCTATAAATTTATCATGCATTTTGTGTGATAAATATAATCTAGTTCCAGCAAAACATACCTCAGCTTTTCTAGCAAAAGCAGCAGTTAACACACCGTCTATTGTTTCATCAAAATCAATATTTTCTGTTACAATTATAGGTCCTTTCCCACCTAGCTCCAACACTGATGGAGTTACATTTCTCGCCGTCTGCTGAAGTATTTCATATCCACCCTCGCCTCCTCCAGTAAATATGACTTTTTTAATTAAATTATGTTCTACAATCTGCTTACCAGTAACTCTACCCGAACCAGTAATTATATTTACTGATCCTTTTGGAAATCCAGCTTCCGCAAGAGCGTCGGATAAAGCGAGAATGCTTAAAGGTGCAACAATAGATGGTTTTATTACCATTGTGTTTCCACATGCAAAAGCTGCAGCGAAACCCCTGGCCATTAATTTAAATGGCGTGTTCCATGGAACAATTTGCCCGATAACACCGTAAGGCTCTCTAACCATGTAATTAAATCTTGGACCTAAATCCTGAAAAGATCCTTCAATTTTACCAGCATGTCCTGCAAAATATTCAAAATGTAGAGCAGAGGTAGATATTTCCATTCTAGTTTCTCGAATTGGTATACCTGTGTCTATACTTTCTAAATATGCAAATTTCTCAACATCTCTTTTTACAATCCGCGCGAGATTGTTTAGTAGCTCGCCGCGCTCTCTTCCTAACATTTTTTTCCATTTGCTACTTTTAAAAGTAGCGTGCGCGTTCTCAATAGCAAAGTCAACTTCTTCTTTTGATGCTGACTTAAGTTTGCAAATTAAACTATTATCGAATGGGTTTGTAATTTCGTGCTCCTTACCGTTGCCATGGCTAGATTTACCGTCAACGTATTGTGTCAGTATTAATTGTTGTTTTGTCATTTTATTTTATTAAGTACCTTTACCTGTATTGGTTTTGTTAAATATTGAACTACATTTGCTCTATAATTTTTATAATGAGCAGTTTCCCTGTGAAAATCTAGTGCTTCTTTGTCTTTATAAATTTCAAACAGATGAAATGTCTCTGTTCCCTGGTTTTCGGTATCATCCATACTATAAAGATCGTAAGTAACATTACCCTCCTCTGCGCGTGTGGGATCAACCATACCTTGTAAGATTTTTCTTACATCCTCTACGTTATTTTTGTTAGGATAAAAGCTAGCAAACACTGTAATCATGTTTTTAGCTGATATATTCATTATTTTTAACAGTCAAGCTAAAACAAACAAATTGACAAAATATTTTTAATACGTTTTAATACATTTCAAACAATCTAAACAAAGGAATAATTATGCCTGCAATGAATCCAAGTAAAGATGCTATGAGCATCGTAATGGTTCAGTTTTCTCCAGAAGCAGCAACTACAAAAGAAACTGTCGATAGGAATATTAAAACAATAGAACAGTATGTAACTAGAGCAACTAATGGTTTTCCAGGCGTTGACCTAGTTGTGTTTCCTGAGTACAGCACTCACGGATTTGGATTTGATCCATATGCCACACACTTGAAATTAGCTGAAACTATTCCTGGTGAGTCCACACAAAAAATGGGCGCGATAGCAAAAAAATTTAATACATGGCTTTGCGTTTCTATAGTAGAAAAAAACTCGGACCCTGAACAAAAACCATATAACTCTATGGTGCTAATTAATTCAGATGGTGAAGTAGCTATGAAATACAGAAAAATGATGCCATGGTGCCCTAAAGAACCTTGGACGCCTGGAGAAACAATGAATGTTTGTAAAGGTCCAAAAGACTCAAAAATAGCAATGATGCTTTGTTCTGATATGGACTATCCTGAAACAAGTAGGGAAGCGGCTTGGAAAGGAGCAAATGTAATTTTAAGACCAGCGAAATACATGTACCCTTGGGATCATATTTGGGATATTACAAATCAAGTTCGAGCTTACGAAAATATGTGTTATGTTGTCTCCGTAAATCATACTGGTGCAGATAATTCATACTCATATTTTGGTAGATCAATGGTTACAGATTATGATGGAAACATTCTATGTAAAATGGGAGATAACGAAGGTATGACAAAAGTTGATATTCTTCCAAAAGAAGTTGAGGCAATTAGGAGAGATCGCATATCTAACAATTATCTTTATGGATTAAAACACAGAGGATTCACTGGTGTTCCACCACACGGAATAAAAGAAAATCCTTTCACAGTGTACAGAGACTGGGATAAAATTCCAAAAGAGTGGGATCGTAATCCTACGGATGAAGCTGAAAAAATTGCTGAACAAGGACGTGAGGCTCTTGAGAAAGCAAAAACAAATCTCAAAAGAGTTAGTTAATCTTTTGAGTGTTAGTTAAACTAAATCAAAAAAAGGGGGATAAATGAAGCTAACAAAAAAAATCGTAGGCGCATTAGCAGGTATTACGTTATTATTCGCTAGTGTTTCTACAAACTCTTTTGCAGGAAGTCATGCAAAGTATCCTAGTAAACCAATTGAAAAAACAATTACTTTCAAAGCTGGTGGAGCTGCTGACATTGCTGGAAGATTATCTGCGAAAGCAGCTGAAAAGGTTCTTAAACAACCAATTTCAGTAGTAAACCGCTTAGGAGCAGGTGGCTCTGTGGGTTTTGACTTTGTAGGTAAACAAAAAAATAACGGATATAACATTGGTTGGTTATCTGCTTCAATATTAACTACAACAATATTGGGTAAACTACCGTATGATTATAAACACTGGGATTTTGTATGCGGTGTAACTGTCGATGCAACAACAATAGCAGTAAGAGCAGATTCACCTTACAAAACATTACCTGAATTAATCGCAGCATCAAAAAAAAATCCTGGAAAAATTAAAATCGGTCATGCAGGTGTAGGAAGTTTTACTTACACAACTGGTGCTGTTTTAATGAAACAACAGGGTGCAAAAGTAGTCTTTGTTCCAGTTGGAAAAAGAAGAACTCCAGCATTACTGTCAGGTGAAGTAGATGCAATTTCAGTTCACCCGCCGGAATTAATGGCTAATGTAAGAGCTGGAAAAATTAGAATGTTAGCGGTTTCAACACCAGTTAAAATGGCAGCATACCCTAAAGTTCCTACTTTTAAATCACTTGGAATGGACCTTGGATTTTATCAGTTCAGAGGAGTTTTTGTTCCAAAAGGAACTCCAAAAGCAGTGATAAAGAAACTATCTGACGCTTATAAAACAGCTGCTAAAGATAAAGCATTAGCAGATGCAGCTTTAAATAAAGGTTTTGGAATTAACTTTATCCCACACAATAAATTTCCTAAATATGTAGCTAAACAAGATGCTTTATTACGTAAAGCAATGGCTAGTATTAAATAATTAACAAAATTTTCTAGCCCTATATTTATAATATAGGGCTAGTTAAAATCATGTTCAAAATTACAGAAGAATTACTTTTCAAAGTATTAATTTTAACAGCATTTATTATTTATTTTTATTTATCTTTACAATTTCCATCAATATCTATGCAGGAAGGATACGGGGCAGGACTTTTCCCAATTATAATATCTATTAGTTTTTTTTTATTTGCGATAAAAGATTTTTTTACAAAAAATAAGCAAGAGTTTAATAAAAAAGAAAATCTAATTTTGCTCGGATTTTTAATAATAATTTTTATACCAATGTATTTTATAAACATTTTAGGAATGTATTTTGTCTTAGCATTGTTTTTATTTTATTTAAATTACGTATTAAAAATACCTATTATTAAAAATATTATTATAACACTTGCAACTATTGTAACCGCACATTTAGTATTTGTTAAAATATTTAAACTAAGCTTCCCAGAAATTTGGTTTATTGAATGATTGATTTACTTTTTTCAAATCTTAACTTTTTAACTATTTCACTTATTTTCTTTGGTGTTGCTTTTGGTATATTAGTTTCAGCAATTCCAGGACTTACAACAACAATTGGAGTTGTTCTTCTGCTACCTTTTTCTTTCTATCTTGATAGCGCCTCTTCTCTTGGTATGCTTATGGGAGTATTTGTTGGTGGTATGGCAGGTGGTGCGATACCTGCAATTTTAATTAACATACCTGGAAATCCAGCTTCTATTGTAACAAATGTTAATGGCTATCCCTTGGCTCAGAGTGGTAAGGGAGATTTTGCATTAGGTCTTGCCATGATATCAAGTACTCTCGGTGCGTTGATAGGTCTAATAATTCTTTTTTTAATATCTCCAGAACTTTCAGACTTTGCTCTTAAATTTGGCGCTGTAGAGCAGTGTGCACTTGTATTATTAGGCCTTTCACTGGTCTCGGCATTATCAGAAAAGTCAGTAATGAAAGGTTATATAAGTATGTGTTTTGGTTTAATGGTTGCAACCATTGGTCTTGATCCAATAACTGCTACCCCAAGATATAATTTTAATACGGTAACTTTACAACAGGGCATCTCATTTATACCGGTAATGATTGGTATGTTTGCCTTACCAACCATTATTGAAAGTTTAATTATAAGCAAGGATTTTAAATTTCCGACATTAGATAAAAATTTTAAACAATGTCTGGTTGGAGTTTTTGATGCATTAAAAGAAATCTTACAATCGAAATTTAATATTATTAGATCGTCAGTGATTGGATCAATTATTGGCGCAATTCCAGGGACAGGAAGTGCAATCGCTGCAACATTAAGTTATCAGCTTACCAAAAAAATTGAGAAATCTGATAATAAAGATCGCTTTAGCTCACAAGGCGTCATCTCACCTGAAGCAGCTAATAGCTCAATGAGTGGTGGGGCTTTAATACCAATGCTAACACTCGGAATACCCGGTGACCCAGTAACAGCTGTTATGCTTGGTGCTTTAACAATTCATGGTCTTGAACCTGGGCCATTAATGATATCATCTTTTCCCGAGGCTTATTATGGGTTGTTAGGTTCTTTTGCAGTATCTGTATTTTTTTTGGTCATACTTACTTTAATTGGAATACCTTTTTTTCTTAAAGCTATAAGAATTAAAACTAAGTACCTAATGCCGATAATTTTTGTTCTCTGTATTATTGGTTCTTTCGCGTTAAGAAATTCAATGCTTGATGTATGGATCATGATTATATTTGGCGTGATAGCATTTTATATGAATAGAAATGGATATCCAATTTTACCTATGATATTAGCATTAATTCTTGGAAAAATCCTAGAAGAACAGTTTAGAATGTCGCTAATTATTTCTTTAGGCGATCCTTTTATTTTTTTTAAAAAGCCAATAAGTCTCACTTTGTTAATAATTTTAGGATGTTTTTTATCTTATATTTTTGTTAAATTCTTAAAAAAAGTTATTAATCAAAATAAAAATGTATAATAAATTTGGACAATTTTATAATGGAAGTTGGCATCAATCTTTTGATAAAAGTACCTACGAGGTAGTCAACCCTTGTAACGAAGAAGTAATTGGTGAGGCTTCCAATGCTAAACCTGAAGATGTAGATAAAGCTTTAATAAGCTCAAAAGAGGGGTTTAATACTTGGAAAAAAATTTCTCCTTGGGAAAGAAGTAAAATAATTAGGAGAGCTGCAGATCTTATAAGAGAAAATAAAAATACAATTGCTAAATGGGTATCACTCGAAGTTGGCAAACCTCTGAAAGAGTCTTTGGGGGAGGTAGAAGGTGCCGCTGATATTTTTGAATGGAATTCAGAAGAAACAAAACGAATGTTTGGTCAGAGTATTGAGAGTAGGTTTCCTACAACTAGAATGAACGTTTACTATCAACCTATAGGGGTGGTTGCAGCTTTGGTTCCATGGAACTTTCCCTGTATACTTGCTTCAAGAAAAATATCTACTGCGTTAGCAGCAGGTTGTTCAGTAATTTGTAAACCAGATATCATTACTCCTGGTAGTGTAATGTCTTTGATAGATGTTATTAATAAAGCGGGTTTTCCAGATGGAGCGATAAATTTATTATCGGGTGATCCTGCAAAAGTTTCAGAGCAATTAATATCATCGAATATTGTAAAAAAAGTATCGATTACAGGTTCAACTAGAGTTGGAAAAATAATACTTAAACAAGCTGCAGATAAAGTTCAAAGAGTTACGATGGAACTAAGTGGTCACGCTCCTTTTATTGTATACGAAGATGCTAACGTTGAAAAAGCAGTTGACACTGCGATGGCGGCCAAATACAGAAACAATGGTCAAGTATGTATATCTCCAAGTAGATTTTTCTTACACGAAAAAATCAAAGAGCAATTTCAAAATTTATTTGTAAAAAAGACTTTAAAATTAAAATTAGGTGATGCATTTTCAAATCCAGACCTGGGTCCTATAACGACAGAAAAAAGATTAAATGATATTGAGAAACTAACCGATGTAACAGTAAATGAAGGAGCTGACTTACTTTGCGGAGGAAAAAGGGCATCAAATTTTAATAAAGGATATTATTTTGAGCCAACAATTTTTGATAAAGTAAGAGATGATTACACAATTATGACTGAAGAGCCGTTTGCACCTTTAAGTCCATTGTTATCATTCAAAAATTTTGACGAAGTCATAGAGAGAGCAAATAATCATGATAATGGACTATCATCATATGTTTGTACAAGTTCAATTAAAAGAGCTCACGAAACCGCAGATGCACTTGAAACAGGTATGGTATCAATAAATACCCCAGTTGTTGCAGTGGCTGAAGCTCCTTTTGGTGGCATAAAACAAAGCGGTTACGGCAGAGAAGGTGGTAGTGAAGCAATTAAAGATTATCTGAATACTAAGTACACTCACTTAGGGTTAGATGGGTGAATTACTTTTTAATAAAATATAGATCTGTCTTACTAATTTTACATGCATACTTATTTAAATTTTTTTTAAAAGCTTGATTACAATTAGATCTAATGAAATTAATATTTTTACTACTGTAATTTTTACAAATTAAATTTAAAAAGTGCTCCTTATTATTAATACCTTCTAAATTATAAATCTTAAGGTCATAATCCCTTTTTATGTATTCTTTGATATTGTTTTTATCAAATTCCTCTAATTCAAACTTATCTTTTAGAGTATCATTTTGATTTATCTCTTCATAATAATTGTTATCTTTATTTGACTCATCCCTTAATGAAATTTGATTATTTTGATCATTATATTGATAGAATAAATTCAATATTTTTTCACACTTTGTTACCAAGTAAATTTTACTGTTATCTTTTGAATTCATCAAACATATTAATGGTATTTTCAAATTGTCAAAGCCGATAAGTAAAATTTTTTTGCTAATATTGCACAAACTAGCTATTACTATGCTTTCATAATCGTTTAAATCCTCAATAAAACAAACGTTTTCTAGTTGATTAAAAGAATTTAATTTAAGAATTTTTTTTAGGGTGACATCGTTACCTAAATCAAAAATACTTTTTTTCATAATTTATGATATTATGTAGTATAATTATTTATATTCAAATTAATAAGATGGAAATAAAAGTACCAGATATTGGAGATTTTCGGGACGTTGAGATTATAGAAATTCTTGTAAAAGAAGGTCAAGCTATAAAAAAAAACGATCCTCTTATTACTCTAGAAAGCGATAAATCAAGTGTGGAAGTTCCTTCATCTTTTGAAGGAACGATAAAAAAACTTAATGTTAAAATAGGCGATAAAGTTTCTCAAGGGAGCATTATAGGTCTCATGGATGGTGAAACCCAAGATACTGGGCTCAGTGACAATATAAATACATTAGAAGCTGATAATTCTTATGATCAACAAAAAAATTCTATTTCTGTTCCTGATATTGGTGATTTTAAGAACATAGAAATTATTGAAGTTCTTGTTAAAGAAGGTGATCAGATCAATAAAGGTGATCCGATTATCACTTTAGAGAGTGATAAATCTAGTATGGAGGTGCCTAGTAATTTATCAGGAAAGATTTCTAATTTAAAAGTCAAAATTGGAGATAAAGTTTCTCAAGGGGATATAATAGCTGAATTATCAGGTTTAAGTAATCAAAAAGAAAAAATTATAGAAGAAAAAACTAAAAAAAAAATAAAAACTAATGGAGATGCGCAAATAAAAAAAATAGAGATAAAACAACAGAACTTTTATGGCTCTAATCCAGATATTGGTGATATTGATCCTGAAGAGACTAATGAGTGGATTGAGTCCATGAGCTCAGTGGTTAAAAGAGACGGGGCTGAAAGGGCTCACTATCTTTTATCAAAACTAATTAATCAAGCGTACATTGCGGGATCAAATTTACCCTTCACTCAAAATACTCCATATATTAATACAATTCCTCCAGAACTAGAAGTAAGATCCCCTGGTAATCAAAATATTGAGAGAAATATCAGATCACTTATTAGGTGGAATGCTGCAGCTATGGTTGTTAAAGCAAATAAAATCTCTCCTGAACTTGGTGGTCACATTGCAACATTCGCTTCGGCTGCTACACTTTATGATGTTGGATGCAATCATTTTTGGAGAGGAAAAACAAAAGATTTTTTAGGAGATATGATTTATTTTCAAGGACATGCAGCACCCGGTATGTATGCTAGGTCTTTTCTTGAGGGTAGGATTTCTGGTCAACAGCTAATGAATTTTAGGCAGGAAGCAAACATTAAACGTGGAGAAGGACTTTCATCGTATCCGCATCCATGGCTGATGCCAGACTATTGGCAATTTCCAACCGTTTCCATGGGTCTCGGTCCTATCACTTCAATTTATAATGCGAGGTTTATGAAATATATGGAGAATAGAAATTTAATTCCAAAGCAGGGTAGAAAAATTTGGACATTTTTAGGAGATGGAGAATGTGATGAACCAGAGTCTCTTGGTGCAATAGGCCTTGCTGCAAGGGAAAATTTAGATAATTTAATTTTTGTAATCAATTGTAATTTACAAAGATTAGATGGACCTGTCAGAGGAAATGGAAAAATAATTCAAGAATTAGAAGGAACTTTTAGAGGTGCGGGATGGAATGTTTTAAAAGTAATTTGGGGCACTTATTGGGATCCATTACTAAAAGCAGATAAAACCGGTTTGCTAATGAAACGAATGGATGAATGTGTTGACGGAGAATATCAAGCTTTTAAAGCAAAAGGTGGAAAGTATGTAAGGGAAAATTTTTTTGGTAAATATCCAGAACTAAAACAATTAGTCTCAAATCTTACAGATGACGACATATGGAGATTAAATCGCGGTGGCCATGACCCACATAAAGTATATGCTGCTTATGATGCTGCAATAAAACACAAAGGACAACCAACTGTAATTTTAACAAAATCTATAAAAGGCTATGGAATGGGCAAATCAGGGGAAAGTATTAATACTACACATCAACAAAAAAAATTAGGTCTTGAAGACATGTTTTATTTTAGAGATCGTTTTGATATTCCTTTAACAGATAAACAAGTTGAAAACCTTGAGTTCTATAGACCAGATGAAAATTCAGAGGAGATCCAATATTTAAAGGAGAGAAGATCTTCTTTAGGCGGATATATACCATCAAGATCATCCAATGCAAAACAAATCAAAATCAATGATCCTAGTATTTTTGAAGCGTCGATGAAAAGCTCTGGAGAAAGAGAGTTGTCAACCACAATGGCTCTTGTTTCAATTTTAGGAAAAATTTTTAGAGATAAAGATATTGCTCCAAAACTTGTTCCAATAATTCCAGATGAAGCAAGGACATTTGGAATGGAAGGTTTTTTTCAAAAAGTTGGGATATATGCGCATGAAGGACAGAAATATCAACCGGTTGACTCAGAGCAATTAAGTTCATATCGAGAGGATCAAAGTGGTCAAGTTTTAGAGGAAGGCATAACTGAGGCAGGTGCCATGTCGTCGTTTATTGCCGCTGGCACAGCATATACTAATCATGATGTTGAAATGATACCAATTTATATTTTCTACTCAATGTTTGGTTTTCAAAGAGTTATGGATCTTGCTTGGGCTGCAGGCGATTCTCAAACAAGAGGTTTTTTAATTGGTGCTACATCAGGAAGAACAACTCTTGCTGGAGAAGGTTTACAACACCAAGATGGTCAAGGATTAATAATGGCATCAATGATACCAAATTGTATATCATATGATCCAACTTACGCTTATGAATTAGCAACTATCATTGAAGATGGTATTAAAAGAATGCATGAGAATAAAGAAAATATTTTTTATTATATCACGGCCTTGAATGAGAATTATAAACACCCAGAAATTCCTAATCATGTAAAAAAGGACGAGATCTTAAAAGGAATGTATTTATTTAAAGAATTCAGAAACAGAGGAAAAGCAACAGTTCAACTATTTGGATCTGGATCTATATTAAATGAAGTAATCAAAGCTGCTCAAATATTAAGTAACGATTTTAATATTGATAGTGATGTGTGGAGTGTTACTTCATACTCAGAAATACAAAGGAATGGTGCCGAAATCGTTAGATGGAACCAACTACATCCTGATAAAGAACCAAAAAAAACATACATTGAAAATTGTTTGGTAGATAGACCAGGACCAATAATAGCGGCAAGTGATTATATCAGATCTCACATAGATCAAATACGACCATACATAAAATCAAGTTTTATCACTTTGGGTACTGATGGATACGGAAGAAGTGATACAAGAAAAGAACTGAGAAAATTTTTTGAAGTAAACACAGAATCAATTGTTATAAATACTTTAAGTGCACTATCGAAAGAACAAAAAATTGCTTCAAAAGTTGTTGATGATGCAATTGACAAATATAAAATTGACCCTGATAAACCTTATCCTGTAAAATTATAAATGAGTGAGATAATTAAAGTTCCAAACATTGGTGATTTTGAAAATGTTGAAATCATTGAAATTTTAGTAAAAAACGGTGACAAAATTAATAAAGGAGATCCAATTATTACATTAGAGAGTGATAAATCTAGTGTAGAGGTCCCATCAACCTTAACAGGTAAAATTTTAGATGTTAAAGTAAAAATCGGAGATAAAGTTTCGGAAAATGATATAATATTGGAATTAGAAACTGAGGAAAAAATATCAACTCAAAAAGATGAAAATAATGTCAAAATAATCCACCCAAATAAATTAAATGATGAAAATACAAATAATAATACTATTCAGCAACAAATCTTATCTAAATCAACTGGAGCAAGCCCAAATACTTTAAAATTTGCAAGGGAATTAGGTATAGATATCAATGCTCTTCAAGGTTCTGGTAGAGCTGGTCGTGTTAAAAAAGAGGATATAAAAAATTATATTAAAAATGTAGGAACATTTAATATGATTGAGCAGCCAAAAGTTCAAAATAAAGTTGATTTACCATACAAGCACTCAGAGTTTGGAGTGGTAGATGTTCAGAAGATACCAAGAATTAAAAGACTTTCTGGGCCTCACTTAGTAAATGCATGGAGTAGTATTCCGCACGTAACACAACATGATGAGATTGATGTAACAGAAATGGAAGAATTTAGAAAAGGACTTATTGATTTAAACACAAGAGAAAAAATACCTGTTACTCCCCTCGCTTTTATTATCAAAGCCTTAGTAAATGCTATGAAAAAATATCCAAATTTTAATTCATCTCTAGATCCTGAGAGAGAAGAAGTTGTTTTTAAAAAGTATTTTCATATTGGGATTGCAGTTGACACCCCACATGGTTTGATGGTTCCTAAAATTAGAAATGTAGATCAAAAAAGTATTTTGGCGCTAGGTAAAGAACTGAGAAAAATTAGTAAACAATGCAAAGAATTAAAAATAGATAAAAAAGAATTTTTTGGTGGATCTATGACAATTTCAAGTTTGGGTGGCATTGGAGGAAGTTTCTTCACACCAATTGTTAACTTGCCAGAAGTTTGTATATTAGGTATTGGTAAGACAGAAGTAAAACAGGTTTATTTAGATGGCAAATTTGCTACAAGAAAGATGATGCCAATTTCTTTATCTTATGATCATAGAATGATTGATGGCGCTGAGGCTGCGAGATTTTGTCAAGATTTAAAAATTAGTCTAGGTCGAAATTTTGCCTTAAAGCTTGCAAGTTAATGCTTGTAAAAGGAATTTGCTCTTCAAAATTTTTTAAACTAAAAGAAATTTTCCAAGATTATTTTATTAATAAAGATGAAATTGGAGCCAATTTTTCTATTGTAAAAAACAAAGAAATTTTAGTAAATATTTATGGAGGGCTAAAAAACAACAATGACTATTGGGATGAAAAAACTATTGTAAATACATTTTCTCTTAGTAAGGGAATATATGCAAGTTGTATTGCTCTACTGATTGAGCAAAATAAAATTGATATAGAAAAAAAAGTTTCATTTTATTGGCCTCAATTTAAAAAAAATAAGGAAGATATTAATGTTAAAGATGTTTTATCTCATCAATCTGGTCTTTATAGATTCAAAAAAAAAATCACAAATAGTGATTTATTAAACTTTGATAAAATCACAACAATTTTAGAACAACAAGATCCAGATCATAGGCCTGGCGAAAAAACTTTTTATCATGCTAAAACTCATGGCTATCTAGTAGAAAAATTAATAAGAAATATTACAAGTTTAAGTTTAAAAGATTTTTTCAATGAAAATTTTTCGAAAAAATATAATTTAAATTTTAATTTTGGTTTTAATAATAAAGACTTTGAAAATGTAAGTGACTTGATTGAAGAAAATTATAAAGAAAATGAAAATGCAGAATTTAATGCATTCAACAATCCGCAACATAACATTAATTTTTATAATTCAAAGGATTGGAGACTAGCTGGAGTTCCTTCAATGGGTGGTCATGGATCGGCACTATCAATTGCACAAGTATATGATCTTTTAGCAAATGATTTAAAATCAGATAGTGGAAAAATTATATCTCAAAACAAATTTAGAAATATTTTGCAATTATCTGGGTCTAAAATTGATGAAAGTTTAAAACTTCCAATTAAATGGACATACTCAGGTTACATTCTTAGAGGAGGTTGGATGTTTGGCAAAAATAAAGAGTCGTTTGGTCATAATGGATGGGGAGGATCATTAGGCTTTGCTGATCCTATAGAAGGTCTTGGAATTTCTTACGTAACTAGAAAAATTAACCCAACAATGGCTGCGGATACAAGAGCAGTGAATCTAATTAAAAAAACATATGAAATTTTACAAAATTAATATCATTTTGGCGGAGAGAGAGGGATTCGAACCCTCGAAACGGTTTCCCGTTTACACGCTTTCCAAGCGTGCGCCTTCAACCTAGCCTTCTAGAGTTATTGATTAGTGAACATTAATTTTTTGAATTTCGATAAAATTTGAGCTGGCGACAGCAATACGGAGTCAGAATTAATTGCAGAAAGTATAAAGTGTAGAATCCTCTAATAATTTAGCAACATCTTTTGTTAAAAACCAACTAGTCGGAACTTTTACCTGATTAGCATCTAAAAAATTTTTCACCGAGCTAGTTTTAATCCCAAAGTTTTGACCTTCGGAGATGTTTTTTTTCATTCCCATAACAGATACGGCTACTAATTTGCCGGTCTCTTCATCGACGATTGGACCTCCGCTGTTTCCAGGATTTAATGCAGCATCAACTTGAACAAGTGTTGAGTCGTCGTTAGGTCCTTTTAAAGAACTTACTATTCCAGAAGTAAACTTTAAATCATCGCTTATAAATTTTCCAAATGGATAACCTGATGCTATAATCCTTTGAAGTTTTTTAGGTTGACTATTAGAAAGTGCAACATATTTAGTATTAGTTAAATTTGCTTTGAGCAAAGCTAAATCAAGTAATTGATCTTTAGCAATTACCTTAGTTTGAATATCTTTGTTGTTATATCTAATTTTAGGATTTGAGGAGCAACTTTTAATAACGTGATAATTTGTAATTATGTGCCCCCTGTTAGTCACAAAAAAAGCTGAACCTGACGACCCTTTTGAAGTGCTTGTTTTAGTTTTTGTTTTTGGTTTAGATGCTACTCTGTTATTATTTTTACCGCTAGATTGTCTTGGTTTTAAGACAATAGCAGTAGCGTACCGTCTTGTAGTAGGATCATAAACTTGCTCGCTAACTTGTTTATATTTACTTGAATCTTTTTGATATTTTGATTTCCAATCAGCCGCTTCTGAAGCCGTAACAGTTCTATCGTTTATGTATTTTGGCATACAGTTTGCATATGGATTATAATTTTGGCATCTCATTATTGCCTCAAAAACTGCTATTTCAATTGTAGGTCTAGCCCAAGAAGCTCCATAGCCTCCATCGCCACTTTCAGCAGAAGCTTTTTGAGGTTTGACAACTGGTGAAAAGTATACTGAAGGAGTTCCGCATGCTGACAAAAGCATTAAAGATATAATCACTAAAAATTTTTTTATATGTTGACGACAATACGACATCAAAACTATAATATTGTAAATTTTAGGTTGTGCAAGACTATTAAAAAATGGCGGAGAGAGCGGGATTCGAACCCGCGAAAGAGTTGCCCCTTTACACGCTTTCCAAGCGTGCGCCTTCAACCACTCGGCCACCTCTCCGTTACAAATCAAAAAAATGACAAAATTATATATCAAGAATAAATTTTCATATTCAGTTTAAAAATAGATTATTTTTTATTTTCGTTATCGACTACTAAACAAATATTTGATTTAGTTAAAAATCTTTGACCTGTTCCATTATCTAAGGAGAACATTCCACCAATTCCTTTTACCGCATCAATTGTTAAATCAGTATGTTTCCATTTTTCATATTGATCATCATTCATATAAAATGGTAAACCACCAATCTCTCCAAGTTTAATATCACTATTTCCAACTAAATATTCTTTTTTAGGATAGCACATTGGGGCGCTACCATCACAACAACCACCTGATTGATGAAATAAAAGCTGATCACCATGTTGAGCTTTTATATCTTCAATTAATTTGAGTGCGGATTCTGTTGCTTTAACTTTCATAAATTATAAGGCCCATGTTTAAATCATGGGCCATTATATAGTAATTAATTTTTAAAAGAAGCCTAATTTCTTTTCACTGTAAGACACGTGTAAATTTTTTACTTGTCTGTAGTGATTAAGCATCATTTTATGTGTTTCTCTACCTATGCCAGATTGCTTATATCCACCAAAAGCAGCATGAGCTGGATAAGCGTGATAACAGTTTGTCCATACTCTACCAGCTTGTATTTCTCTGCCCATTCTAAACGCAAGATTTCCATTTCTAGTCCAAACCCCTGCACCTAATCCATAAAGCGTATCATTAGCAATTTCTAATGCTTCTTTTTCATCTTTAAATTTAGTTACAGACACGACAGGTCCAAAAATTTCTTCTTGGAATATTCTCATGTTATTTTTTCCTTCGAAAATAGTTGGCTCAATAAAGTTACCTTTTTCCAAGCCACTATTAACTTTAGCAACATTTCCACCACATAGTACTTTTGCACCTTCTTGCTTTCCTAAATCAAGATAAGATTTAATTTTTTCCATCTGCTCTAGTGAAGCTTGTGCACCAATCATGGTTTCCATTTTTAAAGGATTGTCTTGTTTTACAGCTTTAGTTCTAGCAACTGCTCTTTCCATAAATTTATCATAGATAGATTCTTGGACTAATGCTCTACTCGGGCAAGTACAAACTTCTCCTTGGTTTAATGTAAACATTGCAAAACCCTCTAAACACTTATCAAAGAAATCATCATCTTTATCCATGACGTCTTCAAAGTAAATGTTAGGAGATTTTCCTCCTAATTCCAGTGTAATTGGAATTAAGTTTTGTGAAGCATATTGCATTATCAGTCTACCAGTTGTGGTTTCACCTGTAAAAGCAACTTTTCTCACTCGCTTAGAGGAAGCTAAAGGCTTACCAGCTTCTAAACCATATCCGCTAACAATATTAACGACACCTGGTGGTAAAAGATCAGCTATAAGCTCCATCATTACCATAATTGATGCTGGTGTTTGTTCCGCAGGTTTCAATACTACACAGTTACCTGCTGCTAAAGCAGGAGCAAGTTTCCATGTTGCCATTAGTAGTGGAAAATTCCAAGGTATAATTTGAGCAACGACGCCTAATGGCTCTGGGATGTGATAAGAATACTCATTATTACTTATTTCAGCAACCGAACCTTCTTCCGCTCTAATTACTCCACCAAAGTATCTCCAGTGATCTATCACTAGCGGTAGGTCAGCAGCCATACATTCTCTAATTGGTTTTCCGTTATCTAAACATTCTGCAACAGCTAATGTATTTAAATTTTTCTCCAGTACATCCGCAATCTTTAACAAAATGTTTGACCTTTCTGTAATTGATGTTTTTCCCCAAGTTGTAAAAGCTGCGTGAGCTGCATCTAGTGCTGCGTCCACATCTTTTTCATCAGAACGTGCAATTGCACAGATCGTTTCGTTTGATATCGGTGAAGTATTATCAAAATACTTACCAGATTTAGGTTCCACAAACTTACCATTTATGAAATTTCCATATTTTGCTTTGAATGGAAATTTAACCTCTAAATGAGACGTGTCTAGAATAGAAGACACTTTCATTTCTGCACTCATATTTTTTCCTCCCTTTTTTTTATTTTTTTTTGACTTTGACTTAATTTTTTTTGTTTTTTGTGAGAGTTTTGATTTTCGGCTTTTATTTCTTACTTTTTTTTTAGCCTTTTTTTTTGCTCTTTTTCTATTAACCGACTTTTTTGATTTCTTTTTTTTTCGATTAACTTTTTTAGTCTTAGCCATGTTATATTTAATTAAAGCTTTTTTTTTGTCATCTGTAAATATGACATTTTTAATATTTCAATTAGAAGTTGAATTTTTAACTAAATAATCATCTTATTTCATTATATTTTTACTATTTGAGAGATAAGTTTATTGAAACATTAAATTTGATTTAATTTACTCTACTTAAATGTAATTCAATACATCTTCGACATTAATATTTTCCATTAATTCAGATCCATGAGTGATATTTTCGAAACCTTTAGGAGTGATTGGGTATATATTTTTGTTATAAGAACTGTAGTTTGGAGGTGTATCACCAAATAGTCCAAAAGATTTTACTCCTAAACAACCAGATAAATGCATAAATCCAGTATCATTTCCGATATATAATTTAGAATCTGCAAGATATTTGATTGTTTCTTTGATTTTTTTCTCGCAAATGGAAATTGAGTCTATATTAAATTCTTGCAATGATTTAATAATATTATTTGAGTCCTCTAATTCAACTGGTCCACCTGCAATAAGAAATTGAGTTTTATTTTTTTCGTTAATTTTTTTTGCCAGCTCAATAAAATTTGAGATTTTCCATTTCTTGTTAAGTCCACTTCCACCAATTCCTAGTGTTATCTGGTTTTTTTTTTTAATCTTAAAGTTAACGTTAATTATTGAGTTAAATTTTATTTCATTATTTTTTAACCATTTCTTAATCGATTGTTGGGATTTATCGACTATGTTTTCGTTTTTTTTTAAATATCCATAAAAAAAAACTTCTTTTATTCCAGAAAATTTTGATAATATTAAATATCTTATTCCATAATGCATGATAAAGCATTTAGAATATTTTTCTTTTTTTAAAATATTTAAAATTTTAATGTTTAGCTTTAAACCTTTATTATCTGGAAGGTATATAATTTTTTTTATAATTTTATCATTATGAAGAAATTCATCTGCGCAAGTTCTTCTTTTTGTAAGTAAATGTAATTCATAATTTGGTGAATTTTTTCCAATAGCATGTATAGCTGGCAGAAAAACACATAAGTCACCAATTCCTGGTCGTGTTTGAATAACTAACAATTTTTTCATTACGTTTCTTTATTTATTTTTAAAACTCCAATAAATGCTTCTTGTGGTATCTCAACCTTTCCAAACTGTTTCATTTTAGATTTTCCTTTTTTTTGCTTATCTAAAAGTTTTCGCTTTCGATCCAGTGCTCCACCACCATGAATCTTAGTTAATACATCTTTTTTAAAACCTTTAATTGTTTCTCGGGCAATAATTTTTCCTCCAATCGCAGCCTGAATTGGTATTTGAAACTGATGCCTTGGTATTAAATCTTTCAATTTTTCACAAATCAATCTTCCTTGTTTTTGAGCAAATTCTTTATGTATTATCATTGATAAAGCATCTACAGGCTCATCATTGACTAAAATTGAAAGTTTAATTAAATTTCCATCTTTGTACTCACTCAGGTCATAATCAAAACTAGCATAACCACTAGTAATAGATTTAATCCGATCATAAAAATCAAAAACCACCTCATTCAATGGCATATCATATTTTAAAACAACCCTATTTCCAGAATAACTCATATCTTTTTGTATACCTCTTTTTTCCTCACAAATTTTTATTATTGAACCAAGATACTCATCTGGAGTTATGATGGTGGCTGTTATCCATGGTTCTTTAAATGATTTAATTTTTGAGACGTCGGGCATATTGGTAGGGTTTTGTAAATTAACAGAATGACCATCATTGGTTTCAAGTTTATAGACAACTCCTGGTGTTGTTGTAATTAAACTAATTCCATATTCTCTCTCAAGTCTTTGAACCACAATTTCTAAATGCAACAATCCTAAAAAGCCGCATCTAAACCCCAAACCAAGAGCAGTAGAATTTTCAGGTTCATATTCAATACTGGAGTCATTTAATTTTAATTTTGCAAGACTATCCTTAAGTAAACTGTGATCACCGCTATCAATTGGAAAAAATCCACAAAAAACCACCGGTTTACTCGGTTTAAAGCCAGGTAATGCTTCTTTGGTAGGATTTTTAAACGCAGTAATTGTGTCGCCAACTTTAGTCTCTGATAAATCTTTAATACCAGTCACAATAAAACCAATTTCACCAGGACCAATTTCATTTACATCTACAGCCTTCGGCGTAAAAATCCCAACTTTTTCAACATCATGTTTTGAATTATTAGACATCATAATAATTTGATCTTTTTTCTTTATTTTGCCATTAATGACTCTAACTAAAATTACCACACCCAGATAACTGTCATACCAACTGTCAACAAGTAAAGCCTTTAGATTTTCATTTTCATCTCCTTTGGGATGAGGAAGATTCTTAATAATTGCTGACAGTATCTCATTAATACCTTCTCCAGTTTTTCCTGATGCCAATATTGCTTTATCAGTATCCACACCAATTACTTCCTCTATTTGCGTTTTTACTCTATCTGGTTCTGATGCTGGTAGATCAGATTTATTTAAAATTGTTATAATTTCATGATTATTATCTAAAGCTTGATAAACATTCGCTAAAGTTTGCGCCTCCACTCCTTGAGTACTATCGACAACTAATAAAGATCCTTCACAAGCTGCCAATGATCTATTAACTTCATAGCTAAAATCTACATGTCCCGGGGTATCAATAATATTTAGAATATAATTTTTACCATCAGAATGTTTATAATTAAGCCTAACAGTTTGAGCTTTAATAGTTATTCCTCTTTCTCTCTCAATATCCATCGAGTCTAGAACTTGCTCTTTCATTTCTCTATCGCTCAAACCGCCACAAGTCTGGATTAATCGATCAGCAAGAGTTGATTTTCCATGATCTATGTGTGCTACGATTGAGAAATTTCTTATTAAACTAATATCTGTCATTTAGATCTTAATGAACCGCCAATACTTTTTGCTGCTAAAATTACTTTTTCTGACAATATATCAATTTCTTTATCAGTAAGGGTTTTATCAGATGGCTCAAATAGAACTTTTAATGCTAAAGATTTTTTTTCCTTTTCTATGTTATCACCCTCGTAGACATCAAATACTTTAATTGATTTAATAAGTGGATCAGTTTTTTTTATATTTGATATTAAATCTGCGGCTAAGACATTTTTATCTAAAATAAAAGCAAAATCTCTTTCAACATTTTGAAAATCTGATCTTAAAAGTTGTTTTTTTGATATACGAAGTGGTTTTTTCGGTTCTACAAAATTATCAAGATAAACTTCAAGACCGTAAATATTAGTGTTTTGTATATCCATTTTTTGTAAAATTATTGGATGTATCGTTCCAAAACTTCCAATTTTAGGACCTTTTTTGTCACCTAAAAAAATATCTCCAGATTGCCCAGGATGATAATAATTTTTATCACTTTTTTCAATAACTAGTTCATTAGGTGATAGTCCAAGATCAGTTAATATATAATTTAGATTTTCTTTTGCGTCGAAAATATTAAAATCTCTATCGCTTTCTGTCCATGTTGAATTTATTTTTTTTCCAACCAAAATACCAGATGCAATTATCTCTTGGGATAAATCACTATTAAATATTGGACCTACTTCAAACATTTGTAAATTAAAATGCGACCTATCTAAATTAGACTTTGCCTGAATAATTAAATTTACAAAATTCGAACTTCGTAAAACATCTAGATCAGATGAAATTGGATTTGAAATTTTTGCGGCTTGATCACCATAATACTCATTATATTTACTATTTGTAAATGACCAGCTAATTGTCTCAAAAAAACCTCGACTTGCAAATGACCTTTGAACCATATGAAACAATTTTTGATGAAAATTCAATGTTGGCTTTGCTTTAAAAGTTTCTGGTTTTATGGACTCAATTTTATCTAGGCCCTTTATTCTTAAAATTTCTTCTACTATATCAGCTTCTTGATTAATATCTGGACGCCAACTTGGGACTTCTAAATCAAGAAACTTTTTTGAAACCTTAATTTTAAAACCAAGTTTTTCTAAAATATTTTTACAATCTTTTGCGTTAATAGAAAATCCTATTAATTTTTTAAAATAATCTAAATAAAATTTTACTCTCTTTTTTTTATATTTATTGTTTCCATGAATATTTATCTTAGAAATTTTTCCACCACATATTTCTTGAATTAATTTAGCTGCGTTTTTTAAACCAATCGTAATTGAATTTGGGTCAACTCCTCTTTCAAATCTATATTTGGCATCTGTTACAATACCAAGATGCTTTGAAACTTTTGCAATTTTGACTGGATCAAATGCTGCTGCCTCTAAAATGATATTTTTTGTTTTAAAACTTATTGCACTTGATTTACCTCCTATAATACCTCCAAGGCCTAAAATTTTTTTATTATCAGTTATTAAACAACTAGATGAAAATACATTGTATTTTTTGTCATCCAATGCCTCAAAACATTCATTATTTTCTGACTCACGAACTATAATATTTCCTTCTATTTTATCAGCATCATACGCGTGCATCGGTCTATTCAAATCAAACATAATGTAATTTGTAACGTCAACAATCGCAGAAATCGACTTTAGACCTAATGATTCAATATCTTTTTTTAGCCAACCTGGACTTTCACAATTTTTTACATTTTCAATTACGATAGTGCCAAAAGAGTAACATCCAGAATTTTTTTTAATGTCAACTTTAATTTTTTTTCTCGATTGTTCTTTTACTAAAATTTTTTTTTCTAAACTCAACGTCCCTAAACCATAAGCGCTTAAATCTCTCGCTATACCTCTTATACCTAGGCAGTCCGAACGATTAGGGGTTATAGAAAGATCAAATACACTTTCACTTTTATTAAAAAAATTCTGCCCTATTTTTTTATTTAAAATTTCAATAATACCTGCGCTTTCATCTGAAACTCCTAGTTCACTCGCGGAACATAACATCCCGTTTGACTCAACTCCTCTAATTTTTGCAACAACTAATTTCATCTTATTTTTTGGTATTATCGCTCCTGGTTGTGCGTAAACTGTTGTAAGACCAGATCTAGCATTCTCAGCTCCACAGACAACTTTCAACTTTTTATTACCTATATCTATCTCGCATATTTTTAATTTATCAGCATTAGGATGTTTTTCTGTTTTTAAAATTTTTGCAATTTTGAAAAGTTGTAGATTTTCATCAAGTTTAATTATCTGCTCAACCTCAAGACCGATATTTGTTAAAGCTTTTTCTATAACTTTTGAAGATGCTTTTGTTCTTAAATGTTTTTTTAACCATGAGATTGTGAGTTTCATTTACTTAAACCTCTATAATTTGTTGGAACATCATTTGCATCAAAGCCATAATGTTCTGACCACCTTAAATCACCATTAAAAAAAGATCTGAGATCAGTAATTCCATATTTTAACATGGCTAATCGATCTATACCTAGACCAAATGCATAACCTTGAAATTTCTTAGGATTTATTTTGACATTTCTCAATACATTTGGATGAACCATTCCACATCCCAAAACCTCAAGCCATTTATCACCCTTGCCAACTACAATTTTATTATTTTCGAGTTTATAACTTATGTCTACTTCGGCACTTGGTTCTGTAAATGGAAAATGACTCGGTCTAAACCTCATTTCTAAATTATCATCTTCAAAAAATTTTTTTAAAAAAAATTCTAAACAACCTTTTAAATGGCCCATGTTTACTTCTTCTCCAATATGCAATCCTTCTAACTGATGAAACATGGGTGTATGGGTCATATCACTGTCACATCTGTAGGTCCTTCCTGGTGCAATTATTTTAATTGGTGGTTTATTTTTCAGCATTGTTCTAATTTGCACTGGAGAAGTGTGGGTTCTTAATAGAAATTTTTTATCATCATCTAAATAAAAAGTATCATGCATATCTCTTGCTGGATGATGTTCTGGGGTATTTAATGCTGTAAAATTATTAAACTCATTTTCTATATCAGGACCCTCTGCAACAGAAAAACCAATTTCTGAAAATATGGATGTCAACTCGTCTATTACTTGAGATACAGGGTGAATTTTTCCTCTTCTAATCTCATTTACTGGTAATGTAATATCCACGGTTTCTAACTTTAATTTTGTTTCTATCTCCTTAAAATTAATTTTTGATTGAAAATTATTAATATCATTCAATAAGTCGGATTTAATTAAATTTAATTCTGCTGCAAAACTTTTTCTTTTTTCCGGATCTATCTGTCCCAAAATTTTAAATGCTTCAGTAATTATACCTTTTTTTCCGAGGTAATTCGTTTTAATAACTTCTAAAGACTCACGGTCATTAATCTCCTGAATTTTTGAATTTATCTCTCGAGATAATCTTTTAAGATCTAACATTTAAATTTTAATTTAAATGCGATTGTACCTTTTTTACAATAGATTTAAAAGTCTCCGGGTTATTATATGCGATATCCGCTAACACTTTTCTATCAATATTAATTTTTGATTTTACCAGGCCATTTATAAATCTGGAGTATGTCAATCCCTCTGCTCTTACTCCCGCATTGATTCTTTGTATCCATAAAGATCTAAAATTCCTTTTATTTCTTCTTCTGTCTCTGTAAGCATACTGCATAGCTTTTTCTACAGCCTGCTTAGCAACTTTAATGGTATTCTTTCTTCTCCCCCAATAGCCTTTGGCAGATTTTAAGACTTTTTTATGTTTAGCTTTGCTTGTTTTTCCTCTTTTTACTCTAGCCATTTTATCCTCTCAAACTGTTGGGCATGTAAGACTTAACTATTCTTGCGTCTTGTTTTGATAAAGTTGTCGTTCCTCTAAGTTTTCTAATTTGCGAGTTAGTTCTTTTGATCATGCCATGCCTTTTTCCAGCTTGAGCGGATTTCACCTTGCCCTTCGCTGTGATCCTAAATCTTTTTTTCGCTGAACTTTTAGTCTTTAACTTACCCATAACGAGGCTGGTTATACTAAAATAGTATATAATAACAATAACAATAATTTATTAATTTGGTTGTATAATAAGGGTCATTTGTCGACCCTCAAGTTTTGCTTTTTGCTCAACTTTTGAAATATCCTTAGTATCATTTATGATTTTGTTTACCAAATCATAAGCTGCTTTCATATAATCCATCTCTCTTCCTTTAAATCTAATTGTAAACTTAACTTTGTCACCTTTTGAAATAAATTTTTTTGCATTTTTCATTTTAAAATCATAATCATGTTTGTCTGTACTGGGTCTCATTTTAAGTTCTTTTAGAGAAATAATTTTTTGTTTTTTTTTGGCCTGACTTGCTTTTTTTTGAACTTCATACTTATATTTTCCATAATCTATTATTTTACATACCGGTGGTTTTGCTTTAGGCGCAACTTCAATTAAATCTAGACCAACCTCGTTTGCTCTGTCTAAAGCCTCACCAATCGGAACAATACCAATATTTTCGCCGTCATGCGTGATAAGCTGAACTTCAGACACACGAATCTTTTTATTAACTCTGGGACCTTTCATTAATTGGTGAGTATATTTTGAAACATTAAATAGTTGGTGTAAGCGATTCTACTGATAATTTATTGATTGCATCCTCAAGACTAATTGTTTGTTGCTCTTCATGACCGAGTCTTCGTAAAGTGATTGATTCATTATTAACTTCTTTTGTTCCACAAATCATTAAGACAGGAATCTTCGAGATTGAATGTTCTCGAATTTTATAGTTAATCTTTTCATTTCTAGTATCGATAATAGACCTTAATCCTTTTTTTTCAAGTAACATCTTTACTTTAATTGCGTAATCATTTTGATCACTACTAATTGGTAATACTGCTACCTGTTCAGGTGATAACCAAAAAGGAAATTTTCCTGCGTGATGCTCTATTAAGATACCAATAAAACGTTCTAAAGAACCAAACATTGCTCTATGCAGCATGACTGGTGTTTTTTTTTTACCATCTTGTGTAACATAAGTTGCGCCAAGTCTCTCCGGTAAATTAAAATCTACTTGAAGTGTACCACATTGCCAATCGCGACCGATTGCATCGACAAGAACGAATTCTATTTTTGGTCCATAAAAAGCTCCCTCACCCTTATTTATATCATATTTTAATTTACTGGCTTTAATAGCATCTAGTAAAGCTTTTTCACTCTTATCCCAAATTTTATCTTCACCAACTCTTTTTTCTGGACGATCTGAGAATTTTAATTTTACATTTTCGAATCCAAATGATTTATAAATACCTAAAATAAGATTTGTAACTTTTAAAGACTCTTCTGTAATCTGCTCTTCAGTACAGAAAATATGTGCATCGTCTTGTGTAAAAGCTCTTACTCTCATCAGGCCATGCAAAGCACCTGAAGGTTCATATCGATGTACCTTACCAAATTCAGAAATCTTCATTGGTAAATCTTTGTAACTTTTTAAACCTTGATTAAATATTTGAACGTGACCTGGACAATTCATTGGCTTAATTGCGAAAGTTCTTTCGTCTACATCAGTTGTATACATGTATTCCTGAAATTTATCCCAATGACCAGATTTTTCCCATAATGTTTTATCTAACATTTCCGGTGTGTTTACTTCAAGATATCCAGCTAAGTTTTGTTTATCTCTCATAAAATTTACTAATTGCTGAAATAAACTCCACCCTTTCTGGTGCCAAAAAACTGACCCAGGACTTTCTTCCTGAAAATGAAAAAGATCTAATACCTTGCCAAGTTTTCTATGATCTCTTTTTTCAGCTTCTTCAATTCTGTTTAAATAATCATCTAAATCTTTTTTTGTTCTCCAGCAGGTTCCATATATTCTTTGAAGCATTTTATTATTGGAGTCTCCTCTCCAGTAAGCGCCTGCAACTTTCATGAGCTTAAATGCCTTTCCAATTTTTCCCAGGCTAGGAAGATGTGGACCTCTACAAAGATCACACCAATTTCCATGAAAATAAATTGATAACTCCTCCTCTTTTG